>CABYHH010000001.1 GCA_902518835.1 uncultured Pelagibacteraceae bacterium
ATTATCTTAGATGAATATGGGTTTGTAAATGAAGAAAAAGTATCTTTAATTTTACCATCTTTACCTATTAAGATTTTATGGAAATTCCATTTAGGGACAGCTGAATTTCCATGATTTTTTTTTGCCCATTTAAAAATTTCATGTGCATTTGTTCCTTTGACATCAATGATAGTAGTCAAAGGAAAATCAATTTCAAAATTAACCTCACAAAATTTTTTTATTTCTTTGTTATCTTTTTTTTCTTGATTAAATGAATTTGATGGAACACCTAATACAACTAATCCTTTTGATTTATATTCACTCCATAAATTTTGTAGATCAGAGTATTGTTTTGTAAAACCACAATAACTAGCTGTATTAACTAATAATATAACTTTATTATCGAAATCTTTTAAATTGATTTCCTCACCAGAAATACTTTTTATTTTATGATCAAAAAAAACTTTTTCATATTCAGCTTTTGAATTGTGATTAAAAAAAAACATAAAAGATATAAAACTAATAAATAATATTTTCTTCATCCTTAAATTATTTATTTGGAGTGAGTAGTATCAAAAAATAACCAGCTAAAGTTGACAATAATGACCCAGTTAAAACACCTATTTTCACTCCGTCCATATATTGCATATTGTCTATAAAGGCCAAATTTCCAACAAACAAGCTCATTGTAAATCCAATTCCCGTAAGAATTCCTACACCGTAGAAATTAAACCAGTTTGCATTATTTGGCATTTTAGCAATTTTAAATTTAATTGATAAATATGAAAAAACAAAAACACCTAATTGTTTGCCTACAAACAATCCTAGGACTATTCCAAGGGGCACCTTGTTTAATAATGATGAAAAAGTTAAACCATCTAATGACACTCCTGCATTAGCAAAAGCAAATAAAGGCATAATTCCAAATGCAACATATGGACTGACAGCATGTTCAACTTTTAATAAAAGTGAAAAATCATTTTCTTTTTTTCTATGTGGGATTGTCATGGCCATCAAAACTCCAGCTATGGTGGCATGTATTCCAGAATTATGCGTAAAGTCCCATAAAAAAATTCCTACTACAAGATATGGCAAAAATTTTTTTATATTAAATTTGTTTATTAGTAATAAGATAATAAAGGCTAATAACATTAAGGATAAATATTTAATACTTAAGTCACCTGAATAGAATATTGCTATAATCAGTATCGCTCCTAAATCATCAATAATGGCCAAAGCTGTTAAAAATACTTTGAGAGACAAGGGGACCCTTCTTCCTAAAAGTGACAAAACACCTAAAGAAAATGCTATGTCTGTTGCAGATGGAATTGCCCACCCATTTAATGTTTCAGGGTCTCCTATATTGATAAAGATATAGAATAAAGCAGGAACAACCATTCCTCCAACAGCTGCTATTATTGGAAGCAATGCTTGTTTCATGTCTGAAAGTTCGCCTTGTAAAAATTCTCTTTTGATTTCTAAAGTTACAAAAAAGAAAAATATTGCCATCAAAGCATCATTAATCCAATGAAGAACAGATAACTTTAATCCAATATTATTTATACCAATAAAAATATATTTTTCTAAAGTAGAAAAATATAAATCAGATAAATTTGAATTGCTGATTATTAGAGCAATAATAGCTGCAAATAATAGAACAAGACCACTTGCTGCTTCCAACTTAAAAAACCATTTAAAAGGTTTAGATATATAATTAATCATTTTAGAATAAGTCTTTAATAAAAAGTTCTATATCTTTCAATGTTTCATATAGACTATACAAATAAAATTCTAAATTAGGGTAAAGATTAAAAAAATAAATCTTGAAAGTGTCTAGAATAATTATCAAACCAATAAAACTTATAATAGAAACGACAACATACGAAATAAATTTTGACAGAGAAAAACTGAATTTTGGTTGATATTTAACAATTTCAGATCCTATATTACTTGGAGCGTTTGTTGCTGCTTTATAGATAAATTGATCTTTTTTTTGAGTCGCATCTTTAAATTCCTTTTTTTTTTCAATCAAATCTTGTGATATATCCGATGAATTTTTATTAAAAAACCATGTCTGATCACAAGATCCACACTTCAACAATCTTCCATTGTGCGGAATAAGACTTTCATCAACTTCAAATTTTTTTTCACAACAAGGACAATTTATTATCATAAGCTTTTTATAACAGATTCTAATTAAAAATTCTTTGTTTTACGCATCTTTATACATTGAAAAAATAAATAAGTCCTGTATTAGTACAACTCACGGAGTGTAGCGCAGCCTGGTAGCGCATCTGGTTTGGGACCAGAGGGTCGGAGGTTCAAATCCTCCCACTCCGACCAAAATTATGAAAAAAGCAAAAATCTATATACCAAATAAAAGTCCGATGCAGTCAGGTCTAGGAAAAATAGATAAATGGATTTTGGAGTTCGAAACAAAAGATAATTCGGTCAATCCATTAATGGGGTGGGAGAGTTCTTCTGATACATTAAATGAGCTAAGGTTAGAGTTTTCTACAAAAGAACTTGCTATAAATTATGCAAAAAAAATGAAAATTGATTATGAGATTATTGAGCCAAAGAAAAGAAAAACTGTGAAAAAATCTTATGCAGATAACTTTTTGAATTAATAAATGTTTAAATTTTTTTCTCATAGAAAATGGTTCCCTTGGAGTATTGGTGGCACGATTTTGATTTTATGCGCTACTTGGTATCAAGTTCAGTTAGATGTAAGAATTAATGAATGGTTTGGAGAGTTTTATGATACATTACAAAAGGCTTTGACTGAACCGAATTCAGTTTCTGAAAAAGAATTTATAGCTTATTTATTCACCTTTGCAAAAATTGCTGCTGTGTACATACTTGTAGTAATAATGAGTGACTATTTTACAAGCCATTGGACCTTTCGATGGAGAACAGCAATGGCTGATTTCTATCATGATAAATGGAATGATGCTTCTGGAATCGAAGGAGCTTCTCAAAGAGTTCAAGAAGATACTTTAAAATTTGCAAGAATAATGGAAGGTCTTGGAGTAGAACTTTTAAGGAGTGTGATGACATTAATTGCTTTTACACCAATACTTTGGGGTTTATCGAAAAGTATTAC
Source organism: uncultured Pelagibacteraceae bacterium (assembly GCA_902518835.1). Classification (GTDB taxonomy): domain Bacteria; phylum Pseudomonadota; class Alphaproteobacteria; order Pelagibacterales; family Pelagibacteraceae; genus Pelagibacter. Next base: position 3,086 of record CABYHH010000001.1, read on the forward strand.
TGTTCTACCTTGGATCGGAGAAGTTGAACATGCTTTAGTTTGGGTTGCTCTGTTATCTGCACTTGGTGGAACGGTAATTTTAGCTGCTGTGGGTATTAAACTTCCAGGTATAGAATATGATATTCAAAAAGAAGAAGCTGCATATAGAAAAGAATTAGTTCTTGGAGAAGATTTTAAAGACAGTGCAAAGCCAGAAAAAATTACTGATTTATATGGAGGTGTAAGAAGAATTCATTATAAAATGTATTTTCACTATCTTTATTTTAATGCAGTAAAATGGAGTTATCTCCAAGGAATGGTGATAGTTCCATATCTGGCTCTAGCTCCTACTATTGTAACAGGTGCAATTACCTTGGGTTTTGTTCAACAAATAATTAGAGCATTTGGTAGAGTAGAAACTTCACTTCAATATTTAGTACGAAGCTGGCCAATAATTGTTGAACTAATATCCGTGTGGAAAAGATTAAGAGAATTTGAAAGCAATCTTAATAAATCAGAAAAGTTTAGTCCAAATATTACATGACTATTGATGCGAAATATCTTGAAAAATTTGTTAAAGTTACATCTAAAGCAGCAATTGCGTCATATTTTTTAGTTGGAAAAAAAGATAAATTAGCGGCGGATAAGGCAGCAGTGGATGCAATGAGAACTGAACTTAATAAATTAGACATGCAAGGTAAAGTTGTGATAGGCGAAGGTTCTTTAGATAAAGCACCAATGTTATATACAGGTGAAATTCTTGGAAATAGAAAAGGACCAAAATTTGATATAGCTGTTGATCCATTAGAAGGAACTAATTTCGCTGCAAATAATTTACCTGGTGCATTAACGGTAATTGCAGTCGCAAATGAATCAAATTTATTTAATGCTCCAGAAACTTATATGGATAAAATATCAGCTAATTTAAATGAAAGAGGGGTAGTGGACCTAGATTTTTCAATTAAGAAAAATATTTATAATTTATCTGAATATAAAAATAAGAGCCCCTCAATGCTTACAGTATGCCTTTTAGATAGACCAAGACATAAAAAAATTATTGATAAACTAAATGCTCTTGGGGTTAAGCTTAAATTAATAACTGATGGTGATGTTTCTGGAGCTCTCTTAGTTACTAATGAAAAGTATAATGTAGATCTTTTTTTAGGTATAGGTGGTGGCCCTGAAGGAGTATTGGCCGCATCTGCTTTAGACACATTTAATTGTTTTTTTCAGGGAAAATTTTTATTTGACTCTATAGAGGAAAAAGAAATAGCAAGGAATTTAGGTATAAAAGATTTTAACAAAAAATATGAGTTAAACGAAATTGTGTCCGGTGATTCAATATTTTGTGCGACAGGTATTACCTCTGGCGATATCGTTGATGGAATTAAAAAAAACAACAATGAATTTGAATTGGAAACATTTGTTACTCATAAGTCCATGGGAGTAAGAAAAATAATAAAAACAAAATATAAAATTTAATAAGACTTGATTAATAATATTTTTTGCAATAAAAAACATCTTTTTGGTCCCTTCGTCTATCGGTTAGGACACGTGGTTTTCATCCTCGAAAGAGGGGTTCGATTCCCCTAGGGACCGCCATCAAATATGACATATTTTGTTTATATTTTAAAGTGTGTCTCTTCAGTCAAAAAAAGAACATATGTTGGTTATACTAATGACCTTAAAAATCGTTTAAATAAACATAATTCTAATAAAGGTGCGAAATATACCAAGGGAAATAAATGGATAATTATTTATAAAAGAAAATTTTTCTCAAAATATAAGGCAATGTCTTATGAATATAAATTGAAACATGATAGAAAGAAAAGACTTGAAATTTATAATAATTCTAAATGAATATATCTATATTACTTCCATTTAAAGAAAATTACTCAAAAGAAATTGCTGGTGCTGTATCTTTATTTGTCAAAGATACTATTAAAGTGAGTTCTTATAAAAATTCAACGACAGTGTTTGGATCAACATCATATAAAAAGATCCTTGATAAGAATTATATAAACTTAAAACCAAAAAAAAAATTTTTACAAAGTACAAATAAAGAATATGTTAAATCTTTTTTGAAACATCCTATAGTTGAAGATACAGAAATATTAGAGATACATAATAGACCAAATTATATTAAACAAATTAAAGAAAACTATAATAAAAAAATATTTCTATATTTTCATAATGATCCATTATCTATGAATGGATCTAGAACTGAAGATGAAAGAAGTTATCTAATAAAAAATGTCGATAAGTTAATATTTAATAGCAAATGGTCAAGAGATAGATTTTTTTTAAAATCTAGTTTTAAGGATTTAATGATTAATAAATCAGTAATTTGTTATCAATCTGCAAGCAAAGTTAATGTTAATGTAAAATCAAAAAAAAAAATAATTACTTTTATTGGAAAGTTAAATTCAGCTAAAGGGTTTGATATTTTTGGTAAAACAATAATAAAAATTTTAGACAAATATAAAGATTGGAAAGCATATGTAATAGGTGATGAACCTAGAGAAAAAATGCACTTTGAACATAATAATTTAATTAATCTAGGTTTTAAAAATAATGATTTTATTTTAAATTTTTTAAAAAAAGTAAGCATATCAGTTGTTTGTTCCAGATGGGATGAGCCTTTTGGAAGAACAAGTCTTGAGGCTGCAAGTAGGGGGTCAGCGGTTATAATTAGTGATCGTGGAGGTTTACCTGAAACTACAAAATCTGCAATAATATTAAAAAAATTAGATGAAGATACTCTCTTTAAACAAATATCAAAACTACTCGATAATAAAAAATATTTAATAAAAAAACAAAAAGAAAATTATAAAAATTTTTTTTTAACACATAAATATGTATCAAGTTTATTAGATAATATTCGTGATAAATTTGTATTAAAAAAAATCAATATTAAACAAAAAAAGATTTTGAAAATCATGCATATTACGAATTTTAATTATCGTTTCGATGGTAGATTACACTATAATACTGGTAGAAGATTAAATAATGGTTTTGTTAGATTAGGTCATAATGTACTTACGGTAAGTGATAGAGATATATTACACAACAAAAAAAGCTTAAATGATTTTGCTGGTTCTAAATCGCTACAAAATTCTATTATTAATAATTATAATAATTTTAAGCCTGATTTAATAATACTTGGACATGCAGATAATGTTTCAAAAGAAACATTAAATACATTTAAAAAAGATAAAGTTTTAATAGCTCAATGGTTTTTAGATCCAGTTAGTAAATTTGGTCCTGACTATCTAAATAACAAAAGAAGAGTTTTAGACAAAAACGATTTATTAGATGCTACTTTTTTAACAACAGATCCTGGTGCATTAGATTTCAAAGTTAAAAATAGCTTTTATATGCCTAACCCGTGTGACAAATCATTTGAAACGTTGAGTAACTATAATAAATATTGTGATAATGATTTATTTTTTGCTATGAGTCATGGTGTACACAGAGGAGGTCTTAAAAAAGGAAAAATTGATGATAGAGAAGTTTTTATTAATAAATTAATTAAAAAAAATAAGTTAATTACTTTTGATATTTATGGGATGTTCAATTCACAACCAATATGGGCGGAAAATTTTTTAAAAAAAGTTTCCAATTCATCAATGGGTTTAAATCTTAGTCGTGGAAAGCCTATAAAATATTACAGTAGTGATAGATTAGCTCAATTAATGGGCAATGGTCTTTTAACTTTTATAAATGAAAGAACATATTTAAATGATTTTTTTACCGACAAAGAGGCGATATTTTATAAAAATATTGATGATTTAAGTTATAAGTTAAATAAATTTAAGAAAGACAAAAATCAAAGAAGGCTAATTGCCAAGAATGGTAAAACCAAATATTTCAAATATTTTAATTCAACTATAATTGCTGATTATATAATTAATCAAACATTAGATATTAAAAAAACAAAAAAACCATTATGGGAAAAATAGCAATTATTACTGGTATTAGTGGACAGGATGGATCTTATTTAGCCGAACTATTAGTCAAAAAAAAGTATAAAGTTTATGGCATTTCTAACCCAAAAAAAAAAAATAATTTTAAAAACTTAAAATCATTAAATAGAAATTTATTTTTTAAGAAAATAGATATAAATAGTTATTCAAAAATAAAGAATTTAATTAAGAAAATTAAACCGACTGAATTTTATCATTTAGCCGCACAAAGTTTTATTAATTATAAATTTGAGGATGAATTTTTTAAATTAAATCCAAACATAAATGGAACACATTATATCTTATCTGCAATTAAAGAATTTTCACCAAAAACAAAATTTTATTTTGCTGCCTCATCTGAATTATTTGGAAATGTTGAAAAATCCCCTCAAAATGAAAAAACAAAATTTAATCCACGTTCAGCTTATGGAGTTTCAAAAGTCGCTGGATTCTATTTAACGAAAAACTATAGAGAGGCTTACAATATACATGCTTGTTCAGGAATCTTATTTAATCATGAGTCACCCAGAAGAAATGTTAATTTTGTATCCAGAAAAATTACAAAAAATCTGTCCCTAATACTAAAGGGTAAATTAAAAAAGATAACTTTAGGTAATATAAATTCAAAAAGAGATTGGGGTCATGCTAAAGACTATGTTTATGCTATGTGGAAAATGTTACAAATTAATAAACCAGATGATTTTGTTATAGGCACTGGAAAGATTCATTCTGTTAAAGATTTTATTAAAATAGCATTCAAACGAGTCAAGCTTGATTATAAAAAATTTATTAAAATAGATAAAAAATTGTTTCGACCCAACGACAAAGTAATATTAAAAGCAGATTTCAGACAGGCCAAATTGAAACTTAAATGGAAACCAAAAATAACTTTTGAGTCTTTGGTTAATGAAATGGTTGACTACGATATAAATAATTAACCTTATGAGCAAAAAAAAGGTTCTTATATTAAAAAATGATAGAACAGGTGATTTATTTGTTTCTTTAAATGCTATTAATAAAATAATCAATAAACATTATAATGAAGATTTGGATATTTTTTTATCCGATGTTAATCATAAATTTAGTTTTCTATTTCCAAAAATAAATAAAAAAAAAATTTCAATGAATCTCTCAATATTTGAAAAAATTGAGATCTTTTTTTATTTATTATTTAATAATGTAAAAACTGTTTATATTTTAACACCTAAAAATTTTTATTACTATTTACCTTTTTTTTTTAGAAAAATTAGATTTTATGGAATAACAATCAAATCTCATAAAAGTAGACCAAGTTTTTTTTTAAAGAAATATCTTTATAAAAGTGCTGAATTAGATCGAATAAATATAAAAAAAAGGAAATCATCATATGAAATTCAAAGTAGTTTGATTGATACAAACCTAGATAGAAATTATCTAAGTAATGAAGTTTCAATAAATCACACTTTTCTTTATCCAAAAAATTTTATCTATTTTCATTATAAACGTAGTTTATTTGAAAATTTACTCAAATGGGATCTTGATACTATTTGTAAGTTTTTAGAAATACTTAGTACTAAATATGAAAACATTTTGTTTTCTTCTGAATTAAATGATCAAAATAAAAACAATTTTTTTTCTAATAGATTCAATACATTTGATTTTATTAACAATAAAAAGATCGATTTAAATAAAAAAAATATCTTTTTTTTAAAAGATATAGATGGGTCTAATTTATTTGATGCTGTAAAAAAATCCTCTAAAATTATAAGTCCAGAGGGTATTATTACACACATGGGTTATTATCTTAATAAACCGATATTAGCTTTAATGCACTTCAACCTCAGCAGAAGACAAGATTTTATAAGTCAGATAATTTCATGCAAGGAGTGGTTTCCACCAAATAATTATAAATTTATCGTTTTAAAAAAAAATTTTGATAAATCTCTTCAAAAGATATCAAAGAGAATTTGATTATTATGAAAAGTAAAATTAAAATTTATTTTCTTGAAAATTCTTTTGACTATAACGGAAATGATCTGAATAGTAATATTATTGGAGGTTCTGAAAAAACTTTAATTAATATCTCTAGTGAACTTGCAAAAAGTGATAAATTCATGATTAAAGTTTTTAATAATACCTCAAATTCATCAATCATTAATAATGTATCTTGGATGAATATTAATGAAATAAATCAATCTGAGCAGGTCAACTATGTTATAGCAATGTCTGATGCTAATCTTTTTAAAAATATATACTGTAAAAATAATTTTTTATGGTCTCATAGTGTACAGTCATTTGAAAAATTTATTAGAAAAAAACAATTAATTTCTTTTTTTAAATATAAACCTGTAATGATTTTAGAAGGGGATTATCACTTTAAAACTAGAAGTTTTCTGACGTCTTTTTATGGAAAAAAAATATTAAAAATTGCTCCTGACAATGATTTTATAAATACAAAAATCGATTTAAATAAATTACCTCCTACAAATGCTATATTCACTACAAAATCTGATAGAAACTTAGATTTTTTGTTGGATGCATGGCATCAAATTAAAAAAAATAGCATTCATTCTAAACTTTTTATAAATCCCCCTTATAAATTGACAAATACAAATATAAAAGATCAAGTTATTTTGAGAAAAAAAGGTGAAAAAAAATTATTGATAGAAGATCTTGTTAATTCCAGAGTTTTCATTACTCCAGGACATAAAACTGAAGTTTTTTGTTTGGCAGCTGAAGAGGCAAGAGAACTTTGTGTTCCTATAGTGACCATGGGTTTTGGGTCATTATATGAAAGAGTTGAACATGGGATTACAGGATTTGTAGCACAAAATAAAAAAGAATTCATTGATTTCACAAATCTTATTTTAAATGATAGTAAAACCTATTTTAAGTTAAAAAATAACTTAATAAAAAGAAAAAATTCAAGAAATTATTCACATGTAAAAAATGATTTAATCAAAATTTTAAAAATTAATGACTGATCTAGTAATATTGGTGGGTGGTAAAGGTAAAAGACTAGGAAAATTAACTAAAAAAATACCAAAACCATTAATTAGAATAAACAAAAAACCATTTTTAGATATCTTGCTCAGTAAATTAATTTCTTATGAATTTAATACGATTTATCTACTTTGCTCTTATAAAAAAAACTTTTTTTTTAAAAAATATCATCGAACTGTACTACATAAATCTCGTATTATTTGTATCGATGAGGGTAAACAAAAAGGTACGGGTGGAGCTCTTTATAAGATAAGAAATAAAATTAAAGATAATTTTTTTCTAATTAATGGTGACTCTTTTTTAGATATTAATTTTAACTTGATATCAAAAATTTCTCTCAAACATGCAGTTGGTACAATTGTTACCACTAATAATAAAAATTATAAAAATAATAAAAAAATGAATAATCTCAAAATAGATAATCGGGGTTTTATTGAACATTCAAATAATAAAACTGAATTAATGAATGGAGGTATTTATTTTTTTAAAAAAGAAATTTTTGATTATGTTTTTAATAAAAAAACGTCTTTAGAAAATGATATATTAGATGAATTAATTAAAAGAAAAAAAATTAAAGGTATTTATTCAAACAATAAATTTATAGATATTGGGTCAATAAAAAATTTAAATTTATTAAAAAAAAATTCTAATTTTATTAGTCAAAGAGCAGTTTTTTTAGATAGAGACGGCGTAATTAACAAATTAAATTCAAATGGATATATTTTGAATTTTAATCAATTTAAATTACTTCCAGGTGTAGGTAATGCTATAAATTTTCTAAATAAAAACAATTATCTAGTAATAGTTGTAACAAATCAAGCATGTGTAGGAAAATCAATAATTACAGAAAAAAAATTAGATAAAATACATGAAAAAATGAAAAAAAAAATTTTTGAAAATAATCAAGGATTAATTAATGATGTATATTATTCCCCTTATTATAAATATTCAAAAAATAAGAAATATAGAATTAATTCAATAGACAGAAAACCTAATCCAGGAATGATATTAAAAGCTATTAAAAAATGGAATTTGAGGATAAATGATAGTTTTTTTATTGGTGATAGTATATCAGACTATAATGCAGCAAAAAAAATCGGGCTAAGGTTTTATTATAAAGATAATGGGTTTTTTGATAAACAAATTAAAAGAATTGTCGATAAATGAAAAATATAATTAAAAAACATTTTATTGAAATACAAAAAATTTTAATGAATCCAATTGATTTGATCGATAAAACATACAAAATATCATTATTTCTTAAAAAAAAGATTAAATCTAAAAATAAAATTTATGTATATGGAAATGGTGGTTCATTTGCAGATGCATCTCATTTTGTTGGTGAATTAACTGCATCATACTCATCAAAAAAAAGAAGGCCATTACCATTTGTTTTACTAAGTTCAAATATAGCAGCATTAACTGGATGGTCGAATGATTTTAATTTTGATGGTTATGTCTCTCGAGAGCTCTCAACTTTAGCTACAAAAGGGGATGTACTTTTCATTTTTTCCACTTCTGGAGGAAATTCAAAAACTAAAAAATCATTAAATCTAATTAAATTAGCAAAAATAGCAAAATCTAAAAAAATAGAAATAATTGCTTTACTAGGTAAGGGTGGAGGAGAGCTCGAAAAAATTGCAAACCAATCCATTATAATTAATTCAAATAAAACTGGATCAATTCAAGAAACTCATAAGATTATTTTCCATTCGATTTGTGAAACATTTGAAAATATCTAATCATGATTATTTCTAAAACACCTTTTAGAATATCGCTTATTGGAGGTGGTACTGATTTTCCTTCATATTATAAAAAATTTCCTGGTTTAGTTATTGGTGGAACCATAGATAAATATTGTTACGTTTCTGCAAGGTTTTTACCAAATGTTTTCAAGTATAAACATCGTGTGGTTTGGTCTAAAAATGAAGTGGTCAAAAATAATAATCAAATAATTCATCCAACCGTAAGGGCTGTATTTAATTATCTAAAAATTAATCAAGGCTTAGAGATTCATTACCAGGGTGATTTACAAAAAAATTCTGGCTTAGGTACAAGCTCCGCCTTCTGTGTTGGTTTAATTAAATCTCTTAAAGGATTGCATAAAAAAGGAATAAATAAAGAAATTTTAGCTAAAACTGCAATAAATATAGAGCAAAATTTAATGAAAGAAAAATGTGGTTCTCAAGATCAAATTTGGGCTGCTTACGGGGGTTTTAATGCAATCGAATTTAAAGGAAAATCATTTAAAGTTAAAAAATTAGGAATAAATAAATCTAAATTATCAAATCTGAGTAAAAACTTATTTTTAATATATACAGGTATTAATAAATTTTCACATTTTGTTGAAAAGGATAAAATTTTAAATCTAAACAAAAATTTAAATCATCTAAATAAAATTTATAATTTAGCAAAATCATTTAGATACGAAATACAAAATAATAATAGTAATGATTTTATCGGTACTATTCTTAATGAATATTGGTCAATAAAAAAATCACTATCAAATAAAGTTTCAAATAATAAGATTGATGAAATTTATAATGAAGCTTTAAAATCAGGTGCTGTTGGTGGCAAAATAATAGGATCAGGTGGAGGTGGTTTTTTATTAATGTATTGTAAACAGCAGAATCATTTATCTTTGACGAAAAGACTTAACAAATTGCCGATTATTAAATTTAACTTTGTTGAAAAGGGAAGTGAAATTATATTTAAGTCTTAAAAAAAAGTTTTAATCATATATTTTATATATTCTATTTTTTGAATTTTTCTTCTATTTAAAAAAAAACCATCTTTATGTGCTGTTAAATATAATCCGTCTATTTTGCTATTTATATTTTGTTCATAAACGATATCTTTATTAACTTGACCTCTAAATATGTTAATTAAATTTTTAATAGATGATTTTTTTTCTTTTTGAAGATAAATAGCTAACCACAAATCATCATCTAAAAACATATTACTGTTGTTTTTTACATATTTTTCATAAAAAATTTCAATACTATCAAGTAATTTAGTATTCATTAAAAAACCATCAGCACATTGGCCCATTTTAATACTAAAAATTTTATTTAAGTAAAAACTATAGTTAACTGGTTCTTTTTTAAATGCTTCTAGAAATATTTTACATATATTTTTATCATAAATATGATCATCATCTAACAATATAACACAGTCATAATTTCGCACTTTATCGATTGAGCCCATAATCTTAGTTCCAGGTCCATAATCATTACATCTTATTATTTCAACATTTTCTTTTCTTATATCATCTAAATCTTTCTCTGAAATAATTTCATTTTTAAATCTATTATATTTTAAAGGTACATTTAAAAATATTTTATCAGGTTTTAAAGTTTGGTTGTTAATATTTTCTAAAATAGCGTTAATATTTTTTACCCGTGATGGGATAGTTGACATGGAAACACAAAATGAAAAATCTTTCACTTAAAACTAAACCTTAAATCTACTTTTTTTTGCGTCTTTATAAAATCCCTTTACTGTATCTAGAGTTAATTGATTATATGATTTATTTGATTTTTTGATTTGATCAATAATTTTTGGCGGCATTGTAATAATTTGGCAACCTAATTTTTTTGCTTCTAAATAGTTGTAAGTTTCTCTTGTGCTCGCCCATAAAATTTCAATATTTTTATATTTTCTTGTAAATTTAATAGACCTATCAAAAATTGGAATAGGGTTTTTAAGCTGATCTCCCATTCGTCCAGCAAAAATTGAAATAATTGCTCTTGTTTTTTTATTAAGTTGTTTAGTAATTTTCTTAACTTGTTCAAAAGTATAGACTGCAGTAATATTTAATTTAACTTTTTCGTTACTTAATTTTTTTATTATTTTTCCAGTAAATTTACCCTTTGTATTTACTACTGGTATTTTAACATAAACATTTTTTGCCCAATTATTTATAATTTTTCCTTGATTGTACATTTCGTCAATATTGTCTGAAAAAACTTCTAATGAAACTGGTTTGTTATTACTATTTTTTAATAATTTAATTGAATATGATTTATAACTCTTAGCTCCTGATTGTCTCATCAAACTTGGGTTTGTGGTAAAACCTTCAACAATTTTTTCTTTTTTATATTTTAAAAAAATTTTATAATCAGCACTATCACAAAATATTTTCATAATTTAAGATTATCATATTTTTATTTTATTTAATGCGTTATTTTTAAATAGATTTGCCTCTTGAATATATCTTCTAACCATTTGTGTAGTTTTATGTCCTGTCATTGCCATTATATTTCTCTCTTCAGCTCCAAATTCTGCAGCTGTTGTAGCAAAACCAGATCTTAAACTGTGTCCAGCGTATTTTGATGAATCTAATCCAGCTTTTTGTGCATATTTTTTAATTATAAGAGCTACAGATTTATCTGAAATTTCAAAAATTTTATCTTGGTTTTTTTTTGATATTTTTTTATTAATATAATCTCTAAGGGTTAATACTGGACAAAATTCTTTATTATCAAAATAGGGGATAGCTTTAACTATCCCTTCTCCGGATTGATCTGTTTTTGATCTTTTAATTAAAATTTTTATTCCCTCAGGGACAAATTCAATATCTTCATGAAGTATATTGACCAACTCAGACCTTCTAAAACCACCTGCGAAACCCAACAATATTATGGATTTATCTCTAATTTTTTCTTTATCTATTGCTTTAATTATTAATTTTAAATCATTGATTAATAATGGTTTTTTGGCTTTTTGTCTTGACCCCAAAGTTCTTTTGATACCATGTAAGTTTTCCATAATTATTGGATGTTTAGTATCAAGATAATGCCCTTTTAATTTATGAATAACACTTATAGAGGCTATTCTGCGTTTTAAAGTGCTAAATTTAGATGATTTTGAGAGATGAGTAATATAGAGAGCAATGATTTTTGGCTGTGTTGGGATTGAAGATAATCCATTTTTAGAGCAGAAACCGGAGAAGTCTCTAAAATCTGATTGATAAGCCCTCAAAGTATTATAAGCTTTCGAATTTTTTAAATTCTTTAAAGTCTCAATTTCTAAGTTTTTAACATCAGTTATTAATTCATTCATAAGTATTTCCGATAACCATTAATTATCGGAATTTATATAATAGGTGATTTTTAATGTCAATAGTTTAAATATAAAAATTATGAGCTCAGTTGATGGAGAAATACCTGCAGTTTGGTTTTTAATAACCTCATTTGGCTTTATAATTTTAAGTTATATCCAATATAAAAATCATGGAAAAAGTATTGAAACAATTTTTTTATCAACTTTAGCGACTGTTTTTTTTATTAGTTATTTTATACTTGTATTTAAAGCTTAATTTATCCCCATAATTCACAGCAATTTTCATTTTTTTTAAAATCAATTAAAAAGTGATACTAATATAAATATACATTTGTTAATGTATAAATGAATTAAGGGGCAACTCTTAACTGGCCGATTGGAGAAAAGCCGAGAGGTACAATTCCAAGGGGCAGAAAGCTCTGCAAAGCATCGCTGAACATGTAGAGCGGGAGGCATGGCGGTAGCGCATCAACGACGTGCCAAAACAACTGTTCTTTGCACCTTAAAAAGTGCAAGGAAACAGGGGTTTTTTCAATGATGATACTAAAAGGCACTAAATTTCAATTAAAAGTTTGGAAATATCTCAAAACTATTCAAAAAGGCGAAGTAAAAACCTACAAACAGGTGGCTATTGGCATAAAAAGCCCCAGATCAGCTCGTGCTGTGGCTAATGCTTGTGCTAAAAATCCATATGCCCCAAAAATACCTTGTCACAGAGTAATTAGGTCTGACAGGACCCTTGGTGGCTACTTTGGGAGAGGTGGAATTAAGCAAAAGCTTAAATTACTTAGGTCTGAAAACGCAGCTATTTAACCCTATTTTGAAGCTTTTTTAAGTTAAAAAAGTTAGTAAAATGAACACTTTTTAACCTTTTTATCTATTTTTTTCCTAAATAATTTAATTCACGCTTCAGTTGTACCATATATGAGACTATAACTAAAATTGACCGCTCTATGAGCGTTTAAATGGTATATTCGATTAGTGCATCACTCTTCTATTCAACTATATCCACGCTTTTAGCCTCCCCCATTTTAAGCGAAATTCTTAGCCATAATAATTAAAAAAGTTATATTTATGTGGATTATTTGAGGTTTTTTGTTATTTTAAAAATTTTAGACTTTTATTGATTATATCAAATCGATTTAATGTTAAACAATTAAAAATATCATGAAATTAAATTATAAAAAAATTAAATAAATACAATAGTTTATATATATTACTTAATGTAAAACTTTAAATATATAGTAAATAAATTATACCTAATATTTAACTTTTTTAACTAAGTTCTCTCTTCTTGAAATGTAGATACCACTTAATATTATAATAAATAAGCCTAAAAAAGTCCAATTATCTGGGAAATCACTGAAGAAATAATAACCTATAATAATGTTTGTAATGATTTCAAAGTAACTAAATGGAGCTAACTTGGACGCATCTGCATATTTAAGAGATAATATTAAAAATAAATGCCCAATACAGGCAAATATACCTATTGCAGCCATCATAGACCACTGATTTAAGCTTGGTTTAACCCACACAAATGGCATTACAGTAGATATAATTATGGCCCCTACTACACCAGTTAACAATAAAGTTAATAAAGGATTGTCTGAAGTGCTAAGTTTTCGAGTGATAATTAAATAAAATCCATACATTACACCTGTTCCAAGGGCAGATATACTTGCTAAATTAATTTCAACAAAACCAGGTCTTATAACAATTAAAGAACCTATAAACCCTATAATTACCGCTGACCATCTTCTGAATCCCACCCTCTCTCCTAAAAAAATTGGGGAAAAAGCTGTTACAATTAAAGGAGCAACAAAAGCTAATGTTAATGCTTTTGCAAGAGAGATAACTGAAATTGCATAAAAAAAACAAATATTTGCTGTTAAAAGAATTAAACCTCTAATGAATTGTAATTTTGGTTTATCTGTCCATACAAGATTTTTCCGAAAAAAGAAAAGCATGACTGGAAAAGTGAAGACTACAGTAAAAAAATATCTAGCCCATGTAATCTGTAATACTGGAAGATCTGCACTTAAGTATTTAGCAAATCCATCCATAATGGGAAGCACTATCCATGCTAAAAGATTAAAAATTATTGCCTTCATTAAATAAATAAACTTAGATTATATTTTTTTCCAACAAAAAAAAGTAATTAAAAAATTAATTTTAATTAAAAAAAAATAATTCCATGAAACTATATTTTTGAAATTTGGATAATCAACTACTTTATAAATAACGAGAGGTAATAGAATTAAACCTAAAGTAGATAAAATTATATTAAAATAAAATTTAAAATTAACAATCGAAATATATGAAAACAAGTTAAATTTAGTTCTAAAAGAGATTGAAAGTAATAGTTCAGATATAACAGTAAAAAAAATATATATAAAAATACCTATTCGTCTAAAAAATCTATAATAATCACCTTCTCCAAGAAAAAAAATATATAAAGAAAAGAAAAATATAGAAAAGATACCTAAAATATATGATAACTTATACATTAAAGAATTTTTATTTTCCGAAATCAAAAGATAATTATACCTCCAATATAAATAGATAAAAAAAATAGAGATAAACATAAATGTTTTGAAAAAAAAATTTACAGGTGGATATCTTCCTACTTGTGAGATAGATGTACAACCATCAATATTTGGAACGCAAAAGTTTACGTAATTAAGTTTAATAGAAAAAAAATAAGACAATAAAACTGTAAAAATAGGTAATATAAAACATAAAATAGATATAAACCTTATTTTCTTTATCATTAAGAAAAATATCTTAATGCCAAAAATACCACTAAAGGTATCGTAATAAAAGACATTAAAGTAGATACAACTATTGTACTTGCAATACTATCCACGACTTTTTTTGGTGAATACATACTTCCAACTAGATAATTTAATATAGCACTGGGCATTGCACTTTGTATAAGCAACACACCAGCAGCAAGTCCTGATAAGTTAAAATTGTAAATAATAATGTAAGCTATAACTGGTCCTATTATAACTCGACAAAGAGACATTATAATTGAGTTTTTTAATGAAAATTTAAATCGTGTTAGTGCAATGCCTAGTGACATTAAAACTAAAAAAATAGTTGCATAAGTTAATAAAAATGTAGTGTTTTCTAGAAATATTGGGGTTTTAATTTCAAAATATAAGAAAAGCACAGATATAATAATTGCATATACTGGTGGACTTTTTACAAGAATATCAAACGAAAATTCTTTTTTTGCCAAAAAAACACCTAGAGTAAAGTGAAATAAAATAATGACAGAGGCTACTGCTGAAGCAACACCTAATCCTTGGGTCCCATAGGCAAAAAGGCAAATGGGAACACCCATATTGCCTGTATTAGGAAGTATTAGTGGTGGTAGCTCCATACTTAAATCTTTTTTAAGTAGAAAGAGCAGTATTAATCCAATAAATGCAAAACCAGCTATCATAATTATAGCGTAAACAAAGTAATGTACGAAAACACTTAGAGTGATTCCAGTAGTTGTTACTGTATAAAAGATCATTGCAGGCGTACCTATATTACCTGCAAAATTAGTAATAAAATTCGTATCAAACTTTGGATTTTTTTTTCCAAGATAATAACCAATACCAATTACAAAAAATACTGGGAAGATAACTTCAAAAATTTTAATATAAATTTCCATTATTAATTATAAAGTCTAATCAATATTGGATACTTAGTTATATTTTTATTTTTTTGTAATAATTTAAGACAATTTTTGGAATTTAATTCAGATGTCTTATGAGTAATAATAACAATTGTGGCCTTTTTATTTTTTTTGTCTGGTGTTTGAATAATTCTTTGAATAGAAATTTTGTGTTTAGCTAGATTATTAGTAATAGATGACAAAACACCTGGTTTATCTTTTACTTCAAATCTTAAATATAGAGAGTTTGTATAGTTATTATTATTAAAATTTTCGATTTTTTTTCTTTTTGTTGAACTTATACCAAATGGTTTTTTTATATTTCCCCTTAATATAGATAATAAATCCGACAATAATGAAGAAGATGTAGGACCTGGACCAGCTCCCTCCCCTTGTAAAACACTCTCGCCTATTGGTTTTCCTTCTAAAATCACAGCATTCATAACACCACTTACGTTTCCAATGTAAGATTTCTTGCTTACCAAGCATGGGTGAACAGTTTCAAATAACTTATTATTTTTAACTTCACATATACCCAATAATTTGATACGTAAACCAAGCTGTCCAGCGATATTGATATCTTTTAAATCAATATTTTCTATTCCTTCCATAATACATTTTTTTTTTGAAATTTGATTATTAAATGATAAAGCTGATAATATTCTTACTTTAGCAAAAGCATCAAAACCATTTAAATCTAATTTTGGATCAATTGGTTCCGCATAACCAAGAGATTGTGCTTTTTTTAAAACTTTATTAAATGATTGATTTGAATTTTCCATTTCTGACAAGATGTAGTTTGTAGTTCCGTTAAGGATTCCGTAAACTTTATTGATTTTATTTGTTGCTAAACCTTCCTTGATAGTTCTTAAAATTGGTATACCTCCGGCAACAGATGCCTCAAACTCAAAATTAACTTTATTTTTTTCAGCTAAATTTGCAAGGTAATCACCGTGTTTTGCAACAAGAGCTTTGTTAGGTGTAATTACATGTATCTTTTTTTTAAGCGCACCTTCAACAATCTTTTTGGAGACACCATCAGACAACCCGACAACCTCAAACAAAATATCAATTTTTTTTTCATCTAAAATCTTAAGTGGATTTGAATAAAAAATTTTTTTGTCTATTTTAAAGCTTCTTTTCTTGTTCTTGTTTTTAGCAGAAATTGCTACTATCTTAATCTTTCTACCAGTTTTATTTTCGATATCTTTTTTTTTTAATTTTAATTCATTATATAAATAAATACCAACCTGACCTAATCCAATAATAGCAACGTTTAGTGTTTTACTCATTTTAACCATCGATATTAGGATAAGGATTTTTTATGGCATATTCATCAAGTTTTGTTTTGAATTCTTCAAAACTCAAATTGTTATTAAATTGAAAATCATTTTGTAAATTTACTTTTTCTGAATTACCTGAACAACTATTAAGGAATAGAATCAAAAATAAAAGTCTTTTAATCATTTCAAACCTTCATCATTTTTAAAATTAAACTTCATATTCATATTTTGTACAGCCTGACCAGCTCCACCTTTAATCAAATTGTCTATGGCAGAAAGAATAACAAATTGATTTTTATTTTGTGTTTTACAAATTGAAATAAAACAAAAATTTGTGTTTATAACATCATTAGTACTTATCATAGTATTATTTCTTAGAATTTTTACAAATTTTTCATTTTTATAAAATTTTTTAAGAAAAGAGTACAATTTGTTTTCGTTAATACCAGATTTTAAATTTAGATAAATTGTACTTAGAATTCCTCTAAACATCGGTAAAATATGTGGTGTAAATGATATATGAATTTTAGATTTTGTGTAATTTTTTAGTTCTTGTAAAATTTCTGGATTATGCCGATGAGAACTTATTCCATAGGCACTTATCGACTCGTAAAGGTTTCTGTTTTTAAATTTCTTATGAACTCCTCTCCCCGCTCCAGAATATCCAGATTTTGAGTCAATTATTATATTATTATTAGAAAGCATTTTTTTTTTTATAATAGGAATTAACGGGAGCAAGATTGATGTAGGGTAACATCCAGGACAACTAATTATTTTAAATTTTTTAACGCTCTCTCCAGTTAACTCAGGCAAAGCATAAATACTTGTTTTAATATTTTTTGGCGCCTTATGTTTTTGATTATACCATTTAGAATATTCTGAAGATTTTTGAAGTCTAAAATCAGCAGCCAAATCAATCAAAGTATTCTTTTTTAAAAGAAATTTTGAAATATTCTGAGCTTGTCCATTAGGTAGCGCTGTAAATATAATATCAATATCTTTTAAAAATTCTTTTTTAAACTTCACTATATTTGGTAACTTCTTTTTTTTTAGAGAATTATCGTAATAATATATTCTTTTTCCAACAGAAGAGTTTCCGCATAAATATCTTATTTCTACATTTTTATGTTTTACTAATAATTTTATTAGTTGGACACCAATATATCCTGTTGAACCAGCAATTAAAACTTTAAGCTTACGCATTTTATATTATAGCAGTTTAATATTGAAAAAAAATTATCTTTTAGAAAATTGAAAGCTTCTTCTAGCCTTTTTTCTACCAGGTTTTTTTCTTTCAACAGCCCTGGAGTCACGCGTGGTTAGTTTTTCTGTTTTTAATGTAGATTTATAACTTTCATCAAACATCACTAGAGCTTTTGAAATTCCATGAACCATTGCGCCAGCTTGTCCTGTGTGACCACCACCTTTAACACTACACCTTACGTCATATTGAGTGGCTTGATTAATAATTTCAAAGGGTCTCACAATTTGCATCTTATGATTTTCATTTGAAAAATAATCACTAAATAATTTTCCATTAACAAAAATTTGTCCAGATCCTTTTTTAAGCCAAACTTTAGCAATAGATTTTTTTCTTCTTCCTGTTGCGTACTTACTCTCTTTAAAATCTAACTTAATTTTTTCTTTTTTTGTATTTGTTTGTATATTCTCCATATTAATTTCTTAATATATTTTTTTTATTCATTTTTTCTAATTCAATTACTGTAGGATTTTGAGCGGTATGAGGATGTTCGTTGCCTGAATAAATCTTTAATTTAGTTAACTGATTTCTTCCCAAAACTCCTCCTGGAAGCATTCTTTTTACTGCTAATTTTAAAACTTCACCTGGTTTTTTTTCATGGAGGGACTCTGGAGAAGACTCTTTAATTCCTCCCGGGTGTCCGGTATGTCTAAAATATCTTTTATTTTTAAATTTCTTTCCAGTAAATTTTATTTGTTCAATGTTTTTTACAACAACAAAATCTCCATCATCCATATGAGGTGTGTAAGATGTTTTGTTTTTGCCTCTTAAAATAATCGAAATAAGAGAGGCTAATCTTCCTACTATCGCATTTTTGGCATCTATCTCATACCACTGGCTATTTATCTCTACTTTTTTAACAAATTTTGTCATGAATGCCGGATTAATACTTACAAATATCATTAATGTCAATTTATTAGATGTCAAAAAATACTATAATAATTGATATTTTATGTTAATTTCAATTTAATTAACAAAATTTATCAAAGTCAAATAAGGAGATTAAATGACGGACAAAAAAAAAGAGACTAGTTCAAAAACATATAAGTTTGACACTTTAAGTTTACACGCTGGATATCAACCGCATAAAAATGCAGGGTCGAGACAAGTACCAATTTATCAAACAACTTCTTACTTATTTGATGATGTGGACCATGCTGCAGCTCTTTTTAATTTAGAAAGAGGTGGTCATATTTATAGCAGAATATCCAATCCTACAGTTGCTGTTTTAGAGGAAAGAGTTGCATCTTTAGAAGGTGGTACAGCGGCTCTAGCAACTTCTTCAGGAATGAGTGCAATTTTTTTAGCTGTTATGACTTTATGTGAAGCTGGTGACCATTTGGTTGTCTCATCCCAGCTTTATGGTGGTACTGTAAATTTGTTTAGACTCACATTGCCAAAATTTGGTATTAAAACAACCTTTGTTAAACCTAGGGACACCGACGGTTTTAAAAAAGCAATTCAAAGTAATACTAAAGGAATTTTTGGTGAGCTTGTAGGAAATCCAGGAAATGAAATAATGAATATGCCTGAAATTGCCAAAATTGCTCATGAGGCTGGCATACCCTTAATGGTTGATGCAACTTATCAAACTCCCTATTTATGTAAACCAATTGAACATGGTGCAGACATTGTTATTCACTCCCTAACAAAATGGATGGCTGGACATGGTTCATCGATGGCTGGAATAATTGTTGAAGGAGGAAAATTTGATTGGATGCAGAATGATAAATTTCCAACTATGACTAAACCTTATGAAGGTTATCATGGTTTATCTTTTGCTGAAGAATTTGGACCAACGGCATTTACAATGAAATCAAGAGCAGAAGGTATGAGAGATTTTGGACCTTGTTTAAGCCCTCAAAATGCATGGAATGTTTTACAGGGTATAGAAACTCTATCTGTTAGAATGCAAAAACATTGCTCTAATGCAGAAAAAATGGTCAAATATCTATTAGAACATGATAGTGTTGCATGGGTATCTCACCCAAGTGTTCCAGATCACCCTGATCATGATTTAGCAAACAAATTACTACCTAATGGTAAAGGCTCGATGATCGCCTTCGGTATCAAAGGTGGAAAAGAAGCTGGTGAAGCATTTATTAATAACGTTAAGTTAGCATCTCACTTGGCAAACGTAGGTGATACTCGAACATTGGTGATTCATCCAGCGTCAGCAACTCATTCACAAATGGATGAAGCTACTTTAAAGTTTGCTGGTTTATCTCATGATATGATCAGATTATCTGTAGGTATTGAAGATGTAGATGATATTAAGAATGATTTTGAGAATGGATTTAGAGCTGCTAGGAAACCTAGACTCGTATCCAATCAATGAAGTTTCAAGTAAATAATAATGAGGTTTATGCTTCTACTGGTGGTAGACCATTCGATAAAAATAAACCTTTAATAATTTTTGTCCACGGTAGTGGATTGACTCACATGACATGGGTATTGCAAACAAGATACTTCGCTTTCCATGGATATAGTGTGCTTGCGTTAGATATGCCAGGTCATGGTTTATCTGGTGGAGAAAGTTTAAAATCGATTGAAGATATGGCTGATTGGGTTAGTGATGTAATCGACTCTGTTGGATATAAAGAGGCTTCATTAGTTGGTCACTCTCAAGGTTGTCTTGTTACTATTGAATGCTCATCTAGAAATCCAGAGAAAATTAAAACGTTAAGTCTTATGGGTGGCGCTGGTGCTATACCAATGAATCCAGAATTACTAGCACTAGCTGAGGATAATAATCCAAAAGCTGTAGAATTAATGATGGATTGGGCACATGGTCCAGCAGGACATTTTGGAGGTCATCCTGTTCCAGGTTTGTATCACATAAATACTGGTTCTATGTTAGCAAAAACAAGAACAATTAAAAATACTTTGGGTGTAGATTTTAGAGCTTGTGATAACTACAAAAATGGTTTTGAAGCAGCAAAAAATATAAAAATACCCACCCTTTCAATACTAGCTACCGACGATAAAATGTGTCCTGTTAAAGAAGGGAAAAAACTAGCAAATTTAATTGATGGGAGTCAGGTAGATATAATTGACAATTGTGGTCATATGATGCTTTTAGAGGAAGCAGATAGAGTTTTAAAAGTTTTGAAAAAATTTATAACCACACACTATCCAGCTAATAAATAAAAATTAATATTGTCTATGAAAAAAAACTTTAGATTTTTTGATAATAGACAAAAATATCTCTTATTTGTTACTACCACAAATGAAAAAAATAGAATTGCAGACGTATTAAAACCAATTGTACAAAAATTAAAACCAAAATATCCTGCATTGAAAATTTTTGATGCGGGAATGGGAGACGGATCTTTGTTAATGAACATTATGAGACAATGTCACCAAAGAATGCCTAATATACCTTTGTTAATCTCAACAAAAGAAATAAGCATGGAAGATGTGAGACTCGGTCTTGAGAAACTACCTGATAGATTTGTTGAACATAAAAATACTGTTTTTGTAATTTCAAATTTAAATTATGTTGAGTCAACATCACTCAGGTCCAATAATACTAACAAACAAAAAAAAATGAATTGGAAAATTGTTAAATTAAAAGGAAATTCATCTTTAGATTTTGCTAACCAATTAAGAAAATTAAATCGAGGATTTTTAAATAAAAAATGGCAAATAGAAAGAAACCAAAAAACAGGCAATCCAACTTACAAAGAACCGTCAGTAATAATTATTTATAGAAAAGATCAAGAGTTTACTTTAAAAAATATTATTCCTAAAAAAAATAATGGAAAAAATTATTACGATCTAATTATTGCATCACAGCCCTACAGATCAAGAATAACTGCTGAAAAGAAGGTAAAGCTTGTGATAAAACCAATGCTTAATTCCTTGGCAAAAAAAGGAAAACTAGTAATTGTTCATGCGTGTGGAAAAGACCCAGCAAATAAAATAATAAAGAAAATTTGGCCTAAGGAAAATCCATTTCCAACTTTATATAAATCAATATTAAGCTATATAAAAAAGAATACAAAAACAGAAGTGCTAAAAGAATTAAGATTCAAAAAAAAGATAACATTTAGGTATTTATTAAGAGCTTTGCCGAATGAAGTTTCAGGTGGAATTGCAACTTCTCTCATATTTTCAGCGTGGAATGCATCTGTTTATGTTAATCAAATATCTGATGAACAAATTATGAAAGCCGAAAAATTTAAGAATTACCAAAAAATTGTCAAAGAAATTGTAAATAAAAACAAAGGTTTATACTTTAATAATGAAATGTTTGTTATTGAAAAAAAATAATTAATTAAATCTATTTTTAAACAAAAAATATATAGTAGATGTAACGAGAAATATTGAGCTTAACTGGTGTAAGGATGCTACCAATATATTAGCACTGCCTATAACTGTTAAAATTCCCAATATAATTTGCAAGATAATAATTAATCCAAGAATATTTATTGCCTTAAAAAGTTTTTGAATCTTATTTTTATAAATATTAAAATATAAAATTCCGTAAACAATCAGTATGAAATAAGCCAAATTTCTGTGTATAAATTGAACTAGTGATGGTTCACTTAGAGCAGTTAACTTAAATAGATTTAAAAATTGATTATCATCAGGAAAATAAGTACTTCCCATAAGAGGCCATGAATTATAAATTTTACCTGCATCCATTCCAGCAACAAAAGCACCAATAATAATTTGAAAAAAAATTAAAAATAAAAACGTCTCTGGCAAAAAATTTTTTAGTTTTTTTTCAAACTTTATATTTTCATTTAAATTTAGGTAATTCCAATAAATTAATGATAGAATTATAAAAGCAAATAACAAGTGTACTGATAGTCTAAAATGACTTACATCTACATTATTTACTAAGCCACTTTCAACCATGTACCATCCCAAAAAACCTTGAAAACAAATTAATAAAAAAATTAAGTAGTATTTGTAAGTATTCTTAAAACCTATCTTTATGCTGAAATAAATTAATGGGGTTAAAAATAATAAACCAATAATCCTTCCAAGAAATCTGTGTCCCCACTCCCACCAAAAAATAACTTTGAACTCATTTAAAGTCATAGAAAAATTTTGAAGTTTAAACTCAGTAGTTTTTTGATATGAGTAAAAATAATCTTCCCATTCATTATTAGTTAAAGGTGGAAAAAAACCTTTTAAAAATTCCCATTCAGTTATTGATAAACCAGAATCAGTTAATCTTGTTAAGCCTCCAACGACTATCATGCTGGAAACAAGAAAAAACATAAATAATAGCCAATAAGATAGATAACCTCTATATTTATTATTTAATTCATTATACATATTTGTTAGATATATTATTTATGAAATATACCAATAGCGTAAATGTCGCCTGATAACAAAAAAAAACTTAAAAAATTAAGAAATAAATTAGATCTACTTGATAATCAATTATTGAGATTAGTCAAGATAAGAACAAATTTAGTAAAAGATGTCTTAAAATTAAAAATTTATAAAAAAGAAATTATCGACAGAAAAAGAATTAAAAAGATTCTTCTGAACATAAAAATAAAATCTTTAAAACATAACATAGACCCAATGATTACAAACAGGATTTGGAAAAATATGATATGGTCTTATATTGATTTTGAGAAGAAAAACTTTAAGAAAAAATAATTACTTACTGTGGGGAGGAAGTTTTTTTTCAATAAACATTTCATGTTTACGTGTAGCAGGATTATATTTTTTTGCTTTTAATTTTATTTTGGCTTTTTCTCCTCCAGCAGGTTTTCTAACGTAGTAAAAGAATGAACTATCAGGTTTAGTCTCTGGGACTAATCTTACTTTAATATGTGTTTTCTTTGCCATTTTATCTTTTTAAATTATTAATTAATTTTGATATATTTTTAATCTTTAATTTCAAATCTTGAGCTTTTATAGATTGATTTAATGTTTCGTCAAGTTTTAAAAATTCCTTTTTATCTAAAATTTTTTTAACACCATTTAATGTCATACCTTGTTCCTTTAAAAGGAAATGTATTCTTTTTAATAATTCAATAGTTTCTTTATCATAATATCTTCTCCTCCCATTTAATATTTTTGGTTTAATTTGTTTAAATTCTTTTTCCCAAAAACGGATTGTATGAGTGGGAGACGACCTACCTTTTTTTGTTTTAAGATTTAGTATTTTCACAACCTCACCTATAGTTTTATAAGCATTATCAAATTTGCTCATTGTTATAATAAATTAATAATTTCCTTAAATTCTTTAGATGGTTTAAACAAAACTACATTTCTTTCAGCAATTTTTTTTTCTTCTTTAGTCTTTGGATTTCGTCCAATACGAGATTTTTTAGATCTAATTTTAAAAGTGCCAAATAACGATATCTTTATTTTTCCTGATTTTTGTAAACTATCCACAATCAAATTAAAGAAATCTTCAATTAAACTTTCTGTAATATTTTTAGAAAAACCTATCTGCATATAAACTTGATTTATCAAATCTTTTTTAGTTAAATTGCGTCTCATAAATTAAATATTATTCTTAATTTTATCAATTAAATTTCCTTGAATAATCTTACTGCAAACTTCTAGAGAATTAGAAAAACCAATATAATCAGTTCCACCATGACTCTTCACAACTGGAGCATCTAATCCAATAAATATAGCTCCATTATATAATCTGGGATCCAGTCTGTTTTTAAATTTTTTTAAATTAGAAAAATTTAGTAGGGAAGAAATTTTTGCAATTAAAGATCCTTTGAGAGCAAATCTTAGCTCATCCATTATAAAATTTGCAGTTCCTTCTGCAGTTTTAAGAGCCACATTTCCTGAAAACCCATCTGAAACTATTACGTTTACTTCACCATTCATGATTTGGTTACCCTCTATATATCCTGCAAAATTAAAATTTTTATTTTTATTTTCGCTAAGTTTTTGAGAGGTTTCTTTTATTATTTCATTACCCTTAAGCTCTTCTGTTCCAATGTTAAGTAATGCAACATTCGGATTTTCCATTGGATACAAAGATTTGTATAACGATGCCCCCATTATAGAAAAATCAACTAAATTTTTTGAGCTACATTCAATGTTAGCTCCTAAATCTAAAACTACACTCATACCATTTTTATTTGGCCATAATGCTGACAAAGCAGGTTTGTCTATATTTTCAATCATTTTTAAATTTAGTTTAGAAATTACAAGAAGTGCACCTGTATTACCCGCAGAAATAACTATATCAGAATCTTTTTTTTTTACGCTTTCAACTGCTAACCACATACTAGTACCCTTCCCCCTTTTTGCTGCCTCTAAAGGACTATCTGTGCTTTTAACATTTTCATTTGTATCGAAAATTTCGTAAAAATCTTTGTCAATCTTGTTATTTATATGTTTTATTATTTCATGTTTATTTCCAAAAATCTTATAAAAATTATTCTTATTTAAGTTATGATTGTGGATTATGCCGTCAACAACTTTTTTTGGAGATCCATCTCCACCCATTGCATCAATTGCAATCTTAACTGAATCACTCATTTAATTATTTTAAAGTATTTATTCTTTCGGGTCTATAACCTGACGACCTTTGTACATCCCAGTTTTTAAATCCAAATGATGAGATAATCTATATTCCCCAGATTTTTTATCTTCTATTATATTTTTTGGTGAATACTTCATATTTTGAGCTCTTCTCATGCCTGTTCTTGATGGGGTTTGTTTACGTTTTGGAACTGCCATAATTATTTGTTACTTACACTCTTTATGAATGAATTAAAAGTTTTTTTTGAAATTTTGTCATCAAAATCATCAAAATAATCAACAATTTTTGAAATATCACCAAAATTTTTTAAAAACTTTAAGAGCTTTTTTTCTTTTTCAATTTGATTGTCAGTTTTCCAAAAATGGATGTCAGAGACTATTGAATGAAATAGATTAATATAGTCTTTCATTTTTTTGTTTATAGATTGGTCTCCATATCCAATTTCTCTAATACTCAATTCTATTTGTCTAAAATTAAAATCATATAATTCTTGAAGAGTTTTTTTTTCTTCCTTATCTTTAAAATTTTTAAGAAAAAATGCAAAATGTAATAGAAATAGTGAAAGTCTATCTGAAAAAGTATCTTGTTTTATCAAATTTGAATATAATTTTTTATTTGTGGTTAAATTAATCAAATTATTGTAGATTTTTAGATAATCTTTATTCATGAAATATATACTACATATAATAATAGTATTTTTCTTTATAACAAGTTGCACTTTAGATCGGGTTGTTAAAAAACATGGTGTAAGAAACCTTGAAAAAAAACAGAAGAAATTATTGATTTTTGAAACAAATAAAAATGATATTCAGGAGATATTGGGACCACCCTCTAGTAGAAGCGTTTTTGATAATGATTTATGGATATATATTGAGAGAGAAATTACTAATGATAAACTATTAAAACTAGGTGGTGAAAAACTAATTGTAAATAATGTCCTTTTTCTAGAAATTGATAATAAAGGATTACTGATTAAAAAAAACTTTTATGATATCAATGAAATGAATGAGGCAAAACTTAGTGAGCTTAGTACAGAGACAAAGTATAGTAAAAGATCATTTATTTATGATTTTTTATCTAGTATGAGACAAAAAATAAATGATCCTTTGGGTAAAAGAAAAAAACCTTAAATAAAATTGGTTTAACCTGCAATTACAGCTAAAAGTAAAAGTGCAACTATATTTGTAATTTTTATCATCGGATTAACGGCTGGTCCGGCAGTATCTTTATAAGGATCACCAACAGTGTCACCTGTAACTGCTGCCTTATGAGCTTCCGATCCCTTGCCGCCATGATTCCCATCCTCAATGAATTTTTTTGCATTATCCCAAGCTCCACCACCTGCTGTCATTGAAACTGCAACGAATAAGCCTGTGATTATTACTCCTAACAACATAGCTCCTACAGAAGCTAAAGCTGCGACCTGACCACCGATTGCAAAAATTATAAAATATAAAACGATGGGTGATAAAACTGGAAGTAGTGAGGGAATAATCATTTCTTTGATTGCTGCTACAGTTAATAAGTCAACTAATTTAGCATAGTCTGGTTTTTGTTTTCTCTTCATTATGCCTGGATATTTTTTAAACTGTCTTCTAACCTCAATTACAACGGCACCACCTGCCCTACCAACGGCTTGCATCCCCATAGATCCAAATAAATAAGGCAACATTCCACCAATTAAAAGACCTACAACTATATAAGGGTTAGATAAATCAAAAGTTACAACAATACCTTCTAATTTTGAACCAGCAATTTTAGAAAAATGTTTTATATCCTCAGTATATGCTGCAAATAAAACAAGAGCACCTAAGCCAGCTGAACCAATAGCATAACCCTTAGTAACAGCTTTTGTAGTATTTCCCACTGCGTCTAATGCATCAGTAGTTTTCCTAACATTGTTAGGTAATTTAGACATTTCAGCTATACCGCCTGCATTATCAGTTACTGGTCCATAGGCATCTAAAGCTACAACCATTCCTGCTAATGCCAACATGGTGGTTACAGCAATTGCGATCCCATAAAGTCCTGCAATATGATTAGTTAATAAAATTCCTGCAACAATAATTAATGCAGGTATCGCAGTAGCTTCTAAAGAAATTGCTAAACCTTGGATTACATTAGTACCGTGTCCTGTGATAGATGAGCTAGCCACACTTCTTACCGGTCTGTAATTGGTTCCAGTATAATATTCTGTCACCCATATTAACAATCCTGTAATTATTAATCCAATGACTCCGCAGTAATATAAACTCAAACCTGAAAATGATTTGTCATCTAGCAGATATTGATTTTCTAAACCTAAAACAAAATCAGTAACAGGATAAAGGATTGCTAAAGATGAAATCGCAGAAACAACAAAACCTTTATATAAAGCATTCATTACATTTTTACTTTTTCCAAGTTTAACAAAAAATGTTCCTAATATTGAAGTTAAAATGCATGCCCCACCTATTGTTAATGGATAAATCATCATAGACATATCGCCTGGAAAAAAAATTGAAGACAAAACCATAGTGGCTACAATCGTTACCGCATAAGTTTCAAACAAATCAGCAGCCATACCAGCGCAATCTCCAACGTTATCCCCAACGTTATCAGCTATAACTGCTGGATTCCTTGGATCATCTTCTGGAATACCTGCCTCAACTTTACCGACTAGATCTGCACCAACGTCAGCACCCTTAGTAAAAATTCCACCACCTAATCTAGCAAAAATTGATATTAATGATGCTCCAAAACCTAATGCAACCAAAGCATTAACAATTTCTCTTTCATCAATATTAAATTTTAATAATAAATAATAATATACAGCTATTGATAATAAAGCCAATCCGGCCACTAACATACCAGTTACAGCACCAGATTTAAAAGCTACTGATAAACCACTTGCCAAACCTTTTCTTGAAGCCTCTGCAGTTCTAACATTAGCTTCAACAGAAACTAACATTCCAACATATCCAGCAATTCCTGACAAAGTAGCTCCAATTAAATAACCTAAACCAACAAGAGGACTAAAAGCAATACTAACAATTACCAAAACTACAATACCAACAATTGCTATTGTTTTATATTGTCTAGCTAAATAAGCTTTAGCACCAATCTGTATCGCTGAAGCTATATCTTGCATTTTAGAATTTCCTGCACTTGAATTGAGAATATTTTTTCCGGTAAAATATCCATAAACAATTGATAAAAGGCCTGCTCCGATAGTATATAAAAGTATTGTTTCTATTGATGAATTCATAATTAAGTTAAAATAAGTAATTTTTAATATTAAAAACCGGACAATACAAAAAAAGATATAAAAGGCAATAATTAACTTTGAAATTTATGGGTATAACCTTTATCTTTGAGGACAATTTTTCCACCTTTTTGATCAATTATGTGAGATTTTTGAGTCTGCGAACAAATTTTACCTATTTTTGAAATCTTAATACCCAATGTATTACTAAATTTTTTTATGATTCCAGATTTTGATGGTTTAGCAGTAAACAAAATTTGATAGTCATCACCTCTAGATATAAATAATTTTTTATTTAATTTTTTTATTTTTATTAAAGTTTCCAATTGTTTTGAAATTGGAATATCATTTAAATTCAACTTGAAAGATAATTTTTGATTATTAATTAATTTTTTTAAATCATTAAATAATCCATCAGATATATCTATGGATGAATTAGCAAAAAATAAGAGTTTATTTGTTAATTTAAAACATAGTGAAGGTAAAAAATATTTTTGTACAAAATATTTTTGTAAAACTTTTTTAATGTATAATTTTTTTTTTAAAATTTGTAATCCAGCAAAACTGTCGCCTAGATTACCAGTAACATAAATATCATCATTTATTTTGGCTTTATTTCTGAATATAATATTTTTTGAAAAACCTATACTTACTATAGTAAAACTCAGTTTATTTGAAAAAACTGTATCACCACCACAAAGACTTATTTTGTATTTTTTTTGTTCTTGCTTTAAAGACTTAGAAATTTTATTTAAATTAGTTTTTGAGAATGATTTATCATTACCTGAACCAGATATAAAATAATATTTGGGTTTTACTCCCTTGCAAATTAAATCAGAAATCGATGATCTAATAATCTTTTTAATTACCAAGGAAGGTTTTAAAAAATTGTAAAAATGTACGCCTTCTACATATGTGTCCATAGAAACAACAATTTTTCTTTTTTTATCAAAAAAAACATCATCATTTAAATTTAGAGAATTTTTATTATTTTTTGTAAGCGAAACGAAATATCTTTTTATAATTTCAAATTCATCCATACTAAGGTCTTAATTTCTTTGCAATATTATCCAATAAAGCATTAAGATACTTTGTTTGTGTATCTTCTAAAAAAAAATTAGATGCTTCCAAATACTCTTTAATAATTATATTAATTGATAAGTTTGGTTTATACAAAAATTCATAAGTGGCTGACTTGAGAATTATTTGAAATACTTTATCTAACTTCTTTAGTTTAAAATTTAAATTCAGGTTTTTTTCGAGTTCTTCTGATAAAATTTCATCTCTTTCAAGAGTTCCAAAAACAATATCTTTTATAAATTTTTTAAATCTATGTTTAGGAAAGTTAATTTTTTCATCATCATTAAAAAATTTTCCATATAATTTCTGAATAATGATAACTCTAGGATTATTTTTTGGACTGTATTTTGTTCTCATTTTTGAGATAAAACTGATAAAACTGCTTGTGCTGCCTCAGAACCTTTTTTTTTACGAATAATTGCTTGTTTCGTATTTAGACATGTGATGACTCCATTGCCAACTGGTTTTTTTGAGTTTACGGATAATTGCATAATAGCATCAGTTGTAGCTGAAGAAATAAAATCAAAATGGGGAGTCTTGCCTTTAATCACACAGCCTAAAGCAATAAATCCGTCAAATTTTTTTAAATTTTTTGAAATTGTCACTGGTATTTCAAAAATACCAGGAACACTAATTATTTTAATCTTATTTTCTCTTGGAATTTGATTTAATGCACTATTCAAAAGACCTTTTGATATTTCTTTGTAATAATTAGCGTTAATTATTAGAATTTTTTTTTTCATTAAATAAGTTCCTGTTTAGTTATTTTTATATTAAAACCTTCTAATCCGATAACCTTTTTTGGTGATTTTGTAATTAAAATCATTTTTTTTATCTTTAAATCTTTAATTATTTGTGCACCAATCCCATAATTTCTTATTAATTTATCATTCCCTTTTTTATAAAAATTTTTATTTTTGTAATTTTTAAGAGTTTGCGTAACTGATTTTAGGTTCGTATCTTTGATAAAAACTAAAATACAATTATTAAATCTTTTAAAGTAATTTAATGTTTTATTAAATGAATTTGGAATTTTTTGCGATATTAAATAATTATGTACCTCATTTGAAGAAATAACTCTTACTCTTGGAATGATTCCTTTCTTTATTTTACCTTTAACTAATGCGAAGTGTTCAGAACCATCTAACAAATTTTCATAAATTTTAATCTGATATTTTTGATCTTTGAAGTTAATTTCTGATGTTTTTTTAAGTTTTATTAATTTCTCTTTTTTTAATCTATAAGATATAAGATCTTCAATCTTACCAATTTTAAGTTTATGCTTTTTTGCAAAATTAACTAAATCATTTCCTTTGGCCATGGTACCATCCTCGTTCATTATTTCACAAATGACCGCCGAATTATTTTTTTTTGCTAATTTTGAAATATCAACTGATGCTTCGGTATGACCCGCCCTAACAAGTACGCCACCGTCTTTTGCTATTATCGGAAAAATATGCCCTGGAGACACAATTTCTTTTTTGCTTACTTTTTTCTTTGAAGCTATTCTAATAGTTCTTGCTCTATCTTTTGCAGAAATACCTGTAGTGATACCTTTCCTAGCCTCTATAGATACAGTAAATGCTGTTTGATTTCGTGATTGATTAACGGGTGACATAAGCGATAAATTTAATTTTCTTGCTTGAAGAGTGTCTAAAGCTAAACAAATTAAACCCCTTCCATATTTAGCCATAAAATTAATATTTTTTGAATTAGAATCTGAGGTTGAAATTACTAAATCTCCTTCATTTTCTCTTTTCTCATCATCTACCAAAATAAACATGCCACCTTTTTTGGCTATTTTAATAATTGTTTCGATTGATGAGAAATTACTTTTTAACATTTAAAAAATTTTTTATATACTTTGAAAGAATATCAATCTCAACATTTACTACGCTGCCTTTTTTTAATTTTGACAAATTTGTCTCTTTAAAAGTATGTGGAATAATCCAAATTTGAAAGCCTTTTTTAGTTATTTTTGAAACTGTCAAAGAAATACCGTTAATACATATAGAGGCTTTTTCTATTATTTCTTTTTTTTGTTTCGCATTTATTTCAAATTCGAAAATATAGGATTTATCAACTTTTTTAATACTTTTTACTTTGGATGAAGTATCGATATGTCCTTGGCAAATGTGACCAGATATTCTTTGACCATATTTTAGGGGAAGCTCTAAATTTATTAAATCATTCTTTTTAATATATTTAAACCTAGATCTTTCAATAGTCTCATTTGACAAGTAAAATTGCATTATCTTTGTTTTTATAGAAATCATGGTAAGACAAACCCCGTCACACGATATAGAAATACCAATATCCTTTTTTGACAATTTAAGGTTAGATTTTATAAAAATATTGATCCCTTTGGATCTTTTTGTAATTTTTTTTACTATTCCTATATTATATATTATACCATTAAACATGTTATTTTTCGTAAATTGTAATTATATCATTCAATAATCTAAATCTTATCTTTGGCGTTTTATCATATTTTTTATTTAAAAGTTTTAAAGATGTAAAATTACTATATTTTTTTTTTTTTGATAATTTATTGGGACTTTTAAACAAATAAAATTCATTAAACAAGTTATTTTTAATAAATGAATTTGTAATCTTGTCACCACCTTCTATCAAGAGACTCCTAATTCCTAGACTATAAATCTTTTCAAGAATATCTTTTAAATAAAAAGAATTTTTTCTTTTTAAATCAGATCTTATTAAATGAATTTTTTGTTTTTTTAGAATTCTTAATTTATTTTTGTTTTTAGAATTGTGAAATATAATTGTAGGTTCTGTCTTAGCGTTCTTAAAAATATAGCTTTTAGGATTTATGCTTAATTCCTTATCTAAAATAATTTTTTTAGGTGAAAATTTCTCATATCCTTTTAATCTACAAGTTAACCTTGGGTTATCTGTATTCAATGTTTTACCGGTAATCAGAATTCCATCATTTTTATATCTTAAGAAATGAGTTAATTTTTCTGAGAACTTATTAGTAATTCTTTTTTTGTTTTCACTGTAAATTAAATTATTTTTAGAAACAGCTATTTTACCGGTAATATAGGGCATTTTATTTAATCTATTAACCAAATATGAATTATACAATTTTTTTACTTCGTTTTTTAAAAGACCCCTTTTGACTTTAATATTCTTTTTAGTTAAAATTTTAAAACTTTTACCTTTAACTTTGTTATCTATATCATTTATAGAGTAGATAACTTCATCGATACCGCTTTCAATAATACTGTTTGTGCAAGGTGGTGTTTGTCCGTAATGAGTACAAGGTTCAAGAGTTATATACATTTTTGAGCCTGATAAATTTTGAAAAGAATTATTTATAGCGTTTGTTTCAGCGTGTGGTCTTCCATTTAAACCTGTTTGACCTATAGATAATATTTGGCTTTTTTTAACTATTACACAGCCCACAGAGGGATTATCACCAGTTAGCCCTTTTCTTGCTCTTGCTAACTTAATAGCAAGTCTCATAAATTTTATATCTTGCGTGGAAAACTTATCTTTTTTTGTAGACATCTAGTTTGTCCACAAATTGTACAAAATCTTTTTCTTCTCTAAAATTTCTATAGACGGAGGCAAATCTAACATAAGCAACAGGGTCAAGCTCCTTTAAGCCTTCCATTACCATGGTTCCTATAGTGTTTGTAGCTATTTCACTTTGCCCGAGTTCTTCTAAAGATCGTGATATACGACTTATAAATTTTTCAACAGTCTCTGTGTCTAATGGTCTTTTCTTTAAGGCTATATAGATTGATTTTGCCAATTTATCTCTATCAAAAGTAGATTTTCTACCATTCTTTTTTACCACCATTATCTCTCTGTATTGAACTCTCTCAAATGTTGTAAAACGTGCTCCGCATACGCAAAGTCTTCTTCTTCTAATAGCATTTCCATCTTCTGTTGGGCGTGAATCGACAACAGAAGTTTCTCCCTTCTTACATATGGAACAAATCATTTATTCAAATTTTTATAGATAGGGAAATTAGAGCACAAATTTACAACTTCATTTCTAACTTCGTTTTCCATCTTGCTATTGTCCTCTGGGTTTTCTGATAATCCTTTTATAACTTTAGTGATTAACTCACCAACTTTTTCAAATTCTTTCAATCCAAATCCTCTTGTTGTTGCTGCTTGAGATCCTAATCGAATTCCTGAGGTAATCATCGGTTTTTCAGTATCGAAGGGAATTCCATTTTTATTACATGTAATATTTGCTCTACACAAACTTTCAGATGCTAAATTTCCTTTTACATTAAAAGGTCTTAAGTCTACTAACATTAAATGTGTATCTGTTCCACCAGAATAAATCTTGAAACCGTTATTTTTCAAAGTTTCAGCCAAAATTTTTGCATTAGCTAAAACATTCTTTATATAAGTTTGGAATTCTGGTTTAAGTGCTTCAAAAAAACCTGCAGCTTTTGCAGCAATTATATGCATCAAAGGTCCACCTTGATAACCTGGAAAAACTGCTGTATTAAATTTTTTTCCTAGATCTAAATCATTTGATAATATTATTCCTCCTCTGGCACTTCTAAACACTTTATGTGTTGTTGAAGTTACAACATGAGCATAATCACATGGATTTGGGTAACCTTTACCTGCAACTAGACCTGAAAAATGAGCCATGTCTACCATCAAATAGGCTCCAACTTTATCGGCTATTTCTCTAAATCTTTTAAAATCAATTACTCTTGAATATGCACTACCACCCGCAATAATTAGTTTTGGTTTATGTTCTAAAGCTAATTTTTCTACATTATCATAATCAATCAATTCAGATTTTTTATCAACATCATAACTTATCGCATTAAACCATTTTCCTGACATAGAAATTTTTAGACCATGAGTTATGTGACCCCCAGAATTTAAACTCATACCTAAAAAAGTATCATTAGGTTTTAATAAAGCTAAGAAAACAGCTCCATTAGCTTGAGCACCTGAATGTGGTTGAACATTTGCGTATTTACAATTAAAAAGTTTTTTTATTCTTTCTAAAGCTAATTCTTCAGCAACATCTACATACTCACATCCATTGTAATATCTTTTTCCAGGATAGCCTTCAGCATACTTATTAGTTAATACAGAACCTTGAGCTTCAAGAACAGCCTGAGAAACTATATTTTCAGAAGCTATTAACTCTATGTGATTTTGTTGTCTTACTAGTTCATCATTTATTGCTTTGAATAAATCTGGATCAGACTCAGATAAACTCTTTTCAAAGAAGTTTTCAAAATCTGAATTTAAATATTTTTTTTCACTTGACATATCGTTACCTATATTTTTT
Organism: uncultured Pelagibacteraceae bacterium; assembly: GCA_902518835.1. Lineage (GTDB taxonomy): Bacteria > Pseudomonadota > Alphaproteobacteria > Pelagibacterales > Pelagibacteraceae > Pelagibacter. Next base: position 38,402 of record CABYHH010000001.1, read on the forward strand.
TTACTCTTTTTTTATGTCTTCCACCTTCAAATTTTGTATTAATAAAGACATCTATACATTTAAAGGCTGTAGTTTTGTTTGTCAATCTAGCTCCTAAGGTAATAATATTCGCATTATTATGCAATCTTGATAATTTTGTGTTTTTTACCGAATAACACACTGCAGCTCTTATCTTTTTATGCCTATTTGCAGCCATAGACATCCCTATCCCAGAACCACAAACTAAAATTCCCATATTTTTGGAATTACCACTAACCCTTCTACAGAGCTTGTGTGCGTAATCAGGATAGTTTACAGAATTTTTTGAATTATCAGTGCCAAGATCTCTAAAAGAATATTTCTTTTTAAATTTTTTTATAATTTTCTCTTTTAAATTATAACCAGCATGATCAGATGAAATGAATATATTTTTCAAATTAGTTGAATTTATAATCTAACACACAAGCAACAAGATGAATTCTATTTTGCTCTCCACCATTGAACGCGTTATGATATTTTGTGTTATTTGTTATCCAAACTGATCCATCAGCAGGCATATGTTTTGCAACATTATCTATTACCATTATCGATCCAGGGTTCGTTATTATCGGAATATGCAATCTCGGCTCTGGATCTCTATGCCAACTTAATGTTGATCTTGGTTCTTTTAGCAAAACTCTAACTCTTCCAAGCTTATATTTTTGTGACAAAGCATCATAAACTTCTTTGAAATAAGTATTCTGATAATCTTTAATAAATTCAGAATACTTGAATTCATTTATTGTTTCATCTCTCATTACCTCTTTTCCTGATGAGTCTGGTTTCGTCCAAAATACGCCTCTTGCTTTATGTCCTTTAATCGATTCTGGATCTCCTGGAATTTGAGTTAGAGATATAGCGCTGAAATTTGAAACACCATTAACACCTGAAAATCCTTTAATTGATAAAACTTCTTTATAAGCTTTTTGAAGTTTATTTATATCAAATTTAAGGCTTTGTTTCTGAAAATCGTTAAAATTTAAATTCATGTGTATCTTATTGTCTCCTGATATTGTTAATTATCTTTTTTAAGATATATTTGTATATAACATTTGTCGCATATTACAAATACTATAAAAAAATGATTACTGGTAAATTTCCAAGTTTAAGACTAAGACGAAGCCGTAAAAATAATTGGTCTAGAAGGTTAATTGAGGAAAATAACCTAACAGCAAATGATTTAATTTTGCCTATATTTTTGATTGATGGAAAAAATAAAAAACAATCCATTAGTTCAATGCCAGGTGTTTACCGCTACTCATTAGATAAATTAAATTCCATCATAGATAAAGCTATCAAAATCAAAATACCCATGGTCGCATTATTTCCATATACAACAAAATCAAAAAGAAATTATTTGGGTTCAGAAGCTCTAAATGAAAATAATTTAGTATGCAAAGCTATTCAGTTAATAAAGAAAAGATATAAAAATGAAATAGGAATTATGTGTGATGTAGCTTTAGATCCTTACACATCACACGGTCATGATGGGATATTCAATTCTGATTATGTATTGAATGATGAAACAATTAATGTTTTAATTAATCAAGCTTTACTTCAAGCCCAAATGGGTTGTGATGTAATTGCTCCATCAGATATGATGGATGGCAGAGTTGGTGCAATAAGAAAGGCACTAGATAAAGATGGTCATAAAATGACTCAAATTTTATCTTACGCTGTCAAATATGCTTCAAGTTTTTATGGTCCCTTTCGAGATGCTGTAGGTTCAAAAAATTTTTTAATTGGCGATAAAAAGAGTTACCAAATGGATTTTAGAAACAAAAACGAAGCTTTGAGGGAGGTAGCTTTAGATATCAAAGAAGGAGCTGACATGGTAATGGTAAAACCAGGACTTCCATATTTGGATATAATAAAGTCAGTTAAAGAAACCTTTAAAATTCCAGTGATGGCATATCAGGTATCGGGAGAATATAGCTTATTATCAAATGGTATAAATAAGGGTTTCGTGGATAAAAAGATTATAATAGAGAGCTTAATATCTTTCAAAAGAGCTGGGGCGAATGCAATTATAAGTTATTACGCTGATAGAATTAATGAAATTTTAAAGATTTAAGAGAATTTATAAAATTTAATCTACTAATTGGAAATGACAAATTATTTGGTTTTAAAATTATTTTACTGAGATATTCTCCTACCAAGTTAAAACCGTCTAGTAGATTATTAAGATTGCTAGGGTTTTGGGATTTATCAATTAAATAATTAGGAATTACTTTTTTTCCATCTTTAGAAATTGTTACATAAATAATTTTTTGATCTAAAACTTCTTTTTTTGCTATTTTTTTAATTTCAAAATCATAACCCAAGATTTTTAATAATTCTAGTTCCCAAATAATATATTCCTTAACCCAATATTTTGATCTTAAAAGTTCATAAAATTTTTCTATTAAAAGAAATATATCATTATTTTTTTGAGAATCTGCAGTTAAAATTCGGATCAACTGCATTGCAGAAGTTATACTTAAAAGTTTATGATTATCATCAAAATATCTAGGAGACAGTGCTTTTTCAATTTCAACTTTAAAATATCCGATACTTGAATCCGTTTTTGCACTAAAATTAACATAAATTCTATTGCCAATTTGAAGATAATTCCTAATTTTTTTTGATGTTCCACCAAAAACAATACCCGATTTCTTACCATGATCCTTAGTAAAAATTTCGCATATTAAGGAATTTTCACTGTATTTACTTTTTGATAACAAAAAACCAGAATCATACCAATTCATAATTAATTAAGACTTTTCAAACATAGTGAAGCAGCATTTTGTTCGGCATCTTTTTTTGATTTACCTTGTGCACTATAAAATTTAGTATCATATAATTTTACAGCAACTTTAAAAGTTGGCTTATGTCTTGGACCTGTATTTGAAATGATTTTATAGATTGGAAGTTTTTTAAATTTTTTAAGCGAAAACTCTTGTAACTTTGTTTTTGGATCTATTTTTGTAATTACACTTTCTTTAATTTGATTTGACCATAGAGATAAAATTACTTTTTCGGTGTAACTAAATCCTTTATCTAAGTAAATAGACCCTATAAGGGCTTCACAAGTATCGGATAAAACTTTATCCTCTATGTGATTGTTTTTCTTTTTAGAGTTTAAAGTTAAAACGAACTTTTCCAACTCAATTTTTTTTGCAATTTTTAAGCAAGTTTTTTTATTAACGAGAGAAGCAAATTTTTTATCCAAAATACCCTCTTTCTCATTTGGATAAGTTTCTAAAAGTTTTTTTGCAATAATTAATCCTAAAACCCTATCTCCTAGAAATTCTAATTTTTCATTATTATTCTCATTGTCAAAACTTTTATGTGTCAATGATTTTAACAAAAGATTTTTATCTTTAAAATTTACCTTAATTTTAGTTTCTAAAGATTTTAAATTTGTTTTCATCAATTTATTTTTTTAAAAAAACGATCCATTCTTATTGATTTATTCCATTTCCAAAAATAAAAAATACTTCCTATAGACCTATCAGATGAAAAGAAAATAAACTGAGCTTTACCAACTAGGTTATCCCTATGAACATAACCAACACTTGACAAAAATCTACTATCTTTTGAACAATCTCTATTATCTCCTAAAAAAAAATAATGATTTTCTGGTACTTCGAAGGTATCTGAATTTTGATATGGAAAATTTTTTAAATAGACAGCATTATACTTTTTTCCATTTGGCAATTTTTCCTCAAAAGTAAAAATATCTATTTTGTTATTTCCACAATATACAGATTTGGTATTGGAAGTTTTTGACTTTAATATCTCACTATTATTAAGATAAATATTTGAGTCAATAAATCTTATTTTATCACCAGGTAATCCAATAATTCTTTTTATATAATCAGTACGATTATCAGCAGGTGTTTTAAAAACAACAACATCACCTCTTAAAGGTTTTTTTTCAAAAATTCTTCCATCAAATATTGGGGGGCTAAATGGAAACGAATGTTTACTATATCCGTAACTATATTTAGTTACGAAAAGTCTATCACCAATTAATAAATTTGGTTCCATCGAAGATGAAGGAATATAAAAAGGTTGGAGAAAAAGTGACCTTATAATTACAGCAATTATTAATGCATAAAATAAAGTTTTAATATTGTCTATGAAAAATTCTTTATTAAACATTATTTACTCTGTAAAATTGTGAATGCAATTGAATAATCTTTTTCATCAGAAATTGCGAGAAACAAATTACAAGTTTTAATTTTATATCTCTTATTAATGACTCTAATAATTTTTTTTGATTTCAAATAATAAGGTTTTCCCAAACCATCATTTAAAATCTGAATATCATTAAAATTTAGATTATCCCTAATACCTGTGCCAAGTGATTTTGCAAAAGACTCTTTGGCAGCAAATCTTTTAGCAAAAAAATTTATTTTATCTTTAATCTTTTTAGATAATTCAATTTCTTTTTTTCCAAAAATTCTCATTAAAAAATTCTTATTTTTTATTAAGTTTCTGAATCTTTTGTTTTCTACGATATCTACACCAATTCCTAAGACTTTCATTTAACTCTTAATAATTTTATTAAAATTTTTTATTACTTTAGATAATCCAAAAAAAATTGACTCACCAATTATATAATGACCAATATTAAATTCTTTAATTTCTTTAATTTTAGACAAAATTTTAGTTGTTTTATAATCCAAACCGTGACCCGCGTGAACTTCAATACCAAATTTATTAGCTAATTTTGAGCATTTAAATATTTTCTTCAGTTCATTTGAATAAGATTTATTTAGTTTTACCAAATTAGCAACGCGACCAGTGTGAATTTCAACGCAATCAGCTTTAATTTCTTTTGAAATCTTAATATCTAATATTGAAGGATTTATAAATAAACTAGTTCTAATATTTTGTTTTTTAAATCTAGCAATAATTTTTTGCAATTTTTTTTTATTTTTTATAAGATTTAACCCTCCTTCTGTAGTAATTTCTTTTCTTTTTTCAGGAACAATACAAATAAAGTCTGGTTTGATATTTAAAGCTTTTCTTACGATCTCAGAGTTAGTTGAAATTTCTAAATTAACTAAAATATTTTTTAACTTACATATTTTTTTAGCATCTAAATCTTTGATATGTCTTCTATCTTCTCTTAAATGAATTGTAATTGAGTTAGCCCCAGCTTTTTTTGCAAATTTAGCTGCAAAAATAGGATCTGGATGTTTTTCACCTCTTGCATTCCTTAAGGTAGCTATATGATCAATATTTACACCAAGACGTTTCACTTAATGAACCTGCTTCCAGGTTTTGATATAGGTATTAGTTTTAAATCTAACGGTAATTTTTTACTTTGATAAGTTGGAACATTAATCTTGAGATGCGAAATTATCTTTTTATTTATTTTTAAATTTTTTTTTGTTGATCTATCGATTATACATGCAAGCCCCAAAATTTTACCTTTGTTTTTTTTTATAAGACCAAAACATTCTTTGCTTGATTTACCTGTTGTGATAACATCTTCTACAATTAAAACTCTAGAACCTTTTTTAATTTTAAAACCTCTTCTCAATAAAAAAGTTCCTTTAATTCTCTCACAGAAAATAGTTTCTTTCTTGAGAATTCTACCTATTTCGTATCCAATAATTACACCTCCCATGGCTGGTGATAAAATTAAATCAATTTTTTTAAAACTTCTTTTAATTTTTTTTGCTAAAGATTTGCAAATATCTTGAGCTAAATGTGGAAAACTTAATAATTTTGCACACTGAATATACTTACGGGAATGAAGACCGGAAGATAGTACAAAATGACCATCTAGCAATGCATCAGTTTTTCTTAAAATATCTAAGGATTTTTTGAGTGAATGCATTTCTTTTATTTTCATGTCTGATTATTTTAAACTTAATACCTTTTTGCTTAAGTTCAGCAATAAAATTTGTAAAATTTTTTAAATCTCTGATTATCAATTGAAACTTAAAATTTATGTAATTTGGGTTTTTTCCTACCATTTCCAAGTTTGAGATATTCAATTTATGTTGCCCTATTAAAGAGCTAACGTCTCCAAGTTGTCCCGGCCTATCAGGTAAAGAAATCCATAAAGTAGTGTTATATTTCTTTATTCTTTCTTGTTTTTCTTCTCCTTTGTCATGCCAGTATCTTCTTATAGCTGCCCTAGCCTTCCCTGTTTTGGTTGTTGGTATCCAGTGAAGTGATGGAGAATTATTCTTTGACGTAATAATCTTCACTCTATCTCCGTTTCTTAATATTGTTTGTAATTCACTTTTGTAACCATTTATCTCACATCCTACAGCAGTGTCACCTATTTTTGTATGAACCGCATATGCAAAATCAATAGGAGTTGCATCTTTTGGTAATTTTATAACTGAGCCTTTTGGGGTAAAACAAAAGACATTTTCTTGAAACATTTGAAGTTTTGTATACTCATAATAATGTTCTGGGTTTTCATTTTTTTCAATAATTTCGACAAGGTCTTTAAGCCAGTCGTATTCTTTCCAAGTTAATGAATTAAACTTTTCAGAAGATTTATATTGCCAATGTGAGGCTATTCCTCTTTCAGCAAATTCATGCATTTCCTTTGTTCTAATTTGTATTTCTATAGGCTTTCGGTTTGATCCAATAACTGAGGTATGGATTGATTTATAACCATTTATTTTAGCTGAAGATATGTAATCCTTAAACTTACCTGGAATACAATTATATTTTTTATGTAAAATACCTAACGTTTTATAGCAATCATCTATATTTTTTAAAATTATTCTAAAACCAATAATATCTGTTATGTCTTCTAATGACACTTTTTTTTTTTGAACTTTTCTCCAAATAGAAAAAGGAGTTTTTTCTCTTCCAAAAATATTAGATGAAATATTGTTTTCTCTTAATAGTTGACTTAATTCATTTGAAAGGTTTTCAAACATATCTTTTTTATCAAGTTTTATTTCATCTAGTCTTCTCTGTATTAATGATCTAGCTTCATAATTAAGTATCTCAAAAGAAAGATCTTCTAACTCATCACGAATTCTATGCATACCCATCCTATCAGCTAAAGGTGCATAAATTTCCATTGTTTCTTGAGCTATTCTTTCCCTTTTAACTTTATTGGAAATTCCTTTGATAGTTCTCATGTTATGTAATCGATCCGCAATTTTAACTAGTAGAACCCTTATGTCTTTAGAAGTTGCTAAGATTAACTTTCTAAAATTTTCAGCTCTGGAGTTTGAAGCAGCAGTATTCTCTAAAACAGAAATTTTTGTTACACCATCAACTAAATCTGCAACCTCATCACCAAATTCACCTTTAATTGTCTCATAAGTTGCATGTGTGTCCTCTATTGTATCGTGAAGTAATCCTGTTGTAATAGTTGCGCTATCTAGTTTTAGGTCGGTCAATATATTTGCTACTTCTATTGGATGAACTGAATAAGGATCTCCAGAGGCTCTTTTTTGATACTTATGAGCTTTGACAGCAAAATTGTAGGCTTTATTTAATTTTTCAGGATTTAAAAATTTATTATATCCTTTTACCTTATTTATTAACTCTTCAGAATTTAACATTTAATATTATACCATTAAATTATATCTGTTTAATAGAATTAATATCAGTAATTGGTAGTGATAATAAAAGATTTTTAATATGATGCTTTGACATTGGATGTTTCCAATCTTTATCCAACTCAAATAGTGGAAAAAGAACGAAATTTCTTGTATGCATCCGTGGATGAGGCAAAATAACTTTGTCTTCAATCTCTAAATTTTTATAATCAATAATGTCAATGTCACAGAATCTAGGTGCATTCTTAGCTAATTTTCTTCTTCCAAACTCATCCTCTAAATTTTTGAAAATCTTAAGCAATTCTATTGGATGATAATTAGTCTCTATTTTTAAAACAATATTATAAAATTTGGGATTATTTGGATTCGGCCATGATAAACTTTCGTATAATGATGAAGAGGCAAGGATCTTTATTCCTTTTTGAAGTATTTTGAATTTTGCTCTTTCAATATTATCTCTTTTGTTACCTAAATTTGATCCTATGGCTATATAAATTCTTTTAGCTTGATTTTCTAACATATCTTGCCTTATCACGATTCCAATCTCTCGTTTTTTTTACTGCCCTTTTATCAAATATTTTTTTACCTTTAGCAACAGCAAGTTCTACTTTTGCTTTACCTTTTTTAAAATACATTTTAGTTGGAACTATTGTTAATCCATCTCTTTGCATTTTTCCAATGAGTTTGTTAATTTCTCTTTTATTAAGTAAAAGTTTTCTTTCATCGTAAGGATTGTGATTTGAATAGCTTGCTTGTTTGTATGTTGGAATATGGGAATTAATTAAAACTATTTCACCTTTCTTCTCAACAGCGTAGGAATCTGTAATATTGATTTTACCCTCTCTAATCGATTTAATTTCAGAGCCTTTAAGAACTATGCCAGCCTCAAGTAAATCTTCAAAAAAGTAATTAAAACTTGCTTTACGATTCAAACAAATAATCTTCAAACCAGGCTTGGTTTTTTTCTTCATTAAATTAATTTTGCTAATTTTAATGCTTCTTCTACAATTTTCTTAGTTGATTCGGTTATACTTACCAAAGGAAGTCTTACACCATCGTCTGAAAGATTAAGTAATTTTGCTGCAAATTTTACAGGACTAGGGTTGCTCTCTACAAACATTGAATAATGAAGTGGCTGTAAAATTTTATCTAATTCTTCAGCTTTAGATTTAGATAACTCATCGCTTAGAATTGAAAATTTTTGAAATTCTGAGCATAATTTTGGGGCAATATTTGCAGTTACACTTATAGCACCTATTCCTCCTCTTCTGTTAAATTCAAGGGCATTGTCATCATTTCCAGTTAATTGAATAAACTCTTTTCCCAATTTTTCTTTAGTTTTATTAACCCTATCTAATTCTCCTGTAGCATCTTTTACACCAACAATATTTTTTAATTCAAATAACCTGGCCATAGTGTCAACTGACATATCAACAACTGACCTTCCTGGTATATTATAAATTATTATTGGCAAACCAGAATTATCATTTATCGCTTTGTAGTGTTGATAAAGACCCTCTTGTGTTGGTTTATTATAATATGGTGTTACAACCAGGGCACCATCGGCACCAATTTTTTCAGCATGTCTAGTTAAAGAAATGGCTTCTTTTGTTGAATTAGAACCTGTCCCAGCAATTATTGGGATCTTGCCATTACTTTCTTTAACACATAATTCTATTACTTTTTCATGTTCTTCATGACTTAAAGTAGGAGATTCTCCGGTAGTACCAGCAGGCACTAAACCATTTGTCCCATTTTTAATATGAAAATGAATAAGTTTTATATAAGCATCTTCATCAAACTTATCATTTTTAAAAGGGGTTATTAAAGCAACATTTGAACCTTTAAACATAAATACTTATAACATAGATTGTTGATTCATATAGTAAAGATTATGTTAAAAAAAAAACTTATTTTTTATAGTATTGTTTAGCTTTTTTGGAATAAGTTTAATTCATTCAACAGAAATTCTTCCTTTAAAAAAACCTGTACTATCAACAGAAGAAAAGCAAAAAAAATTATTAATTGAAATTACTAAACCTTTACCAAAACCTATTACAGAAATTCAAAAAAAGGTTGATAAAAATGAAAAGTCTTCTGAAAAAGTTAGAATATCAGGTTTAATTTTACCTAAAAAGAAACCTTTTATTCCGGGAAAAAAGAAAGCAACTCAAATTAAGATATCAAAATATTATAACAAAAAAGATTTCAACTTAGCAAAAAAAGCTATGTCTGAAATGAAAAAAGCTAATTGGACAAATGCTATTAAACTAGCAAAAAAAGCTAAGGATAAATCAATATTTAATTTCATACAATGGAGACATCTGTTAACAAAGGGTAATCGAGCTTCATTTTATGAATATAAAGATTTTATTGAAAATAATGAAAATTATCCCAGAATTGGTAGAATTAAATATTTAGCCGAACATAAACTGTCAACAAAAACAATCTCTCCTAAAAAAATCATTGACTGGTTTGGAACTTCAGAGCCTTTAAGTGGTTTTGGTAAAATGATATTAGGAGAAAGCTATATATCAACTGGAAGTAAAGACAAAGGAATTAAACTATTAAAAGAAGGATGGATTTATGCAGATTTATCTAAATCAGAACTGAAACTTTATAGAAAAAAATTTAAAAAATTTTTAAACTCCACAGATTACATTAATAGAGCAGATTACTTAGCATGGAATTATAAATATTGGGATTTAAAAAGAATGTTAAGATATTTACCAAAGGAATATCAACTTTTATACACTGCAAGACAATTATTAATGAGCAAGTCTTACGGAGTTGATAATGCAATATCTAATGTTCCAGAAAAATTTAAAAACGATGCAGGTTTAAATTACGATAGATTGAAATGGAGAAGAAAAAGAGGAAGAGTTGATAGTTCAGTTGAAATTTTATTAAAAATTAAAAATACAAAAGATTACATGGTAAGGCCGGATAAATGGTGGTTTGAAAGAGAAATTATTTCTAGATCTTTAATTTACAAAAAAAAATATGAATTAGCTTATAAAATTGCAAGTAATCATGGACTAACAGAAGGTTCTGAATACGCTGCTGCTGAATGGATGAGTGGTTGGATAGCGCTAAGCTTTTTAAAAAACCCTTTATTAGCAAAAAATCATTTTGAAAAATTTTATAACAATGTGGGATATCCAATTAGTGTAGCGAGAGGTGCATACTGGCTAGGTAAATCTTATGAAAAGTTAGGTAATAAAGAATTATCGAAACAATGGTTTACGGAGTCTTCAAAATATCTAACTACTTATTATGGTCAATTATCTTTTATGGAACTTTATCCAAATGAAAATTTTGAATTATCAAAGGATATTGAAGTTAATAATGATTATCGTAATTATTTTTTTAAAAAAGAAATTGTTAAGTTGGTTTATTTGCTAGATGAGTTAGATGAAGATAAATATGCAAAATATATATTAAGACATTTAGCTAATGAAAATATTTCTAAAGGAAGTGAGGTTTTAGCAGCAGAACTAGCAACAAAAATTGAGAGGTTTGATTTTGCAATTCAAATTTCTAAACTTGCCTCATATGAAAAAAGATTTCATAATAAATATAATTATCCAATAATAAGCACTCCTTCTCATATAAATGGAAGAAAAATTCCAGAGACAGCATTTATTCTTTCAATAATAAGACAAGAAAGTGAATTTGATTTAAAAGCAAATAGTCATGCTGGAGCAAGAGGTTTAATGCAACTAATGCCATACACTGCTAAATTAGTTGCCAAACAAGCAAAACTTCCTTATTCAAAATCAAGATTAACATCAGATCCAGAATATAATATCAACCTAGGTTCGCATTATATTGCAGGACTAATTCTTAATTACGATGGTGCATACCCTTTTGCAATAGCAGCTTATAATGCTGGCCCTAAAAGAGTAAGATATTGGAAAAAAATAAATAAGAATCCACAAAAAAATCAAATTAACTATGTTGATTGGATCGAACTAATAAAGTTCAAAGAAACTCGAAATTATGTGCAAAGGGTTTTAGAGAATTATAATGTATATAGGTATATTCTTGAACAAAGACCTATCCCGATGAAAAATTTTTTTAAAGATAGTCCCTTATTTTGATATATGGCGGAAGAGGAGGGATTCGAACCCTCGGTACAAGTTTCCTCGCACGGTCATTTAGCAAACGACTGGTTTCAGCCTCTCACCCACTCTTCCAATAAAATTGTCGCTTCTGATTGTATTGAATAATCAATATTTATAAAGTAATTATTCAATAATTATGAAAAATAAGTATTCAATATTTTCACTTATTAAGAATGCTTTCTCATATCATGAAAATTGGGAGAAAGCTTGGAAAGATCCTGAGCCTAAAAAAGAATACGATGCTATAATAGTTGGTGGTGGAGGACATGGGCTTGCTACTGCTTATTATCTAGCGAAAAAACATAATATGAGAAATATTGCTGTCATAGAAAAAGGCTGGATAGGTGGAGGTAACACTGGAAGAAATACTACAATAATTAGATCTAATTATTTGTGGGATGCAAGTGCTGGTCTTTATGATCATGCTTTAAAGATTTGGGAAGGTCTGTCACAGGAACTAAATTATAATGTTATGTTTAGTCAAAGAGGTGTGATGAATCTTGCTCACAATCTGCAAGATGTAAGAGATTTAAAAAGAAGAACACATGCTAATAGACTTAATGGTATAGATGCAGTTTATTTGAACACCGAAGAAGTCAAAAAATTTTGTCCAATTATAAATACTTCACAGGATATCCGTTATCCAGTTTTAGGAGGCACTCTTCAAAGAAGAGCAGGTACAGCAAGACATGACGCTGTTGCCTGGGGGTATGCAAGAGGAGCTGATGAAATGGGTGTGGATATTATTCAAAATTGTGAAGTAAAAGGAATAAAAAGAAATGGTGATACAGTTGAAGGCATTGAAACAACTAAAGGATTAATTAAAACTAAAAAAATTGGTGTTGTGGCCGCTGGTCACTCTAGTGTTATAGCAAATATGGCAGGATTAAAACTTCCTCTAGAGAGCAAACCTCTTCAAGCTTTAGTATCTGAACCAGTTAAACCAATTATCGATACTGTTGTAATGTCGAATGCAGTTCATGCCTACGTGAGTCAATCTGATAAAGGAGAACTTGTTATTGGAGCTGGAACAGACGATTATATATCTTATTCTCAAAAAGGAAGTCATGATATTGTAGAAGGAACTTTAAATGCAATACTAGAATTGTATCCAATTTTTAGCAGAATGAGGATGCTACGTCAGTGGGGTGGAATTGTTGATATTTGTCCTGATGCGAGTCCTATAATAAGTAAAACATCAATAAAAGGTTTATATTTTAATTGTGGTTGGGGAACAGGAGGATTTAAAGCTACTCCAGGTTCGGGAGATTTATTTGCTCACACAATTGCTAATGACGAACCGCATAAACTCAATGCTGCATTTAACTTGAATAGATTTGTAAGTGGAAATTTAGTTGATGAACACGGAGCTGCAGCAGTTGCACACTAATGTTTTTAATTAATTGTCCTTTTTGTGGTGAGAGAGAACAGAGTGAGTTTAAAGCTGGTGGGGAGGCCCATATAGAAAGACCAAAACAACCAACAGAATTAAGTGATGATGAATGGGCAGAATTTTTATTTATGAGAAAAAATATAAAAGGTATTCAATTTGAAAGATGGAATCATACTCACGGTTGTAGAAAATGGTTCAATATTGCTAGAGATACTTCAAATGATCAAATCAAAGCAGTTTATAAGATGGGTGAAAAGCCACCTGTAAAATTATAAATGTCTAAAAATTTAAGATTTAAATCAAGTAAAATATTAGATGAGACTTATCGAATTTCATTCAAATTTAATAATAAAACATATTATGGGTATAAAGGTGATACTTTAGCATCAGCTCTTTTGGCTAACGATGTTCATCTTGTAGGAAGAAGTTTTAAGTATCATAGACCTCGAGGAATTATGACGGCTGGTTCAGAGGAACCTAACGCAATTATTCAGTTACATGATAATACTTCCAGAACCGAGCCAAACGTTAGGGCTACAGAAATTGAGATTTATGAGGGTTTAGTTGCGTCTAGTCAAAATTGTTGGCCAAGTGTAAACTTTGATATTGGCGGAATTAATAATATTCTATCCCCTGTTCTTCCAGCAGGTTTTTACTATAAAACTTTTATGTGGCCTAAAAATTTTTGGGAAAAATATGAATATTTTATAAGAAAATCCGCAGGTTTGGGAAAGTCACCAAAAGAAGCTGACCCTGATATTTATGAGCATAAATATATGCACTGCGATGTTTTAATAATTGGGGCTGGTATATCAGGAATAATTGCAGCTAAAATTGCAGCAAAGAATGGTCTAAAAACTCTCTTGGTGGATGAAAAATCATTTTTAGGTGGATCAACAATTTATGATAACTCAGAATTTTCAAAAATTAATAATCAAATAGTAAGTTCATGGCTAGAAAAAGAAATTAATGAAATATCTAAATTAGAGAATTTAGAAATTAAAACTAGAACTAGTGTAGCAGCTTTTCATGGATACAATTTTTTGTTAGCTCGTGAAAGTCTCACTGATCATTTACCAATTAATCAAAGAGAAAATAAAATCAGACAAAGATTATTAAAAATTAGAGCAAAAAAAGTAATTAGTGCTACTGGAGCGATAGAAAGGCCTCTAATATTTGATAACAATGATCGTCCGGGAATACTATTATCCTCGGCTATTAAAAAATATATTGATTTATATGGTGTAGCTAGTGGAGAGAATAATATTCTTTTTACCAATAATGACACTGCATACGAAACTGCTATGAGTATGATTCAAAGAGGGATTAAGATCAATGCAATTATCGATAATAGAGAACAAGTTGATTCAAAACTTTCTTACGAAGTTGAGAAGAATAATATTAAAATTTTCAAAGGTTACACAGTTGTTGATACATATGGTTATAAAAGAATTAATGGATTATCTATTATGGAACTTTCTAAGGATGGCCAAAAAGTAATTGGTAAAAAAATAAAATTAATTTGTGATTCTTTGGGTGTATCAGGCGGATGGACACCTGCAGTACATTTATTTACACAATCAGGAGGAAAATTAAAATTTAGAGAAGATGATCAAGTTTTTATTCCAAGCAAATATCCTTCAGATCAATTGTGTATAGGATCCTGTAATGGAGATTTTAGCATTGAGGAAATCACAACAAACACAATTTTATCTGTCAAAAAATTTCTTAACATCAATAACACAAATTATAAAACTTTAGAAATCATGACAGGAATAAATAGATCAAAGAGAAATATTTGGTTGTTGCCATCAGATAAAATATTAGGAAAAACTAAATCTTTTGTAGATTATCAAAACGATGCAACTGCCAAAGACATTAAATTAGCGCTTAGGGAAGGATTTAGATCAATAGAACATGTAAAAAGATATACCACAACTGGCATGGGCACTGATCAAGGTAAACTAGGTAACATGCATGCTTTAGGGATAATTTCAGAAACTGCGGGGACTAAAATGGGTGAACACGGGACCACAACTTTTAGACCACCTTATACTCCCCTTACTTTTGGAACTATAGTCGGAAGAAATGTAGGAGAATTTTTTGATATAACCAGACGAACACCAATTCATGATTGGCATGTTGCAAATAACGCTAAGTTTGAAAATGTGGGTCAATGGAAGAGAGCTTGGTACTATCCTAAAGAAAATGAAAATATGCACCAGGCTGTGCAAAGAGAAAGTAAAGCAGCTAGAGAGTGTGCGGGTATACTAGATGCATCCACTTTAGGTAAAATTGATATTCAAGGAACTGATACTTCAGAATTTCTAAACCGTGTTTATACCAATGCTTGGTCTAAACTTGCTATCGGTAAATGTCGTTATGGTATAATGCTCAATGAGGATGGCATGGTATATGATGATGGAGTGACAACCAGGTTAGATGAAAATCATTATATAATGACTACTACCACTGGTGGGGCTGCAAATGTATTAGGAAAACTTGAAGATTATCTTCAAACAGAGTGGCCTGAACTAGATGTTTATTTATCATCTGTAACTGATCATTATGCAACTATAAGTGTTTGCGGTCCACATAGTAAAAAAATTGTATCTAAAATTTTTCCTGATTTAGATTTTTCTGATGAAAAATTTCCACATATGTCATTTAAAAACGCAAAAATTGGACAGATAAAATGTAGAGTTATGAGAATTAGTTTCACTGGAGAACAAAGTTATGAAATTAATATTCAATCAAATTATGGAAAATCTGTTTGGGAAAAGTGTATGGAGGCAGGTAAAAATTTTGATATTACTCCTTATGGGACAGAAACAATGCATTTATTAAGAGCTGAAAAAGGCTTTATAATAGTTGGCCAAGATACAGATGCAACCATGACACCAATTGATTTACAAATGGACTGGATAGTGAGTAAGAAAAAATATGACTTCATTGGAAAAAGATCACTGTATAGATCAGACACAATTAAAGATGACAGAAAACAATTAGTTGGTTTACTTACTGAAAATCCAGATGAAGTTTTAGAGGAAGGAGCACAAATAGTTGCTGATATTAAAAAATCACCTATTGAAATGTTAGGACATGTTACTTCAAGCTACTATAGTCCGAATTTAAATAAATCTATTGCTCTAGGAGTAGTCAAAGGTGGAAAAAAAATGCTTGGACAGAAGTTAATTATTCCGATGGAAAATAAAAATATAAATGTGACTGTAGCTGATCCTGTTTTTTTAGATAAGGAAGGTAAAAGATTAAATGCTAAGTTATAATCAACCAATAAAAGAACAAAAATCATATCAAGGTTTACAAATGAGAGAAATAAATCCTGTTATGAAATTAATAATAAGAGGAAAAAAAAGAGAATTTTTATCAGCTGTTGGTAAATCTTTAAATATGGTCTTACCCACAAAAGCTAACACCTCAACTCAAAGTGAAAAATTGACAGCTTTATGGTTAAGTCCTGATGAATGGATGATTTTTTCAAACAATGTTGTTAAAGAAAACACAAATACGTACGATACAGAAACACTATTAAATAAAAATATATGCAAATTAAATTTAGGAGCTGTAATAGATGTTACAGACCAATATGTTAGAATTTCTCTAAAAGGAGATAAAATTTACGATTTATTTCAGACTGGATCACCTTTTAATTTTAATGAATTTAAACAAAAAATTGGATCTGTAACCCAAACAATTATCGCAAAAATCGATGTTATTATTCACAATCAAAATCAAAATGAGGTTAATTTGTTCGTAAGGCGCTCTTTTTCTGAACATTTATTCTCTTGGATAAATGATAGTGCGTCAAGATTATAGTCTCATTTGTATCTTAAATAAGTTAAATAAAATTATGAAAAGATTATTATTGATAGCATTATTTGCTTTTTTACCCTTCTCATTAAACGCAGACTCTAATTTAGATAAAATTTTATCATCTGGAGTATTAAAAGTTGGAACTACTGGCGACTGGGATCCAATGACAGTTAAAGATCCTGCAACAAATAAGTATAAAGGCTTTGATATAGATGTAATGAATGAACTTGCCAAAGACATGGGTGTTAAGGTTGAGTTTGTACCAGCAGAGTGGAAAACGATTGTATCTGGAATAACATCAGCAAGATATGATATCTCGACTAGTGTTACAAAAACCCCAAAAAGAGCTGAAGTGGCTGGTTTCACGGATACATATTACAAATATGCTACTGTGCCACTTGTTCTAAAAAAGAACTTAAAAAAATTTCCAACTTGGGAATCTTTGAATAATTCAAAAGTAACTATTGCAACTACTCTTGGCACTTCTCAAGAAGAAAAGGCTAAAGAATTTTTTCCAAAATCAAAATTAAATTCGATCGAAGCACCAGCAAGAGATTTCCAAGAAGTCTTGGCAGGTAGAGCTGATGGTAATATCACAAGTTCAACAGAGGCAAATAAGTTAGTTATTAAATACCCTCAGTTAGCAATCGTTCCAGATGGTGGAAAAAATCCAGCATTTTTAGCGATGATGGTTCCCAAGGGTGATAATAAATGGAACGAGTATGTGAATAGCTGGATCAAGAAGAAAAAATCATCTGGCTTCTTTACTAAATTGTTATCTAAATACAATCTAAAAAGCTTATAATAGATTAGTATTTAGTTTTTTATTCTTTATAACTTAATGAGTGAGAAATTTAGCTTTTTTACTTTTAATCCTTCCTTTAACCTCATGTGGGAAAAGTGAATTAAACTGGTTGATATTATCCCCTCAAAACGTTGAGGGATTAACAAATTTAAAATTTCTTTTAAGTGGTTTAACTACCACTATATACATTTCGATAATTTCAATTGTTATATCAATATTGATTGGTCTTTTAATCGCCATACCATCGCTTTCAAAAAATAAATTCTTAACTTATCTTAATATTGGTTATGTAGAAATTGTAAGAGCAATTCCTTTACTAGTTTTAATTTTATGGATTTATTATGGGTTACCAATAATGACAGGAATTAGTTTTAGCCCATTTGTTTCAGGTATCATAGCCTTATCTATAAGCGAAAGTGCATTCCAAGCTGAGATTTTTAGAGCAGGAATAAACTCAATTAAAAAAGCTCAATGGGAAGCTGGAAGTTCTTTAGGTTTAGGTTTTTTTAGAAAATTAAGATTAGTAATCTTACCTCAGGCTGTGAAAAA
Source organism: uncultured Pelagibacteraceae bacterium (assembly GCA_902518835.1). GTDB lineage: Bacteria > Pseudomonadota > Alphaproteobacteria > Pelagibacterales > Pelagibacteraceae > Pelagibacter. The sequence continues at coordinate 56,663 of CABYHH010000001.1, forward strand.
TATTTTACCAGCTATAGGCAACCAATTTGTTTACGTGCTTAAAATGTCATCACTTGTATCAATAATTGGTATTGGTGATTTGACAAGAAAAGCTAATGAGTTAGTCGTAACAACTTATAGACCATTAGAAATATATACATTTCTTATTCTAGAATATTTAATCTTAATATTGATTGTTTCTTATTTAGTAAGAAAGTTAGAAAAAAAATTACAAAAAGACTAATTTTTACTTCTATAATCCCAAGGATACTCAAACGTCATTGACCACATACCTTTTTTATTTTTTTTTGCATAGTTCTCATCTTCAATAAATTTAGTTGAATATTTCCTGTAAGCAAAAGCAAACCCCTCTCTAACAAGATACTTAGATAAACTTTGATTATTTACAAAACATTCAGCTAAAATTCTCTTATATCGATCTACACTCTCGTTGACACATTTTACCTTATTATTACCTATCTTTTTAATAAGTAATTCTTTTGCCCATATCCCACATTTAAGTACTTCGTTATTCTTTTTGCATACTTGTTTAATTTCAGGAGTATCAATGCCGCTAAAACGAATTTTTTTGCCATTTAAATGAATAGTATCTCCGTCAACAACTTTTGCTTTGTTAGATTTAAGATCAAAAGAAGAGATTAAAAAAAATATTAGACAAATACTAATGAGTAAAAAGACCTTTATTTTGTTTGAAAACATTGTTCAAAAAATACCCAATAAACATCAGAACTGCAATTCCCATAAACCAATTTGTTACTAATATTGTGTAAAAAATATCCTCATAATTTCCTCCTTTAATGTTGATTACATACCACAAACTTAAAAATGGAAGTGCTGTTAGCCGTAAAATACTTAAGTAAAGACTATATAATGGTCTTTTAACTGCTTGGAACACTGCAGTTGTTATAAAAAAAACAGGATAAATTGGACCAATCAGTGCAGCAATTTTTAGATATATTGTACCGTGTTTTATTGCCTCTGAATTATCAGTGAATAAAGAAACTAAAAACTCTGCACCCAAAAAAATTATTATTCCTGCACAAATCATAAAAGATGATCCAAAATAAAGAGCCTTTTTATATAGTTCTCTTAATCTATCAAAATTTTTTGCACCAAAATTTTGTCCTCCAATAGATAGGACTGCTGTATTTAGACCAATAACTGGAAGTAAAAAAACTTGCTCAATTCGTAAAGCAGCACCGTAACCAGCAGTAGCTAAATCACCAAATTTACCAATGAAGTAAAGAATATTAAATATACCTACGCCAATTAATAACATACTGAACATTACTGGAATTGTCTGATACAGGAGTTCTCCTAGGAGGTTTAATTTAGGTATAAAACACTCAGGCTTAAGATATTGCTTTAATTCACAACAATAAACTTTGTAAGCTAAATACAGAAGGCCGATAAATTGTGACACTACAGTTGCAATGGCAAGTCCAGCTATACCAAAAGCTGGTACAAAACCATAACCAAAAATAAATAATGGATTTAAAATAATGTTTAAAAAGAAACTAAAAATTAAAACATTTCTATAACTTTTTGTATCTCCTTGTGCGTTTAAAGTTCCATTTAATGAAATCTGAATCAAAACTATTATTGTTCCATAAAAAATTACATCAAGATATTTTCTAGTTAAAATAATTCCTTCCTGGTCCGATCCCATTAAGGAAAGTAGAAAATCTGAAACATTTAAACCAAAAAAAGTTACTAGAATAGATAAAAAAATTGCAAATACAATTGACTGGGCAACAAATAATGACGCCTTCCTTTTATTCTTAGCACCTATATTATTTCCAATTAAAGTATTTGTTCCCGCAGTTAGACCAACACCTATAGCAATAATGGTAAAATAAATTGGAAAAGATTTTGCAATTGCTGCTATTGCTTCAGCAGATATTCTACCCGCAAACCAAGTATCTACTAAATTATAAAAAGTTTGAAATAATGAACCAACACTTGCTGGAATTGTTACCTTTCTCAGTAAAAACCATATTGGATCCTTAGTTAATTTGAAAGATTGTGACAAATAAATCCTTAATTAAATTCTTTTTGAAAATTATATTTTTTCCCTGATAACTTTGCCTTATATACCTGACTTTGTCTCATTCTAAAACGAGATTTTTGATTTTTTGAAAGTTTATGAAAACAATTAGGACAACTCACACCTTCCTCATATCTTCTAGATTTTTTATCCTTAACTGAAATTGGTTGTCTGCATCCACCACAAATTGAATATGTTCCTTGTACTAATCCGTGCTTTAAACTTACTCTGTTGTCAAATACAAAACATTCACCTTTCCATAAACTGTTTTTTTGTTTAATTTTTTTTAAATAATTTAAAATTCCACCCTTTAATTGATAAATATTTTTAAAACCTTTTTTTTCTAAATATACAGATGCTTTTTCACATCTAATTCCGCCAGTGCAAAACATAGCTATTGGCTTATCTTTTTTTAACTTTTTTAAATATTTTGGGAAATCTCTAAAGTTACCTATATCTGGATTTACCGATTTCTTAAAAGATCCAACTTTGTGTTCAAAAGGTTTTCTTGCATCTAGTAAGAGAGTTTTTTTATTTTTAATTAATTTATTCCACTTTATTGGACTAATATGAGTGTTCTTTTTTTTGATTCTGTTTGACATTATAAGATCCATTGGAACAACTTCTTTTTTAATTTTTACTTTAGGTTTATGAAATGGTTTAAATTTACTCTTTGAATTACTGAAACTATCGAATTCTTTTATATTCAAAATTTTTTTTAATCGAATAATTGTAGTCTTAATGTCTTTATATTTACCAGATACAGATCCATTTAAACCCTCTTTAGATATAATAATTGATCCATGTATATCTTTATCTACTAAGAGATTATTCAATATTATTTGTTTTTTTTTTAAATAATTTATTTTTTGAAATTTATAAAAACCAAATATAATAAACATTAAATCTTCCTACAAACAGTCATTCCATCACCAAATGGTACCATGACTTTTTCAATTCTCTTATCTTTAGAGATAAAATTATTCAAATCTTTTATATTTTTAGTAAATTTATCATTGCTATCTTTATTAATAACTTCTCCATGCCACAATACATTATCAATTATCACTAAACCTTCTTTATTTAATAGATCTAACGAAATCTCATAATATTTTTTATAATTCATTTTATCTGCATCAATAAAGACTAAATCAAACTTTTCATTTCTAATGCTCATCAAAGTTTCTAATGCTGGTTTAATTATAGTTTTAATTTTATGATCTTGATTAGCTTTTTTAAAAAATTTTTGAGCAACTTTGTTTGTTTCCTCATTTTTATCTAATGCGATTATGCTACCTTCATCTGGTAATGCTAAAGCCATAGATAACGTACTTAAACCAGTAAAAGTTCCTATCTCTAGGACTTTTTTAATTTTAGAAACTTTAATAATTAAATGTAGAAATTGACACTGAGAAATAGATATTTGCATTCTTTTTGTATCACCAAGTGATAAATTATAATCTATTATTCTTTTTTGAATTGGATGTAATTTCAGACCGTTCTTTAAAATATAATCTTGTAAATTTTTTGTGATATTAAGGTCTGAACCCATAACCTTATAATTTTTTCTTTAGGATCTCATTGATTAATTGAGGATTAGCTTTTCCACCTGATGCTTTCATTGCTTGACCAACAAAAAAACCAAAAAGTTTTTCTTTACCTTGTTTATATTCAATAGCTTTTTCTCTATTGTCATTAATTATTTTATCAATTAAAGCCTCTAAGGCTTTTGGGTCACTTTGTTGTTTTAATCCTTTTTCCTCAACAATTTTTTGTGGATCTTTATCTCCATCAATCATTAATTCAAAAACGGTTTTCGCTATTTTTCCTGAAATGGTTCCATTTTTAATTAGATTAATCAATATAGCAAAGTTTTTAGCGCTCACTGGGCTTTGAGAAATTTCTAAACCTTTGCTATTTAAAACGGCAAATAGTTCACCAGTAATCCAATTGACTGCTAATTTAATATCTTTGTTTTTACCCATTTTTGTTACAACTTCTTCAAAGTATTTTGCAGTATCAATATCAGATACTAAAATATTGGCTTCATAAGAAGACAATTTAAACTCTTCAATAAATCTTTTCTTTTTATCATCTGGGAGTTCTGGAATATCATTTTTAAGCTCTTCAATAAATTTATCTGAAACCTCCAAAGGTAACAGATCAGGATCAGGAAAATATCTGTAATCATGAGCATCTTCTTTTGATCTCATTGACCTTGTTTCATTTTTCTTTGTATCAAAAAGTCTCGTTTCTTGATCAATAGTTTTGCCCTCTTCTATTAAATCAACTTGTCTATTAGCCTCATATTCTATTGCCATCTGCATAAATTTAATTGAATTAACGTTTTTAATTTCACATCGAGTGCCAAATTCTTTTGAGCCTTTTGGTCTTACAGAAACGTTCACATCGGCTCTAAGAGAACCTTCTTGCATATTTCCATCACAAGTTCCTAGATACCTCATTATAGATCGTAATTTTTTGATGTAAGCATTAACCTCATCTGGAGATCTTAAATCAGGCTTGCTTACTATTTCCATTAAAGCTACCCCTGATCTATTTAAATCTACAAAGGTATTTTGTGGGTCAAGATCATGAATACTTTTTCCAGCATCTTGCTCTAAGTGTAATCTTTCTATACCAACTTCTTTTTGACCCTTAGGCATATCCAAAATAACCTTGCCCTCACCTACTATGGGATCTTTAAATTGTGAAATTTGATATCCTTGAGGTAAATCTGCGTAAAAATAATTTTTTCTATCAAATACTGATCGTTTATTAATTTTTGCATTAAGACCAATACCAGTTTTAATTGCTTGTTTAACACAATATTCATTTATTACTGGTAACATTCCTGGAAATGCAGCATCAACTAAACTAACCTGTGTATTAGGCTCCGCTCCAAATTTAGTTGAAGAAGTAGAAAATAATTTTGACTCAGATAAAACTTGAGCATGAACTTCTAAACCAATTACAACTTCATACTGATTGTCTCTTCGATTAATCAAGTATTCTGAATTTTTTTTACTCATTTTATCCACCAATCAGTAATCTTATTTTTAAAATTGATCTTTTCTTCCATAGCATAAGCTATATTTAGTATATTTTGTTCATCAAAAGCTTTGCCTATAATTTGTAAACCCAAAGGATAACCATTTGAGTCGTGTCCTGCAGGTATTGAGATGGCTGGAAGTCCAGCTAAGTTAACAGGAACGGTAAATATATCATTTAGATACATCGAGACTGGGTCGTTTGTTTTTTCACCTATTTTGAATGCTGAGCTCGGTGTTGAAGGAGTTAAAATTGCATCGACTTTTTTATATACATTATCAAAATCATTTTTAATAAGTTTCCTCACTTTTTGAGCTTTAAGATAATATGCATCATAATAACCAGAAGACAAAACGTAAGTTCCAATCATAATTCTTCTTTGAACTTCAGCTCCAAAACCTTCTGATCTTGTTTTTTCATACATATCAATTAAATTTTCTCCTTTAGCTCTAAATCCATACTTAACACCGTCATATCTTGCTAAGTTTGATGATGCCTCTGCTGGAGCAACGATATAATAGGTTGGTAAGGCATAACTTGTGTTTGGCAAAGAAATATCAATTGTTTCAGCACCACAATCTTTAATATAGTGAATGCCTTTTTGCCAAAGATCTTCAATTTCTTTTGGCATACCATCAACTCTATATTCTTTTGGTATTCCAATTTTTTTTCCTTTTATATTATTTGTAAGTTCTTTACTGAAATGATTTCTTTTAAAGTCTATTGAAGTAGAGTCTTTAGGATCGTAGGAACTAATCACTTCATGTAATAAAGCACAATCTTTAACATTTTGTGCCATAGGTCCTGCTTGATCCAATGATGAGGCAAAAGCAACTATCCCATATCTTGAACAACTTCCATAAGTAGGTTTTAATCCTACAATTCCAGTGAAAGAGGCTGGTTGTCTAATTGATCCACCAGTATCAGTACCAATAGTAATAGGAGTTAATTGTCCAGCTACTGCTGAAGCTGAACCACCAGATGATCCACCTGGAACTAAATTTTTATTAATAGGATTTTGTACATTACCAAAAAAACTTGTTTCATTTGATGAACCCATTGCAAACTCATCACAGTTTAACTTACCTAGAAGTATTGCACCTTCATTCCAGATATTTTCAGTTACGGTTGACTCATAAGTTGGTATAAAGTTATTCAAAATTTTGCTACCAGCAGTTGTTTTAATATTTTTTGTACAAAATAAATCCTTAACTGCCATTGGAATACCAGGCAGTTTTAAATCTAAATTAGGTTTTTGATCAAATTTTTTTGCTTTATCTATGGCTGATGTAAAATCATTTGTAATATAGGTGTTCAATTCTTCAGATTTTTCAGATCTATCAATAAATGCTTTGGTTACATCTGTTGAAGAAAGTTTTTTATTTTTTATATTTTCAACTAATTCAGTAAGAGATTGTTTTGTTATATCTGACATTATTCAATCACCTTGGGTACTACAAAATAATCCTCATTATCCTGAGGAGAATTTTTAATAATTTGTTTTCTTATATTTTTACTTTTTACTTCATCAGATCTTAATTTTAATGTTGTTTCAGAGATAGAAGTTAATGGTTCTACATTATCCGTTTTTAATTCATTAAGTTTTTCAATGAAATCAAAAATAGAATTTAAATCACCAGCCAATTTTTCAGCTCTTTGCTCATCAACTGAAATTCTTGCTAATTTTGATATATGTTTTATTGTTTTAAGATCTATGCTCATATGCTATTTAAATATGACGCAAAGTATCACTTAAGTTTAAAATATACAATATGATCACTTTAGAGGAATTCAAAAAGAAACACTCAGATAAGTGTAGATTGATAGGTTTAGACCTAGGCTCTAAAAGAATTGGTGTGTCAATCTGTGATGAAAAACAACTAATAGCCACTCCATTAAAAACAATAAATAGAAATTCACTTAAGGATCTTATTGATGAACTAAGATTAATTATTAATGAAAATAATATAAAAGGAATCATTGTTGGAAATCCTTTAAATATGGATGGATCCTCAGGTAGGTCAGCTCAATCAGTAAAAGATACAACAGAAAATATTGAAAAAAACTTAGACATTCCAATTTGTCTGTGGGATGAGAGACTTTCAACTGTTGGTGCTTTTAACCTATCTGGCCAATTAGATATAAATGTAAATAAAAGAGAAAAAAAGATCGATGAAAACGCCGCTGCTTTTATATTACAAGGAGCTTTAGATTTTTTAAATAATTAATACTTGCTATTATAGAGGTTTATAGCTATAGAGTTGGTTTTAATGGCAATTCCAACAAACAAAGCTATTAAAATAACTCAAAAACATTTGTTAGGAATTCAAGATTTATCAATCAATGATGTTAACTTGATTTTAGATGAGGCAAATACATTTATAAAAGTCAATCAAGGTAAAAATAAAAAAGTTGATGTTTTGAGGGGTAAAACTCAAATTAACTTATTTTTTGAACCATCAACAAGAACTCAAAGTTCCTTTGAATTAGCTGGTAAAAGACTTGGTGCAGATGTCATGTCTATGAACATAAGTAACTCAGCAATTAAAAAAGGCGAAACATTAATTGATACTGCCATGACTTTAAATGCAATGCACCCAGATATAATAGTGATTAGACATCAAGACTCTGGAGCTTGTAATTTGCTTTCTCAAAAAGTTAATTGTGCTGTCTTGAATGCTGGCGATGGGAGGAGAGAACATCCTACTCAAGCTTTATTAGATGCACTAACAATTAAAACTCGTAAAAATAAAATTGAAGGTTTGAAAATTGCAATATGTGGAGACATACTTCATTCAAGAGTAGCTAGATCAAATATTTATTTACTAAATATGTTAGGAGCTGAAGTAAATATAGTTGCTCCAACAAATTTAACGCCAAGAGAAATTGAAAAATTTGGAGTTAATACTTTCACTAATATGAGAAAAGGATTGAAAGATTGCGATATAGTTATGATGTTAAGATTACAAAATGAGAGAATGACTAGTTCTTATCTTTCATCAAATAGAGAATATTATGAATATTACGGATTAACAACTGATAAACTAGAATATGCTAAACCTGATGCATTAATTATGCATCCCGGTCCAATGAATAGAGGTATAGAGATAGATACAATATTAGCTGACGATATAAACAAAAGTGTAATTAAAGAGCAAGTAGAACTTGGAGTGGCGGTTAGAATGGCATGTTTAAAAATATTTTGCAAATAAATGAAAAAACAATATTTTATAAATGCAAACATAGTCGACCCTCATAACTCAATAAATGAGAAAGGAGGTTTAATTATAAGTGAAGATGGTAAGATTGAAGCTATTGGAAAAAAAGTTAACACAAACAATATACCAAGTAGAGAGAAACCAATTGATTTAAAAGAAAAATATATTTTTCCTGGTTTAGTTGATATGAGAGTATTCGTAGGCGAACCTGGTTACGAATATAAAGAAAATTTCAGAACTCTAAGTAATGCAGCCTTATCAGGAGGAGTTACTTCAGTTGTAACAATGCCGAATACAGATCCAGTAATAGATAATGTATCTATAGTAGATTTTTTGAAAAGAAGAGGAAGAGATAAGTCAAAAATTAATATATTTCCATGTGCCTCTCTTACAAAAAACGTTGAAGGAAGGAACATGACAGAGTTTGGACTTTTACAAAGTAAAGGAATAATAGCTTTTACAGATGGTGTAAAAACAATTCAAAATCCAAGATTAATGTCACGAATAATGAACTCTGCTGGTGATCTTGGGTGTTTAATTATGCAACATGCAGAAGATTATGAGCTTGCAAAAAATGGAATGATAAATTCTGGAATAATTGCCTCTAAATTAGGGTTATCAGGCATACCAGAAATTGCCGAGAGAATTTCGATTGAAAGAGACCTAACATTACTTGAAAAAGTAAAATGTAGATACCACATTTCACAATTATCATCACAGAAATCAGTTGAGGTAATAAAATATAGAAAAGAAATTGTTAAATTTACCTCAGGTGTTTCTATAAATAATCTATCTTTAAATGAAAATGATATCGGTGATTTTAAAACCTTTTTAAAACTGTCTCCTCCATTAAGAAGAGAGGAAGACAGATTAGCTCTGGTTCAAGGTTTAAAAGATGGTTTGATTGATGTAATTGTTTCAGATCATAAACCTGAAGATGAGGAGTCTAAAAGATTAACATTTGCACAAGCTGCTACAGGCGCTTCTGGTATAGAAACTTTATTATCATTGGCTTTAGAGCTATACCATAACGAGTCACTTAAACTTGAAACTATTATAAAAGCCCTCACCTCTAATCCAGCAAAAATATTAAAAATAGATAAAGGTAATTTATCTATTGGAAATGATGCTGACTTATGTATTGTTGATATTAATAAACCATGGATTGTAAAAAAAGATAAATTAGTCTCTAAGTCAAAAAATACTTCAATCGAAAACAAAAAACTTCAAGGAAAAGTAATAAATACATTTGTAAAAGGGAAAGAGTTATTTAGACTTTAATATGGATATTTTTTTTATTGCTGTAACTTGTTATTTGATCGGATCAATACCGTTTGGATTTATACTAACTAAAATATTTTTAAAAAGGGATGTCAGAGAAATCGGTTCCGGTAACATTGGGGCGACTAATGTTTTAAGAACTGGAAATAAAACAGTTGGCTATTTGACATTAATTTTAGATATTCTAAAGGCGGTGATACCAATCATATACATTAAGTTTTTTTTCCAAGATTTTATATATATTTCTGCTTTATGTGTTTTCTTAGGTCATGTGTTTCCTCTTTGGTTAAAGTTCAAAGGAGGAAAAGGTGTTGCTACTTTCGTTGGAATCTTATTTGCTATAGATATTTATCTTGGAGTAGTCTTTACCATTTTATGGTTTATAACATTTTTTATTTCTAAATACTCTTCTCTTTCATCTTTAGTAGGTGCAGCCTCTATACCAATTTATTTACTAATTCTAAATCAATTTGATCAGGTAATTTTTTTTATAATAATGTTTGTCTTAATATTTTTTACCCATAGAGAAAATATTAAAAGGTTGAAAAATAAAGAGGAAAATAAGACTAACATTTATTAATTTGACTATCTAGGTCTTTTGAGTAGTTTGTAGATTATGAATTTGGTCATTGTTGAAAGTCCTGCTAAAGCTAAGACTATTAACAAGTATCTAGGTGATGATTATAAAGTTTTAGCAAGTTATGGTCATATAAGAGACTTACCTTCTAAAAATGGTTCTGTTGATCCTGATCAAGATTTTAAAATGGAATGGGAAGTTGACAACTTTTCAAAAAAATATCTTAAAGAAATTACAGATGCTGCTAAAAACTCTACTAAAATAATATTGGCTACTGACCCTGATCGTGAAGGTGAAGCAATAGCTTGGCACGTAAAAGAGTATTTAAATGAAAAAAAACTTTTGAAAGATAAAGAAATTGAGCGTGTTGTATTTAATGAAATAACAAAAAAAGCTGTAATACATGGAATAGAAAACCCTAGACAGATTGAACCACTACTGGTTGACGCGTATATGGCTCGAAGGGCACTAGATTATTTAGTTGGTTTTAATATTTCACCAATACTTTGGACTAAACTACCAGGCTCTAAATCTGCAGGAAGAGTCCAATCAGTGGCTTTAAAATTAATTACAGAAAGAGAGCACGAAATAGAGTCTTTTAAACCAGAGGAATTTTGGACCTTAATTATTAAATTTACCGACAATAAAAATCAAAATATTACTGCCAGTATAAGTCAACTAGATAACAACAAGATTGAAAAATTCTCATTTAAAAACAAAGATGAAATAAAGAAAGCTATATCAAGTATTAGTAAAAAAAAATTTAGTATTACTGATATTTCAAGCAAGGTGATAAATCGTAATCCTTCTGGGCCTTTCACTACATCTACTCTACAACAAACTGCTTCAAGTAGATTAGGTTTTGGTGCATCTAGAACAATGCAAATTGCCCAAAAACTATATCAAGGAATAGAGATAGAAGGTGAAACTATTGGATTGATTACTTATATGAGAACTGATGGAACCAACTTATCAAAAGATGCAGTACTGTCTTTCAGAAATTATATCCAAGAAGAAATTGGTAATGAATATTTACCAAAAGATCCTTTAAACTACTCTGGTAAAAAAGCAAAAAATGCTCAGGAGGCACACGAGGCAATAAGACCTACAGATATTATTAGAACTCCTCTAAGTGTTAAAAAATATCTAAGTGCAGATCAAAATAAACTATATGACCTCATTTGGAGCAGGGCTTTGTCTTCTCAAATGCAGTCTGCAAAGTTTGATAGAAATACTATTACTATAACTTCCGATGCTAATGACTCAGTTTGTAAAGCTAGTGGTTCAGTTCTAAAATTTGATGGTTTTTTAAAGATTTATAATAACCAAAATAAGGATGATGATGAAAGTATTTTACCAGCTATGTCTAGAGGACCTATTAATATTGAAGCATTGTTGGATGAACAACATTATACACAACCACCACCAAGATACTCTGAGGCCAGTTTAGTTAAAAAACTTGAAGAATTAGGTATTGGAAGACCATCTACTTATGCAAGCATTATATCTACAATTGCCAATAGAGGATATGCCGAAATACTCAATAAACGTTTTTTTCCCACAGATAGAGGTAAATTAATTTCAGCTTTTTTAGAAAAATTATTTTCAAAATATGTAGATTATAATTTTACAGCTGGACTGGAAGATCAATTGGATGAGATAACCACTGGAAAAGAAAGTTGGATAAAAGTATTAGAACTTTTTTGGAAAGATTTTAATAACAATGTTTCAGAAGTTAAAGAAAAAAGAACTAGAGAAGTTTTAGATTTACTAAATGAAAGTTTAGGAAGTTTAGTTTTTGATAAAGATAAAGAGGGAAATATTTTAAGAAAATGTCAATTATGTAATAATGGAACTCTTAGTTTAAAAAATAGTTTTAGAGGTGGTGCTTTCATAGGTTGTTCAAATTATCCAGAATGTAAATTTACAAGGCCGTTATCTAAGGCGAAAGCAGCTGCACAAGCACAATTAGCAGAACCAAAATTAATTGGAAAACATGAGAACGGTAATGATATATATTTAAAAAATGGGAGATTTGGCCCATATCTTCAGTATGAAAAAATACTTAACGAAATTGAAAATGAAAAAGCGACTAAGAAAAAGAAAAAAAATAAAAAAAATAAATCAGAAGTTAATGAGCTATTAAAAAATGTTTCAATACCCAAAGGTTTAGAATTGGAAAATATTAATTTAGAAAAAGCTAAATTCCTGTGTTCATTGCCAAAGTCTTTAGGAATAAATCCTAATAATCAAAAAGAAATTACATTAAATACAGGTAGATTTGGTCCTTATCTAAAATGTGAAAATAAATCTGCGAGAATTGAAAATATAGAAGAGATTTTTTCAATAGGTTTAAATAGAGCAATAACTCTTATAGCTGAAGCAAAACCAGGCAGAATTTCATCATCTATAATTAAAGATTTAGGAGAACATCCTGCAGATAAAAAACCTGTAAGAATAATGAAAGGACAATATGGTCCTTACATCAAATACAAATCATTAAATGCTACAATTCCAGAGGAAAAAGACCCAACAGATTTAAATATGGAAGATGCATTAATATTGATTGAGAAAAGAAAAGAGTACGATAAAAGTAAAAAAAATAAAAAAAGGAGATAAAATGATAAGAAAATTTATTATAACTACAATAATATTGCTGTTTTTCAATAGTCCAATATTAGCTGATGTAGTGGATTGTAACAAATTTAATAAATTATCTAAAGATTATCTTAAATGTCAAAAAGACAACCTTAAACAAAAAAGTGATGACTCAGGCTTAACTGGTACTGTAGAAAATTTTAAGTCAAGTAAAACATTATCTGAATTTTTTAAAAAAAATAAAAAATAATAATGAATTTTGAGGAAAAAATTAATGAACTTAAAATTTCACTTCCAGAAGCTAAAGCGCCTGTTGGTTCTTATATAGCAACGAAAGTCATTGGTAAATTACTTTACATATCTGGACAAATCTCAATTTCATCTTCAGGTGAATTAATCAAAGGTAAGGTTGGTAAAGATATATCTACTGATGAAGCTTATAACGCGGCAAAGAGATGTGGTTTAAGCATAGTTTCACAAGTTAAAAAAGCATGTAAAGGGGATTTATCTAAAGTCAAATCATGTATAAAATTAACAGGTTTTGTAAACTCAACTGATGACTTTATTGATCAGCCAAAAGTTATTAATGGTGCATCTGATCTTATAGCCTCTATATTTGGGGAGGCGGGTATGCATACAAGAGCTGCAATAAGCTCTAATAGTCTACCACTAGGTGTTGCTGTTGAGGTTGATGCAATTTTTGAATTAAAATAAACTATCTACCTATACCAAAATATTTGATTTTATTTTGGTTCATTTTAATAGGAGAATATATATTTCTGAGATCATAAATTATAAAATTTTTTTTTTTTACTAGTCTTTTAAAATTCAAAAATTTAAATTCATTCCACTCTGTGTGAATAATAATCAAATCTGTTTTAAGGCATGCTGAAGATAAATCTTTACAAAATTTGACATTAGTAAATTTTTCAAACTCTTTTTTTTTACCTGTTGGATCGTAATATCTAATTTTTGCTCCCTTTTTACTTAATCTCGGTATCATCAATAAACTTGATGCCTCTCTCATGTCATCTGTATTAGGTTTAAAAGTAACTCCTAAAAAAGTAATATTCTTATTTTTAATCTTATTATTTAAAATTTTATACACTCTATTTGCTAAAATTTTTTTTCTATTTTCATTCGATTTAATAACTGTTTTTACTATTGAAAGATCTGTTTTAAAAATTTTTGCAACATCAACTAAAGCTTTTGTATCTTTAGGAAAGCAAGAACCACCATAAGCAGGTCCAGCTCTTAAAAATCTATCTCCAATTCTTTGATCTAAACCCATGCCAAAAGAAATATCTTTTATATCTACACCACTTTTTTCGCATAAATTTGCAATTTCATTTATGTAGGAAATCTTTGTTGCTAAAAAAGCATTTGAAGCATATTTAACTAACTCAGCCCCTTTTCTTGAAGTGTTAAAATATCTACTCTTTTTTTTTATAATGGGTAAATATAAAGACTTCATAATTCTATTTGCTTTTTTGCTATTAGTACCTACTACCACCCTATCAGGATATACAAAATCTCTTATAGCCTCCCCTTCTCTTAAAAATTCTGGATTTGATACAACATCAACAATTTTTTTTCTTCCTTTTGAATTTAGAATTTTTTCAATCTTGTCACCTGTTGAAACGGGGACTGTTGATTTAGTTACAACAATCCTATATTTTTTAATATATTTTCTTAATTTCTTGGCAACTTGAAAAACATACTTTAAGTCTGCTGAATTACTTTTTTTTTTAGTTGGAGTACCAACGCAGATAAAAATAATATCAGCTTTATTAACAGCAAGTTTTAGGTCTGAAGTAAAGAATAGTCTCTTTTGTTTCACATTTCTCTTTAATATTTCATCAAGACCAGGTTCATGAATTGGTATTTTTCCTTGATTCAACAAATTAATTTTTTTTTTGTCGTTATCAACACAATGAACAGTATTTCCTAAATCAGAAAAACATACTCCTGATACAAGACCAACGTATCCTGTTCCAATCATACAAAGTCTCATATTTTTGAAATCTCTTTTGATGAATTAATATAGCCTTGCATTGTACCACAATCTAAATACTTACCTTTAAAATTATGTCCTATAAATTTATTTCCCTCAATTATTAATCCTCTTATTGCATCTGTGATATGTATCTCGCCCCCTTTTCCTTTGGGTTGGTTCTTTAATTTTTTAAAGACTTTTTTTGGCAATATATATCTTCCAATTACCGCATTGTTAGAGGGAGCACTCTTAATTTCAGGTTTTTCAATAACATCCTTTATATAAAAATTGTGAATGTTAATATGATTTTTTTTTGAAAATATTCCCCATCTATTTACAGTTTTTTTATCTACCTTCATACTTGCCATTACAGAGCATTTTTTTTTTTTATGAATAGAAATCATATCTTTTGAACAATTTTTTTTAATTATCAAATCATCTGGTAAAAGCATTAAGAAAAAATCACTTTTAATAAATTTTTGAGTTTTTAAAACTGCATCGCCAGTACCTAATGGTTTATTTTGATAAACAAATTTAACCATTTTTTTATATTTAAGAATTTTTTTATATTCACTTAATATTCTAGGATCCCCCTTTTTTTTTATTATTTTTTTGTAAAAATTATCTTTATAGAAATAATCCTTTATCATTTTTTTTTTATTTGAAATTATAAAAATTACTTCTTTAATCCCCGCTTCAATACATTCATCCAATATGTACTCAATTCCAGGTCTTCCATTCATTGGCAATAGTTCTTTAGGAAAAACACTTGTTAAAGGGAGTAGTCTTGTACCTAGACCAGCTAATGGAATAATTGCTTGTTTAATCATTTAAATGTTTTACTTATTAAAATGTTTTATACAAATGAAAATTTTATTAAATAAAAATGATTTAAATGAGGCGCTAAATAAAGTCTCAAATATTGGTTTTGTGCCCACCATGGGTAGCCTTCATAAAGGCCACATATCTCTTATAAAAAAATGTTTAAATGAATGTAAATATACTGTTGTAAGTATATTTATTAATCCTCAACAATTTAATAATAAAAAAGATTACAAAAAATATCCAAGAAATATTAAAAAGGACTTATCTATATTAAAGAAACTTAAGATTGATTTTGTTTTTTTACCAGATGAAAAAACCGTTTATTCAGAAAAAAGTAACATTAAAATACAGATTTCCAAAAAAAATAATATTTTATGTGCAAAATTTAGAAAAGGTCATTTTGTTGGTGTTTTAGAAGTTATGGATCGTTTAACCAAATTAATTAAGCCAAATAAAATTTATATGGGAGAAAAAGATTATCAGCAACTTCACCTAGTTAAAAACTTTATAGAAAAAAGATATAAAAGTAAGATTATTCAATGCAAAACAATTAGAGATAAATATAAACTAGCATTATCTTCGAGAAACTTTTTATTGAAGAAAAAATATCTAAAAAAGGCGAGACATTTAACAAATAATATAATTAATTTTAAAAAAAAATTAAAAAGGGAAAAAAATATTAAAAAATTGACTGAAAAAAAGATGATCGAATTAAGTAAAATATATAGAGTAAAATTTGATTATTTAGAAGTTAGAGATAAAAAGAATTTAAGATTATCAAAAGAAGTTAAAACCTCTAAATTGTTTTTTGCTTACTCAATTAACAATATTAGATTGATAGATAATTTTTAATTTTACAAAAAATAAGCACCAACACCAAGAAATGATACAAAACCAATCACGTCCGTTATTGTTGTTACGAAAACACTTGAAGCTATAGCGGGGTCTATATTCATTTTTTTTAATGTTACTGGAACTAGAATTCCAAACAAACCTGCAACGACCATTGTTAATATCATTGATACTGAAATTATCAGAGAAAGCTGAATGTCTTGAAACCACAGCTGAACAATGATTGAGCTAATAATTGCAAAAATAATACCATTTAGAATACCTATATTAAACTCTTTAAAAATGTTTTGATTAAAATTATTTTTAGTAAGATCATTCGTAGCCAATGTTCTCACAGTAACGGCCAACGTTTGCATTCCTGCATTTCCACCCATGGATGCTACTATCGGCATTAAGAAAGCTAAAACTACCATTTGTTCTATTGTAGCACCAAATAAACTAATACAATAAGTTGCTAAAAATGCAGTGAACAGATTTAGTAATAACCAATTAAATCTTCTTTTTGTTTTGGTTATTACACCATCTGTAATCTCTTCGTCACCCACTCCTGCTAATCTAAGAGCATCCTCTTCAGCTTCTTCTTTTAATACTGTTAACACGTCATCAGCAGTAATCATTCCAACAAGTTTATTATTTTTATCAATGACACAAGCTGAATTTAAATTATAATTTTCAAATAAGTTTCCAACTTCTTCTCTATCCATATCAACAGGAATTAAAAATGTAGAGTCTTCCATTATAGAAGACATTTTTGCATCTCTAGGATTTCGTAAAACTTTTGATGAAGGAACAATGCCAACAGGTTTGAAATTTTCGTCAACAATATATATTTCAAGAAATTGTTCAGGTAAATCTTTATTTTCCCTTAAATAATCAATTGTCTGACCGACAGACCAATTACTTGGTATAGCAGTAAATTCTCTCTGCATAATTCTGGCTGCACTATCCTCTGGATAACTAAGGCCTTCTAATAATGCAAAGCGATCTTTAGGTGGTAAAGCAGCTAATATTGAGTTCTTGTCTTTCTCATCAACATTTTCAAGAATTGCAATAGCATCATCTGACTCAAGATTCTTAAGTATTCTTACAATGGCTTCTGACGAAAGATATTTGATAATCTCAGTCTGAACAGACTCGTTTAGTTCTACAAAGACCTCAGGATCAATCTTGAAATTATTAAGTTTAATTAAATTTTCTCTATCATTTTGTTCTAGATGTTCGATAATATCCGCAGCATCAGCTGGATGCATTTCTTTGAAAGAATTAGTGATAAATAAAGCATCATTATTAGCAATTTTATCAGTTACAACTTTTATATATTCTTTGTTGAATTCAAAATTGACTTTTTTATCTTTTATTTTTTTTATTAAAGTCATAAATATACCTATTAATTAGTCGGATCTTTTAATACAAAATAAAAAGATTACAATTTTTAAATTAAAATGGAGATTAAAAAGTCAAAAAAACCAATAAAATATGATGATGCAATAAGAATTATGGAAAAAAGATTGCATAATATCAATAATGGGGTTGCCGATGAATTAGTGTGGATTTTAGAGCATGAAGAAATTTACACCGCTGGTAAAAACCACAAAGATAGCGAAATTATCGATAAGTCTATAAAAATAGTTAAAACAAAAAGAGGTGGGAAAATCACTTATCATGGACCTGGACAATTAATTTGTTATTTTGTTATTGATTTAAAAAAGCGTAAAAAAGATATAAGAAAATTTATATCATTAATTGAAAAGTCAATAATAACAACACTAAAATTTTATAAAATTAAAACCTTCGCTGACAGAAATAATGTTGGTATTTGGTACAATGACAAATCAGGTATTAAAAAGGTTGCAGCTATAGGATTAAGAGTTAGTAAATGGATAGCTTATCACGGTTTCTCAATTAATATCTGTAATGATTTAAGAAAATATGATGCAATAATTCCATGTGGGATAAATGATAGAGGTGTCACAAATTTAAAAAAAATTAAAAACCAAAATTATAAAGAGATCGAAAAAAAACTAATCGAAATTTTTACTTCAAATTTGAAAAATTAAGTCGTTTTGTTTTTAACAATTTTTTAAAATAATCTGGTATTAAAGCTGTATAAGTATATTTTTGATCTTTTATAATAAATTTTATTTGATATGAATGAAGCATTAAATTTTTATTTTTACCTTTCATCAATTTTGAAGATATATATTTTTGATCTCCATATATAGAGTGACCGATATTAAATAATTGTTTTCTTAGTTGGTGTTTTCGACCAGTAATTGGTTTCATCTCAATCAGACTTGAATTAAAGTTTTTATCAAGTACTTTAAAGTATGTTTTAGCATCTTCTGAAATTTTTTTGCCATTATCATATCTAATAAGTTTATCATTTAATTCACCTGTATTTTTATCTAATTCTCCATGACATATAGCTAAATAGGTTTTATGAACTTTTCTTAATCTAAATAATGAAGTTAGAATTTGTGCGGTTTCCCTATTTTTTGCAATAATAAATACACCTGAAGTATCCTTATCCAATCTATGCACTGAGTAAGGTTTTGAACCTTCAAAAATTTTACTTTTCTTAAATATATCGATTAAATTTTTTTTTGATTTAGTCCCTCCTTGTACAGAAATACCCGCAGCTTTATTAACTACAATAAAATCATTATTATTATCAATAATTAAATCTTCATTAGATTTTATTATTTCATTTGTGGGAATGAAATTTTTTTTTTTGTGTTTAATTATTTCTTTAAATCTAAAATTAAATATTTCGATTTTATCGTTTGTTCTAATTTTGAAAGAACTTTTTATTTTTTTTTTATTTAGTTTTATTTTTCCAGACCTTAAACTTTTTTCAATCAAACTCTGTGGAATTTTTCCAATTTTGTTTCTTAGCCATCTATCAATACGCATATTATTAGAAGCTGTATCAACGAGAAAACTTCCATTCATGATTAAAAAAGTTTAAGCTGAAGCTAATTTTTTTTCCTCTTTTTTGTCAGTAACATTTGCTTGATCTTTTTTCTTTTTATCAACTTTTCTAGCTTGGACATCTCTATCAACAAATTCAATAATTGCCATTGGAGCATTATCACCGTATCTAAAGCCAGCCTTAATTATCCTTGTGTAACCACCTGATCTTTTTTCGTATCTTTTAGATAAAGTTTTTTTAACTTTATTTGCAGATTTTATATCCTGTAATTTAGAAACCAATATTTTAGTATTATGCAAAGTATCTTTTTTTCCTAATGTAATAATTTTTTCTGCTTGAGGTCTTAAAAATTTTGCTTTTGGTAAAGTTGTCTTGATTTGCTCATATTTGATTAGTGAAATTAACATATTTTTCAATAATGCTTTTCTATGTTCCGAAGTCCTATTCAACTTCTTATTTGACATATTATGTCTCATTAAATAGCTTCCTCTAATTTTTTAGACATTTCTGCAATATTATCTGGTGGCCAATTTGGTATTTCCATTCCCAAATATAAAGACATTCCAGTTAAAACCTCTTTTATTTCATTTAAAGATTTTCTTCCAAAATTTGGTGTTCTTAACATTTCACCTTCAGATTTTTGAACAAGATCACCTATATAAATTATATTATCATTTTTTAAACAATTCATGGATCTCACAGATAGTTCTAGTTCATCTACTTTTCTTAATAAATTTTTATTAAACTCAGGTTCTGTTGATACTTCTTTAATAGGTGCCTCTACTGGTTCGTCAAAATTAATAAACATTTTTAGTTGATCTTGAAATATTCTCGCGGAGTAAGCAACGGCGTCCTCAGCTGAAATCGATCCATTAGTTTCAACCTCCATTGTTAATTTATCGTAATCTAATGCCTTACCCTCTCTTGCTGTGCTTACGGAATATGAAACTTTTTTTACTGGACTATACAGGGAGTCTATTGCTATTAAACCTAAAGGTGGTTCTTCAGGTTTATTCAATTCAGCAGGTACATATCCCTTTCCAGTATTAACATTCATTTCAACGTGGAAATTTGTATTTTCATCTAGATTACAAATAACCAAGTCAGGATTTAAAATTTTTACATCAGCAACTGGTGTGATATCAGATGCCTTAATTTCTCCTGGGCCTTTAGCGTCAAGGACAAGTTTTTTAGTTCCTTCAGAAGCACATTTTAAAGCTAAAGATTTTATATTAAGAACAATATCAGTTACGTCTTCTCTTACTCCTTTGATAGACGTAAACTCGTGTAAAACTCCATCTATTTGTATAGAGGTTACCGCAGCTCCTCTTATCGATGACAATAAAATTCTTCTAAGAGAATTACCTAAAGTTAGACCATACCCCTTTTCAAGAGGTTCTGCAATAATAGTGGCATGTGTTAAATCATTACTAATTTTTACATCTAACTTTGCTGGTTTAATAAGTGATTTCCAATTTTTTATATTTACATTTTCAGTTTCCATTAAACTCTCCTTTTTTTTGGTGGTCTTGTGCCATTGTGAGGCATTGGTGTAGTGTCTTTAATAGATAAAATTCTAAAACCTCTTGCTTGCAAAGCTCTTAAAGCAGTTTCTCTACCTGATCCAGGGCCTTTAACTTCTACAGATAAAGTTTTCATTCCATATTCTAGAGCTTTAGATGCCGCAGCATCAGCAGCAATTTGTGCAGCATATGGCGTAGATTTTCTAGAGCCTTTGAAACCCTTTTGGCCCGCTGAAGCCCATGAGATTATATTTCCGTTTGTATCAGCTATTGAAATTATTGTGTTATTAAATGTGGATTGAACATACGCTACACCATTAAGAATATTTTTCTTAACTTTTTTTTTTTTTGAGTAAGAGCTTTTAACAGATTTTTTTACAAGTTTTTTTTCAGTTTTTTGATCTTTATTTTCAACTTTATCAGATTTAGACATAATTATTTTTTAAGTGGAGTTAATTTTTTTCCTGCAATAGCAATCGCTTTACCTTTTCTTGTTCTTGCATTGCATCTGGTTCTTTGACCTCTCACTGGTAATTTTTTTCTATGTCTTGATCCTCTATAACATGCTAGATCGACCAGTCTTTTTATACTTAAAGAAAAATCTCTACGTAAGTCGCCTTCAACCTTAAAATTTTGATCAATATACTCTCTTATTTTTAAGATTTCTTCATCTGTTAACTGATTAACCCTTTTATTTTTTGGAATTTCTAAAGATGAACAAATTTGATTAGAAAATTTATCTCCTATACCATAAATATATGTTAATCCTACGTGGACTAACTTGTTTTGTGGAATGTTAATACCTGCTATACGAGCCATAAATTTGTGATAAAATATGCCTTTTTATATAAGAAGTTCTTTTAATGTCAACGACTTAAACGTTTATAAATGCCTCAATTTTAGTAGTTATTTCGTTAATTTTTAAGTCTCCATCTATTTCGTAAAAATTTTTATTTTTAGAGTAGAAATCTAAAACTGGTTTAGTAGTTTCCATGTAAGTATCATACCTCTTTAAAATAGTGTCAAGATCATCATCTGATCTTTTTTCCAAAATTTTTCTTTTTTCAATCCTTTTTACTATTGTTTCTTTATTTACATTAAGAAAAAAAATAAAATCTATTTTTTGATTGGACTCATTCAGTAACACTTCTAAGTTCTTAGCCTGAGTTAAAGACCTTGGATATCCATCAAATACAAGTTTATTTTTTTTGGTTGAATCGAATATGACATTTTTTATTAGTTTATTTACAATTTCATCGTCCACAAACTTTCCGTCATTCATATTATTAATTATTTTTTTTCCAATTTCGGAATTCTTTTGGATTTCATCTCTAAGCATATCACCAGTTGAAACTTGAAAATTGTTATAATTTTTTACAAAAAATTTTGCCTGCGTTCCTTTGCCGGCACCTGGAGGTCCAAATATAATTACGTTCACTTTTAGTTATCTTCCAAACTTTGTTTTTTTGATAAGCTGTTCATACTGTGAGCTCATTAACCTGGTTTGAATCTGAGTCACAGTATCTATTGCAACAACAACTACTATCAAAATAGAAGTCCCGCCTAAATAAAAAGGGATAGGATAGTTCGCAATTAAAAATTCTGGCATTAAACATACTAATGTTAAATATAAAGCTCCTATCGTAGTCAATTTTGTAAGTATGTTTTCAATATAAATGGCAGTACTTTCACCTGGCCTTATTCCAGGAATAAATCCACCATATTTCCTCAGATTATCAGCTGTTTCATTTGGATTAAAAGTTATTGAGGTATAAAAAAAAGTGAAAAAAATTATTCCTGATGCGTATAAGAGCATGTAAAGAGGTTGTCCTTGTGTAAAATAAGAACTTATGTTTAAAAAAGTATCATTTTCAGAAAAATTAAAATTAGAGAATGTTACAGGTAACAATAATAATGCAGAAGCAAAAATTGCAGGTATTACTCCTGCTTGATTTATCTTTAAAGGTAAATGAGATGACTCACCTCCATACATTTTGTTTCCCATTTGTCTTTTTGGGTAATTAATTAATATTTTTCTTAAGGCTCTCTCCATAAAAACTATAAAAAGTACAGTTAATATTAATAAAATAAATATTCCTATAATCATTAACGTTGATACTGCACCCGTTCGACCTAATTCAAATGTTGTTACTAAAGCTCTTGGAATTTCAGCAACTATTCCAGCAAAAATTATTAGGGATATTCCATTACCTATCCCTCTCTGTGTAATTTGTTCTCCTAACCACATCAAAAAAATAGTACCAGCTACAATAGTTGTTACAGTGGAGACTTTAAAAAAAATTCCTGGATTAATTACCAAGTCAGCTGATGACTCTAATCCAACAGCCAATCCATAGCCTTGAACAGTAGCAAGCAAAACAGTTCCATATCGAGTGATTTGAGCAATCTTAGATCTTCCTGTTTCACCTTGAGCCTTTAGATTTTTGAAATAATCTGTAACTCCAGTCAAAAGTTGCACTATAATTGCTGAAGATATGTAGGGCATAATACCAAGTGCAAATATAGCCATTCTACTCACAGCTCCTCCTGCAAAGACATTAAACATTCCAAGTAATCCTTTTTGGTTACTTTCCATCATAATTTTTAATTGATCTGGATCAATTCCTGGTAATGGAACAAATGTTCCAAATCTATAAACAGCCAGTATAGCAATTGTAAAAATTATTCTATTTTTTAAGTCTGTATTTGATGATGTGGAGCTCATTTTAAATTATTTTTTAATCTGTATAGAGCCACCTATTTTTTCTAATTTTTCAATAGCAGATTTTGAAGCTAAGTCAGTTTCAATATTTACTTTATCTTTAATTTCACCAGAACCTAGAATTTTTAATTTAGTATAACGTTTGTTAATTAATTTTAATTTCTTTAACAATTCACTATTTATAATTTCTTTTGTGCCAATACTTTTTTTATTAATAAAAAATTGAATTTTATCTAAATTTAAAATTGCAATTTTATTTTTGTTTAGTGTATTAAATCCACGTTTTGGTAACCTTCTATATAATGGCATTTGCCCACCCTCAAAACTTTTTATAGCTACACCTGATCTTGATTTTTGTCCCTTAACTCCTCTACCAGAAGTCTTACCTTTACCTGAACCGATACCACGGCCGACCCTAATCTTACTTTTTTTTATCTTGAAAGTTTTGTTAAGTTTAATCATTAGCCTCTTTTTTCAATAATTTCAGAAATCTTTTTGTTTCTAATTGAAGATATCTGTTTTGGAGAATTTTGTTTAAGTAATGCTTTCATTGTTGCCCTAATAACATTATGTGCATTCGATGTACCCATTGATTTAGCAACTATGTCTTTTACTCCTAAAACTTCACAAACAGCTCTGACAGGACCACCAGCGATAATACCTGTTCCCTTGGATGCTGCTCTTAAAACTATCTTTCCAGAACCCTCTTTTGCTTTAACATCGTGATGAATGGTTCTGCCCTCTCTTAAGGGTATATGTATTAATTTCCTTCTTGCCATTTCATTAGCTTTTTTTATAGCATCAGGAACTTGCTTTGCTTTTGCGTGCGCAATACCAATTTTACCAGCTTGATTCCCTACAACAACTAAGGCAGAAAAACCAAATCTTCTTCCTCCTTTGACTACTTTAGTAATTCTATTTATATGAACAAGTTTTTCTAAAATATCGTCAGTTTTTTTTTCTTTATAATCCATTTCAAAAATCCATTCCATTTTTGCGAAGAGTCTCTGCAAAAACTTTTACCCTTCCATGGTATTTATAGCCTGATCTATCAAAGAAAATTTTATTTATTTTTTTCTCGTTCGCTTTTTTTGCTAATTTTTCTGCAACAATTTTTGATAATTCTGTTTTGTTAACTTTTGTACCAGATTTAATGTCTTTTTCGACTGAGGATGCAGAAATTAATGTTATATTTTTTGTATCATCTATTATTTGGGCAGAAATATTTTTTGATGATCTTGAAATTGACAATCTAAATCTATTTTTACCATGAACTTTTTTTAGTTTATTTCTTACTCTAAATATCTTTCTCTTATTTGTATCTAATTTCATCATTTTTTCTTACCTTCTTTTTTTAAAATATGTTGACCTTTTTCTCTTACTCCTTTTCCTTTATAAGGCTCAATTTTTCTTAAGGTTTTAAGTTTCGATGCCACAGACCCAACTTGTTGCTTATCTATACCTGTTATCTTTAAAGTTGTCTGTTTTTCTACAGAAATTTTTATCCCCTCAGGAATATCAAAATTTATATCATGACTATAGCCTAATTGCAGATTTAATTGAGTTCCTTTGATTGACGCTCTGTATCCTACTCCAACTAATTCTAAAACTTTTTCATACCCATTAGATGATCCCATGATTGCATTATTTATTAAACTTCTTTTCATTCCCCATATTCTTTTAATTTCTTGATCAATTTTTTTTGGTGCTATTGAAATTTCTTTACCTTCTTTGATATCTAAATTAAATAGATTAAGATCAATATTTAAAGTTTTTTTACCTTCAGGTCCTTCAATATTTAAAGTATTGCCGGATAAAGCTACTTTTACTTTTTCTGGGATTGAAATATTCATTTTACCGATTTTAGACATTAAAATACCTTACAGATTATTTCACCACCAACTCTTTGTTTTCTAGCATCTATATCGGTCATCACCCCTTTTGGTGTAGAAACTATAGCAATACCTAAACCATTATTTATTTTGGGTAATCCATCTGCACTAGAGAAAATTCTTCTTCCAGGTTTTGACACTCTTTCAAAATTACTTATAACCGGGTTACCATAATGATACTTTAATTCTAAAGATAATTTTGGTTTTTTATTTTCCTCGTTTACTTCGAAGTGTTTAATGAAACCCTCATTTTTTAATATTCCAGCTATTTTCACTTTAAAATTTGAGGACGGTAATTCGACTCTTTTATGATTTCTACTTTGAGCATTTTTAACTCTTGCTATCATATCTCCAATTGGGTCACTTAAACTCATATTATCCTTTCTACCAACTTGATTTAACTAGACCTGGTATCTTTCCTTGCAATCCAAGTTGTCTTAATGCAATTCTAGATATTTTTAATTTTCTATAAACCCCATGAGGTCTTCCTGTTATTTGACAACGATTCATTACTCTTGTTTTTGAAGAATTTCTTGGTAATTTTGATAATTTTTGTTGTGCTTTAAATCTTTCCTCAAAAGGAAGTTTTTTGTTCATAAGAATTTTTTTGAGTTTTTCTCTTTTTTTGTAAAATCTATCAGAAAGTTTAATTCTTTTATTATTTTTGTTAATTGAGCTTAATTTAGCCATTTTAATTTTCTCCTTTTTTTATAAATGGAAAGTTAAACTTTTCTAATAGGGCCAAACTTTGATCCTTACTCTTTGAGGAAATAACAATTGTTATGTCTAATCCTCTAACTTTATCTGCTCTATCAAAACTTACCTCTGGGAAAATAATATGTTCTTTAATCCCAAAAGTATAATTACCAAATTTATCAAATCCATTTCTAGAAAGTCCTCTAAAATCCTTTATTCTTGGCAAAGCAATATTTACAAGTCTATCAATAAACTCATACATTTTATCTTTTCTTAGTGTCACCTTAAGACCAGCATTCGTTCCTTTTCTGGTCTTAAAATTTGCAACCGATTTCTTAAATTTTGTTACCATCGGTTTTTGTCCTGTAATCTTAGCTAAATCATCATCTAATGATTTTAAAGTTTTTGAGTCATTTCCATCAACTCCTAATCCTATGTTTAAAACTACTTTTTTTATTTTTGGACCCATGTATAAATTTTTTAATCCAAATTGTGTTTTTAAAGCAGGTTGAATCTCTTTATAGTATAAATCTTTTAATCTTGGTGTCATTATTTCTTAGCCTCACTTTTTTTACTTTTTGCTTTTTCATCTAATAATTTTAAATTTGAAAGATGGATAAAACTTTCTTTTGAAATTATACCACCTTTTTTTTCTTTTGTGGTTTTGACATGTTTTTTTACCATATTAATTTCTTTTACCTTTGCTCTATTATTTGTTCTATCAATCTCTATAACTTCACCTTCTTTTTTTTTATCTTTTCCAACAAGAATACGAACTTTTAATCCTTTTTTAATCATTATAAAACCTCTGGAGCTAATGAAATTATTTTCATCTGCCCTCTATTTCTTAATTCTCTTGTAACTGGTCCAAAAATTCTTGTTCCAACTGGTTCACCTTTATCGTCAACGAGCACTGCAGCATTATTATCAAATTTTACTTTTGATCCATCCTCTCTATGAATTCCTTTTTTTACTCTTACAACAACTGCCTTATGTACTGATCCTTTTTTAACTTTGCCTTTTGGAATAGCTTCTTTTACAGCTATTACAATCGTATCACCAATGCTAGCATATCTTCTCTTGGAGCCACCCAAAACTTTAATACATTCTATTTTTTTCGCTCCAGTATTGTCTGCAACTAATAATTCCGTTTGAACTTGTATCATTTAGAGGTCTCCATTACTTTAAATTTTTTATTTTTTGAAAATGGTTTACTCTCAATAATAGAAACTTTGTCACCAGTCTTAAAAGTATTGTTTTCATCATGAGCATTATATTTCTTTTTTACTTTTATAACTTTTTTTAGTAATGGATGTGAATATTTTCTTTCAACAATAACTGTAATTGTTTTACTAGGTTTATCACTTACAACGACTCCGGTTAAAATTTTCTTAGGCATTTGATTTCCTTTTCAAATAGGTTTTTAATCTAGCTATATTTTTTTTTGTTTCACTTATTTGAGCTGGGTTACTAACCTGGGAATTTATTTTTTGAAATCTAAAATTAAATAAGTCTTTTTTAAACTTTTCAATATTCTTTAAAGCTTCGTCTTTGGATAATTTTTTAAAATCTTGTTTTTTCATTATGCAAACCTTTTTATAGTTTTTGTTTTAATTGGTAATTTTGCTGATGCTTTGTAGAGTGCTTCTTTAGCTATTTGTTCAGATACACCATCAACTTCAAATAAAATCCTTCCTGGTTTTACTCTGCAAGCATAAAACTCTGGAGATCCTTTGCCCTTACCCATTCTTACTTCAATTGGTTTTTTTGAGACAGGAATATTTGGAAAAATTCTTGTCCATACTCTACCTTGCCTTTTCATATGTCTAGTTAAAGCAACTCTCGCTGCTTCGATTTGTTTTCCAGTTACCCTATCGGGCGATAGTGCTTTTAATGCATATGCACCATAATTAATAAAATTTGCTCTTGAAGCTGTCCCATGTATTCTTCCCTTATGAGCTTTTCTCCATTTTGTTCTTACTGGTTGTAACATTTTTTATTTTTCCTCTTTTTGAATCACTTTATTTGTTTCTTGGCTAAATTCTTTTGCAAAAACTTCACCTTTATATATCCATACTTTAATACCAATTATTCCATAAGTTGTCAGAGCTTCAGCCTCTGCATAATCAATGTCTGCTCTTAAAGTATGTGACGGTATACTTCCATCCCTTAACCATTCGGTACGAGCGATTTCATTGCCACCTAATCTTCCACTAATTGAAACTTTAATTCCTTTCGCTCCTAATCTTAAGCACGATTGCATTGCTCGTTTCATTGCCCTTCTATAAGATATTCTTTTAACAAGTTGTTGAGCTATATTTTCGGCAACCAAGAATGAATTTGTCTCAGGTTTTTTAACTTCTTTAATATTTAATGTTACCTCATTTGTTGTAAATTTTGATAAATTATTTTTTATTTTATCAATATCACTTCCTTTTTTTCCAATTACAAATCCAGGCCTTGAAGTATAAATTGTTACATAACATTTATTAGCAGTTCTTTCGATCATAACTTTAGATACACCTGAGTTAATAACATTCTTTTTTATGTATTCTCTGATTTTAAAATCCTCAATTAAGTAATTACCGAAATCTTTCTTCTTTGCATACCAAACAGAGTCCCAACCTCTATTTACCCCTAGTCTGAACCCAACTGGATTAACTTTTTGTCCCATGACTCTCCATTTTTTTAATTTCAGATAAAATTATCGTAACACTTGAATAAGGTTTAAGAATTGGCGCTGCTCTTCCTTTTGCTCTAGGTCTAAACCTTTTCATTATAATTTTTTTTCCACAGTAAGCTTCCTTTACGATTAATTTATCGATATCATATTGAAAATTATTTTCAGCATTTGCTACAGCAGAGCTAATTGTTTTTTTTATATCTTTAGAAATTCTTTTTTCTGAAAATTCAAGATCTCTTATTGCTGTATCCACTTTTTTGCCAACTATATCTTTTAAAATTGGATTAAGCTTTCTTACACTAGACCTAATGTTATTATTCACAGATCTTACAATTTTTTCTTTATTCTTTAATACTTGTTTTTTTTTAATCATAATTATTTCTTCTCTTCAGCTTCTGCTGGTTTAGCTTTTTTATCTGCAGGTGTATGACCAAAAAAAGTTCTTGTAGGTGCAAACTCACCTAATTTATGACCCACCATATCTTCAGATATAGTAATTGGAATGAATTTTTTTCCATTATAAATTAAAAAACTTACACCAACAAAATCTGGGATTATTGTAGATTTTCTTGACCAAGTTTTGATAGGTATTTTTTTTGAGTCGATTTTATATTTGTCTACTTTTTTTATAAGATTTTGTTCAACAAATGGTCCCTTCCAAACTGCTCTAGCCATTATTTAGTATCCTTTCTTTTATTTCTTCTTTTCACAATATATTTATCAGTTCTTTTATTATCTCTAGTTTTTAAACCTTTGGCTGATTGACCTTTGGGTGATACTGGATGTCTTCCACCTGCAGATTTTCCTTCTCCACCACCATGTGGATGATCAACAGGATTTTTAACAACACCTCTTGTATGAGGTCTTCTTCCTAGCCATCTAGATCTACCTGCTTTTCCAATTTTAATATTTTTTTGGTCTGGATTACTTAGAACACCTATTGTTGCTAAAGCTCTAGAATCAATTCTTCTTACTTCACCAGATGTAAGTTTAATTAAACTGTAGTTTCCATCTAGGCCACTAATAGTTACTGAAGTTCCAGCTGAACGAGCTATTTTTCCTCCACCTCCCGGTTGAATTTCAACATTATGAATATCTATACCTACTGGAATATCCTGAAGTGGCATACAATTTCCAATTTTAATCTCTTTTTTAGAACCGTTCTCGATCTTATCACCTACTTTAATCTTTTGCGGAGCTAAATAGTAAAAGTGAGAGTTATCCTCAAATTTTACTAACATAATGTAACAAGATCTGTTTGGATCATACTCTATTCTTTGAACAGTAGCAGTCATATCGTTTTTTTTTCTATAAAAATCTACGTGCCTGTACATCTTCTTATGTCCACCAGCTCTATTTATTGATGTAATCCTTCCATAATTATTTCTACCTTTCATAGAATTTTTTGATGATACTAATTGTTTGAAAGGTTTACCTTTCCAAAGACCATCTCTATCTACAAGAATAGTTCCTCTAGATGACTTTGTATAAGGTTTAAAAGTTTTAAGTGCCATTTTAAATTCCAGTTGTTAAGTCAATACTTTGACCCTTTTTAAGTGTGATTATAGCTTTTTTATATCCGGAAACTTTATTTTTCTTTCCTCGAGTCAATTTAATCCTACTTTTTTTATTAATAATATTTATTTTAGTTACATTAACTTTGAAGATTTTTTCAATATTACTTTTTAAATTTTTCTTATTTGAACCATTTGGAACTTTAAAAACAATCTTATTTTGTTCAGACAAATTCGTTGATTTTTCAGTCACAAGGGGAGATATAATTTTATCAAATAAATGTAATTTATTCATTAACTATATCTCTTTTCTAGTTCCTTAACTGAACTTTCTGTAAAAACAATTTTTTTAAATTTAATTAAATCAAAAGCACTGAAATGGTTTACATCAGTAACTTTTAGATTTGGAATATTTCTAATTGATTTTTCAACTTTCTCTTTAGAAGATTTATCTAATATTATTAAAGAATTTGATATTTCAAACTTTTTAAGTATTGTATGCATCTCTTTTGTTTTTTTAATTTCAGAGCTAAAATCATTTAAAACTAATAAATTTTTATCTTGAATTTTTTCACTCATAAGCGATGCAATACTATTTTTCTTTTCACTTTTATTTAATTTTCTCTTTTTATAAGATAATCTTCCTTTAGGACCATGAGCTACACCTCCACCTACAAATATTGGTGCTTTTTTACTTGCATGCCTTGCATTACCAGTTCCTTTTTGTGCATAAATTTTTGATGTTGGTCCAGAAACCTCATTCTGTTGTTTTGTTTTTGCGTATCTGCCTTTATAGTTTGCATTAGTTTTGTACAGAACGCTGCTCACAAGTTTATTATTAACCTTTGCAGAAAATATTTTATCAAGCACCTCAATCGAACTTTTTTTTCCATCTAGATGTAACTTTTCAATTTTCATTATTTTTTCTTTTTATCTGGAGTTTTTTTTGCCTCTTCTGCAATTTTAATTTTTTCTTTAATAGTTTTTTTTCTTATATTCTTTACAGATTCTTTTACTATTACTTCAGTATTTTTAGATCCAGGAATTGAACCCTTTAAATAAAGTAGATCATTTTCTATATCAGTCTTTATAACTTCTATATTTTGCATAGTTCTTAATTTATCTCCCATGTGACCAGCCATTTTTTTTCCTTTAAAAACTTTACCTGGATCTTGTCTTTGTCCAGTTGACCCATGTGATCTATGAGATATTGAAACACCGTGACTTGCTCTTAAACCACCAAAATTATGCCTTTTCATTGCTCCAGCAAATCCTTTTCCAATAGTTTTAGATCGTGTATCAACAAATTTTGTATCCTTAAAAATCTCAATTCCAAATTCATTTCCTTCTTTAAAATTTTGAGTATCTAAAACTCTAAATTCTTTTAATCTTTTTTTTGCCTCAGTATTTTTCTTAGCAAAAAAACCTTTCATTGATTTAGTAAGTTTAGAATTTTTTATTTTTCCGTAGCCAAGTTGAATAGCTTTATACCCTCTCTTTTCCTCATTGATAACCTCGATAACTCTTGCTTTTTCCATTTTGATAACAGTTACTGGCACTAATTGACCAGACTTATAAAATTCTCTTGTCATACCAATTTTTCTTCCAATTAAAGCAATCTCAATCATTTTATATCTTAATCTCCACGTCTACTCCTGAAGCTAGATCGAGTTTCATCAATGCTTCAACAGTCTGTGGCGTTGGTTCAATAATATCTATAAGTCTTTTATGGGTCCTAGACTCAAATTGTTCTCTGCTTTTTTTATCTATATGAGGTGATCTTAAAACTGTATATCTTTCAATTTTTGTTGGTAGTGGTATAGGTCCTTTTATTGTTGCACCTGTTCTTTTCACGGTGTTAACTATTTCCTCAGTTGATGCATCTAATATTTTATTATCATAAGCTCTCAATTTTATTCTTATATTTTGTTTATCCATTTTAACCTGCAATCTTTTTTGTTACTTCGTCTTGAACATTTTGAGGAACTTTTGAGTAATGATCAAAAAACATTGAATATTGAGCTCTGCCCTGGGACATGGATCTCAAATTATTAATATATCCAAACATATTAGCTAATGGAACCATAGCCGTAATTACCGTTGCATTTCCTCTTTGTTCTTGAGTATTTATCTGACCTCTTCTACTATTTAGATCACCAATAACATCGCCCATATAGTCTTCTGGTGTTACAACCTCGACTCTCATAACTGGTTCTAATAATTTTAAACCACCTTTTGTACAAGCTTCTTTAAAACATGCTCTACTAGCTAGCTCAAAAGCTAAAACACTAGAGTCAACATCATGATGCAATCCATCCAGTATTGTAACTTTATAATCTATCATTGGAAATCCAGCTAATATTCCACCGTCCGAAATAGTTTCAATACCCTTTTCAACACCAGGTATAAACTCTTTAGGGATTGCGCCACCTTTAATTTTACTCTCTACTGCTCTACCCTTCCCAGGTTCCTGAGGCTCAACAAGTAATTTTACTTTGGCGAATTGACCAGCTCCTCCACTTTGTTTTTTATGAGTATATTCAACTTCTGAAGAATTTTCTATTGTTTCTCTATAAGCAACCTGAGGGGCGCCGACATTTGCCTCAACTTTAAATTCTCTTTTCATTCTATCAACAATAATATCTAAATGTAACTCACCCATACCTTTAATTATTGTTTGCCCTGACTCCTCATCTGACGTAACCCTAAAAGAAGGGTCCTCTTTTGCTAATCTTCCTAAAGCCTCTCCCATTTTTTCTTGATCTGCTTTTGTCTTAGGTTCAACTGCGATTTCAATAACTGGATCAGGAAATTCCATAGGTTCAAGCAATACTGAATTTTCTTCATCACATAATGTGTGACCGGTTATTGTATTTTTTAGACCTGCTAGAGCTACTATATCTCCTGCATTTGCCTCTTTAATATCCTCTCTTGAATTTGCATGCATCAAAAGCATTCTTCCAACTCTTTCCTCTTTTTCTTTTGATGAGTTATAAACAGCTGTTCCTGTTTTAATTGTTCCTGAATAGACTCTTATGAAAGTTAAAGAACCTACGAAAGGATCGTTAGCTACTTTAAAAGCTAGTGCAGAAAAGGCTGCTTTATCATCAAATTTCATCTCTACCTCATCTTCACTACCCAATTTGGTTCCCTTTATAGAGCCAATATCAATTGGGCTTGGTAAATAGTTTACAACTGCGTCTAACAGAGGCTGAACTCCCTTGTTTTTAAAGGCAGAACCTGTCAAAACAGGCACAAAACTGAAATCTAAAGTCCCTTTTCTTATACATTTCACTAAATCTTCTTCTTTAATGTCTTCACCATTTAAATAGGCTTCCATTATTTTTTCATCTTGCTCGACAGCTAATTCAACTAATTCTGTTCTATATTTTTGTGACATTTCTTTAAGTTCATCTGGAATTTCTTTGTATTCCCATTCAGCACCTAGTGCCTCGTTTTTCCAAACTTGTGCTTTCATTTTAACTAAATCTACAACTCCAGTTAAAGATGATTCAATTCCTATCGGAATTTGAATTACCAAAGGTTTTGATCCTAATCTATCTTTTATCATGTCTACACATCTAAAAAAGTCAGCACCAGTTCTATCTAATTTGTTTACAAAACAAATTCTTGGAACTTTATATTTATCAGCTTGTCTCCATACCGTTTCAGATTGAGGTTCTACACCTGCAACACCATCAAAAACTGCGACAGCTCCATCTAAAACTTTTAAAGATCTCTCTACTTCAATAGTAAAATCTACATGACCTGGGGTATCTATTATATTAATTCTATGATCTTGCCAAAAACATGTTGTAGCTGCAGAAGTAATAGTAATACCTCTTTCTTGTTCTTGCTCCATCCAATCCATTGTTGCTGCACCGTCGTGAACTTCACCAATTTTATGACTTTTTCCTGTATAATATAAAATTCTTTCAGTTGTTGTAGTTTTTCCAGCATCAATATGGGCCATTATGCCGATATTTCTATATTTATCTAATGTATGTGTTCTTGACATATAAATTTACCATCTAAAATGTGCAAAAGCTTTATTTGATTCTGCCATTTTGTGTACATCCTCTTTTTTTTTAACTGCTGCACCTTTTTTTTCATATGCATCGTAAAGTTCATTAAAAATTTTATCTGACATATGTTTATCTTTTCTTTTTCTTGCTGATTCAACTAACCATCTAATAGCCAAAGCTTGGGCTCTTTTACTTTTAACTTCGACGGGTACTTGATAAGTTGCACCACCAACTCTCCTTGACCTAACTTCAACGGTTGGTTTTATATTACTTATTGCCTCATTAAAAATATTAATAGGCTCATCTTTTGTTTTGGACTTAATTTTATCAATGGCGTCGTAAACTATTTTTGCAGCAACACCTCTTTTGCCATCGTACATTATATTATTGATTAATTTTGGAATTATTACTGAATTATATTTGGGGTCCGGAATAACATTTTTTTTTGGTTGTGTTTTTTTCCTAGACATTTTGATTATTTACCTTTTTTTGTTCCATACAAAGATCGCCTTTTTTTTCTATTAGCAACACCTTGTGTGTCTAAATTTCCTCTTAAAATATGGTATCTAACACCAGGTAGATCTTTTACTCTACCTCCTCTAATCAACACCACTGAGTGCTCTTGAAGATTATGACCCTCGCCAGGTATATAAGCTGTAACTTCAAAACCATTTGATAGTCTAACCCTAGCTACTTTTCTCAGTGCTGAATTAGGTTTCTTTGGTGTTGTGGTGTAAACTTTAACACAAACACCTCTTTTTAAAGGTTGTTTTTGAAGAGCTGGAACTTTATTCCTATTTATTTGTTTAACTCTTTTTTTTTTTAACAATTGGTTAATAGTCGGCATAAATATTTTAAATTAGTTTATTTTTGAATGAAATAACTGACAGGTTATTCATGGCAGCGTTTAGTAACGTAATAGTACTACATTCCAACCAAAAATATCGCCAAAATACTAATTAATTAGACTTTGTCAAACTAAAACTATTGAAAAAACGGCTTATTTTTATTGGTTTACTTGAGTTTCAGATTCTTCGATCTTTTCTTGCTCTGACAAGAATTTATTGTCATCTTCTAGAGCTTTTTTGTTCCATTTATTTTTAATATTTCCAGTCCCCGCGGGTACCAATCGACCAACAATAACATTTTCTTTCAAACCGCTTAATGGATCAATTTTTCCTTTTATCGCTGCGTCAGTCAAAACTCTTGTTGTTTCTTGAAACGAGGCTGCTGAAATAAATGACTCAGTTTGTAACGAAGCTTTTGTTATACCCATCAAAACTCTTTCACCAATAGCTTGGTTTTTACCCTCATTTTTTAACTTTTCATTTTCATTTTCAAATTTTATCTTATCTACTATTTCTCCAGGTAAATAAGAAGAGTCTCCTGAAGACTTAACTTCTATTTTTTTCAGCATTTGTCTTAATATAGTTTCAATGTGCTTATCATTTATTATTACTCCTTGTAATCTATAAACTTCTTGCACTTGATTTACAAAATACTCCGTTAATTCTTTTATTCCTAAAATTCTTAAAATATCATGAGGTAATGGTTGACCATCTAACAAGTATTCACCTTTCGTAATTTTTTCACCTTGATTAAAATTTATGTGCTTTCCTTTTGGAATTAAATAATTTGAAGGTTCAGAACCATCCTCAGGAACAATTGAAACTCTCTGTTTACCTCTTACCTCTTTACCAAAAATTACTTGACCATCATTCTCAGCAATAATTGCACTATCTTTTGCTTTTCTTGCCTCGAACAATTCCGCAACTCTCGGTAATCCTCCTGTAATATCTTTTGTTTTTGTTGTTTCCTTTGGTAGTCTAGCGATAACATCTCCTGCTGAAACTTTTTGGCCGTCTTTTACTGAAAGAATAGAGTCTGGAACTAGATAATATCTAGCTTCATTATCATCTGCTTTTTTAATTACATTTCCTTTTTCATCTCTTAAAGTTATTCTAGGTTTTAGATCAGTATTCTTTGATTGAGATCTCCAATCAACTACAGATTTTGATGAAATCCCAGTAGCATCGTCAGTAGTTTCTTGTATTGATACCCCATCAATAAGATCTACAAAACTTGCAATACCACTTTTTTCTGCAATTACTGGCGTAGTATAAGGATCCCATTCACAAATCTTAGTATTTGCATTTATTTTTTCACCATTTTTAAAAAATAGTTTAGAACCGTATGCAACTTTATAGACAGCTATCTGCACACCATTATCATCTTCAATGGAAAGTTGAGTATTTCTTCCCATTACTATTAAATTCTTTTTAGAGTCCTCAAGAATGTTTGAATTGATTATTTTTAAAACACCATCATTTTTAGATACTATTTGAGAGTCTTGTTTTACAGATGCTGTTCCTCCAACGTGAAAAGTTCTCATTGTCAACTGTGTACCTGGTTCACCAATTGACTGAGCTGAAATCATTCCAATTGCCTCACCTACATGTACCATTTTACCTCTTGATAGATCTCTTCCATAACAAGTTGCACAAACTCCCTCTTTTGAGCTACAAGTCATAACAGAAAATACTTTAAGTGATTTAATTCCTGCAGAATCAATTTTATCACATCCAGCTTCATCTATCATAGTCGATTTTTTAATTATTATTTCGCCAGTTAAAGGGTGTTTTACATCTGATGCGGTTACTCTTCCTAAAGATCTCTCAGATAAACTTACAACAACATTTCCACCTTCTAGAATTTCAGAAAGTTCTATAAATCCAGGGTTATCACAATTTTTCTTAGTTATTGTCAAATCTTGAGCTACGTCACACAGTCTTCTCGTTAAATATCCTGAACTAGCTGTTTTAAGAGCAGTATCCGCTAAACCTTTTCTAGCTCCATGTGTAGAATTAAAATATTCTAGAGCAGTTAGTCCCTCTTTAAAATTTGAAATAATAGGACTTTCAATAATTTCACCTGATGGTTTAGCAATTAATCCTCTCATTCCAGCTAGTTGTTTCATTTGTGCCGCTGAACCTCTTGCCCCACTATCAGCCATCATAAAAACTGAATTGATTTTAAGCCCTTCATCAGTTTTTTTAGTAGCAGAAATACCCTTCATCATTTCACCAGCCACTTTATCTGTACATTTTGACCATGCATCAACTACTTTATTATATTTTTCACCTCTAGTAATCAGACCTTCTGAATACTGCGTTTCATAATCAGCTATAAGTTTTTTAGTATCGTCAATTAATTTTGTCTTGTTTTCAGGTATTATTAAATCATCTTTACCAAATGAAATTCCTGCTTTAAAGGCGTGTTTGAATCCTAAATCTTTAAGTTTATCACAAAATATAACAGTTGTTTTTTGACCACAAAATCTAAAGACAATATCGATTATCTCAGAAACTGTTTTTTTGGGAAGTAATCTGTCAATTAAAGAAAATTTTATATTAAAATTTTTAGGAAGTAGATTTGCTAATAAAAACCTGCCAGCAGTTGAAGTATATTTTTCAAATTTTTTCTTTCCGTCTGCATCGATTGTTTCAAATCTAGAGATAATTGTACTGTGAACTTTTATTTGACCTGAGGATAATGCAAATTCAATTTGGTCAGCATCAGTAAAATATCCTATAGATTTATCAGTTACTGGTTCTTGAGATAAATAATAAATTCCTAGGATCATATCCTGACTTGGTACAATTATAGGCTTACCATTTGAAGGAGATAAAATATTATTAGTAGACAACATTAAAATCCTAGCCTCTAATTGAGCTTCTAAACTTAAAGGAACATGAACAGCCATTTGATCTCCATCAAAATCAGCATTAAAAGCAGCACAAGTTAGTGGATGTAATTCTATTGCATCACCTTCAATTAACTTTGGTTCAAATGCTTGCACTCCCAACCTGTGAAGAGTTGGAGCTCTGTTTAATAATACTGGATGTTCTCTTA
Organism: uncultured Pelagibacteraceae bacterium; assembly: GCA_902518835.1. Lineage (GTDB taxonomy): Bacteria > Pseudomonadota > Alphaproteobacteria > Pelagibacterales > Pelagibacteraceae > Pelagibacter. The sequence continues at coordinate 95,007 of CABYHH010000001.1, forward strand.
CTATGAGTTCTAAAGCATCCCAAACTGCATTAGTTTCTTTTTCGACTAATTTTTTCGCTTGTTTTATGGTCGAAGCTAAACCTAACTTATTTAATCTTGCATATAAAAAAGGTTTAAAAAGTTCGAGCGCCATTTTTTTTGGCAGACCACACTCATGAAGTTTTAAATCGGGGCCTACAACAATTACAGATCTACCAGAATAATCTACTCTTTTTCCTAATAGATTCTGCCTAAACCTTCCTTGTTTGCCTTTAAGCATCTCAGCCAAAGATTTAAGAGGTCTTTTGCCTGTTCCAGTAATTACTCTGCCCCTTCTACCATTATCAAATAAAGCGTCGACTGATTCTTGCAACATTCGTTTTTCATTTCTAACAATAATATCAGGTGCCTTTAGATCCATAAGTCTTTTTAAACGATTATTTCTATTTATTACTCTCCTATATAAATCATTCAAATCTGACGTAGCAAATCTACCTCCATCTAAAGGAACTAGGGGCCTTAGTTCTGGTGGGATAACAGGAACAACAGTTAAAATCATCCATTCAGGTTTTTGTCCTGTCTCAATAAAAGACTCAATTAACTTTAATCTTTTAATTGCTCTTTCTTCATTAACTTTTGACTTTGTCTCTTTTATATAATTGATTAAATTTTTTCTCTCTAGATCTAAGTCTAAATTTTTTAACATTTCCAAAACAGCTTCTGCTCCAATACCTGTCGTAAAAGCTTCCTCACCAAATTCATCTTGATACTTAGCTAGTTCTTCTTCATTTAATAACTGATTTTTTGCCAGTCCTGTTAAACCAGGCTCAATAACAATAAAATTTTCAAAATATAAAACTCTTTCGATTTCCTTTAATTTCATGTCAACAGCTAAAGCGATTCTGCTAGGTAAAGATTTCAAAAACCAAATATGAGCTACAGGGGTTGCTAAATTTATGTGACCCATTCGTTCTCTTCTCACATTTGATTTTGTAACTTCAACGCCACATTTTTCACATATAATCCCTCTAAACTTCATTCTTTTGTATTTTCCACACAAACACTCATAATCTTTTATTGGACCAAAAATTCTTGCACAAAAGAGCCCATCTTTTTCTGGTCTAAATGTTCTATAATTTATTGTTTCGGGTTTTTTAATCTCTCCATAAGTCCATGATTTAATTTTTTCAGGACTTGCTAACGAAATTTTGATGCTATTAAAGTTTTGTGACTCAATTATTTCAGAATTTTTAAATAGATCTGTTAATTCTTTTTTCATAATTAGTTTAACTCCACATTTAATGCTAAAGATTTTATTTCTTTTACAAGCACATTGAATGACTCAGGTATTCCAGACTCAAAGTTTTCTTCACCTTTTACGATAGTTTCATAAACTTTTACACGACCAGCCACATCATCAGATTTAACAGTTAAAATTTCTTGTAGTGTGTATGAAGCTCCATAAGCTTCTAAAGCCCAAACTTCCATTTCACCAAATCTTTGACCACCAAGTTGTGCTTTTCCGCCTAATGGTTGTTGAGTAACCAAACTATATGGTCCAGTCGATCTTGCATGAATCTTGTCCTCAACAAGATGATGTAACTTGAGCATATAAATGATACCCACAGTAACTGGTCTATCAAATTTTTCACCTGTTCTCCCATCCCATAAAAAAGTTTGACCTGAGGCAGGAAGTTTCGCTAATTCTAACATTTCAGTTACATTTTTCTCTTTAGCTCCGTCAAAAACTGGAGTTGACATTGCAATACCATTTTGAAGGTTTTCGCATAAGTCTCTAAACTCAGACTTAGATAATTTCTCAACTTTGTCACCAAAAATCTCTTCTCCATAAACTGATTTTAAAAAATTACTGATTTTTTCAGTTTTCTCAATTTTTTTATTATTTTCATTAATTAATTTTTTTACTTCCTCTCCGAATTCTTTACATGCCCAACCTAAGTGGGTTTCCAAAATTTGGCCTACATTCATTCTGCTAGGAACTCCTAAAGGGTTCAAAACTATATCTACTGGAGTACCATCCTCTCTATACGGCATATCCTCAACTGGAACAATTTTACTAACAACTCCTTTGTTACCGTGACGACCTGACATTTTATCACCAGGTCTTAGTCTTCTTTTAATTGCAACGAAAACTTTTACCATTTTCATTACACTAGGTAATAAATCGTCTCCACTTCTGATTTTAAGAACTTTATCTTCGAATCTTTCCGTAATGTCTTGCTTAGCTTTATTATATTGGTCTTTAAGTTGTTCAAAATCTGACTCATTTTTTGGATTACCGGCTGATAATTTGAAAACATCATTTATATTTAATTTGTTAATTGTCTCGAAATCAAGCTTCGAGCCAACATCTAAATCTTTAATCTTTTTAGTCAAAGATATCCCATCTAATATTTGAGAAGCTCTTTGTTTAATGCTTCTCTCTAAAATTTCTTCCTCCACAATTTTATCTTGTTGAACTTGATCTATCTCAGCTCTTTCAATTGTTATTGACCTTTCATCTTTCTCAATGCCATGTCGATTAAAAACTCTTACATCAACCACTGTTCCACTGCTTCCTCTTGACATTCTTAAGGATGTATCTGTTACGTCGATAGCTTTTTCACCAAAAATTGATCTAAGTAATTTTTCCTCTGGTCCAGAAGCTGAGTCTCCCTTAGGAGTAACTTTGCCAACTAAAATATCTCCTGGATTTACTTCTGCACCAATATAAACAACTCCTGACTCATCTAAGTTTTTTAGTGCTTCTTCGTTCACATTGGGAATGTCTCTTGTTATTTCTTCCTCCCCCAACTTTGTGTCTCTTGCCATTATTTCGTATTCAACAATATGAACAGATGTGAAAACATCATCTGTCACACATCTTTCTGAAATAAGAATTGAGTCCTCAAAATTATAGCCCTGCCATGGCATAAAGGCGACTGTCACATTTTTTCCTAAAGCTAATTCACCTAATTTTGTTGAAGGGCCGTCAGCAATTATGTCTCCTGATTTAACTTTGTCACCAACTCTTACTAATGGTTTTTGATTAATACAAGTATTTTGATTTGACCTTTTAAATTTCTGTAAGTTATAAATATCAACACCTGACTTTGAAAAATCAGTTTCTTCAGTCGCTTTAATTACAATTCTTTTCCCATCAATTCTATCTACTATGCCATCTCTTCTTGCAACTATCGTTACACCTGAGTCAAGCGCAACATCACTTTCAATTCCTGTTCCAACTAAAGGAGATTCTGGTTTTAAAAGTGGAACAGCCTGTCTCATCATGTTTGAACCCATAAGAGCTCTATTCGCATCATCGTTTTCTAAAAAAGGTATTAAAGAAGCTGCTACTGAAACCAATTGTTTTGGTGAAACGTCTATGTAATCAATTGTATCTGGTTTGGATAATAAAAAATTTAAGTTTTGCCGACATGATACTAGTTCTTCAATAATTTTGTTATTTTTATCTATTTTTGTATTTGCTTGTGCAATAGTATATTTAGTTTCCTCCATTGCCGATAAATACTCTACTTTTTCTTGAACAATACCGTCTTTAACTCTTTTATATGGACTCTCAATAAATCCATATTTATTTATTTTTGCGTAAGTTGATAAGCTATTAATTAATCCGATATTAGGACCTTCTGGTGTCTCAATTGGACAAATTCTTCCGTAATGAGTTGGATGAACATCTCTGACTTCAAAACCAGCTCTTTCTCTAGTTAAACCCCCGGGCCCTAAAGCTGAAACTCTTCTTTTATGTGTTATTTCAGACAAAGGGTTCGTCTGATCCATAAATTGTGACAGTTGTGAGCTTGCGAAAAAATCTTTAAGTGAAACTGTTAAAGGTTTAGCATTTATGAGATCTTGTGGCATAGCAGACTCGACATCTAATGTTGTCATTTTTTCTTTAATAGCCCTTTCCATTCTGTAGACACCTATTCGAGCTTGATTTTCGACTAATTCTCCGACTGATCTTACTCTTCTATTTCCCAAATGATCAATGTCATCAACTTCATCTTTTCCATCTCTTAAATCTAGCATTTTATGTATAATGGCTAAAATATCATCGTTTCTTAAAATTGTGATTTTATCAGAACATTCTAAATTCAATCTTGAGTTCATTTTTACTCTTCCCACATCTGATAAATCATATCTGTCAGAACTAAAAAAGAGGTTGTTAAATATTTGTGCAGCAATTTCAATTGTGGGAGGTTCTCCAGGTCTCAACATTTTATAAATTTCTGTTATGGCCTCATCTTTTGTATTATTTTTATCATTAAGTATTGTTGTAAGTATATAAGGACCTTTATTAATTGAATTTGTTATAGAAATTTCCAAAGTATTAATATTTGCCTCTAATATTTTTTGAATAATGGTATCATTTATTTCAGTTCCGATTTTAAAAGTTCCTTCCTCTTCTTCATTTATCTTTATGTCTTTGTGTAAAAATTTTCCAAATAAAGTGTCTTTTGATACCAAAATATCTTTTAAACCATCATTGGCTAACTTTTTGGCAGTTAAATAATTCATTTTATCACCTGAATTTATTACTACTTTTCCTGATCGTGCATCGATCACCTCTTCAGAGAAATTTTTCGCTTTGTAATTTTCTGGATTAAACCTAGTTTTCCATTTATCAGACTTATTGTCATAAATATATTTTTCACTTTCATAAAACTCGTTTACTATTTCCGATTTACTGTATCCTAAGGCTAACAAAAGTGTTGATATAAAAATTTTCTTCTTTCTATCTATCTTAAAATATAAAAAATCTTTGACATCATACTCAAAATCTAACCAAGAACCTCTATTCGGGATTACTCTACAGTTAAATAACAATTTCCCACTTGCATGAGTTTTCCCCTTGTCATGGTCAAAGAATACACCTGGGCTTCTATGCATTTGATTAACTACAACTCTTTGAACACCATTAGTTATAAATGTACCACTATTTGTCATCATTGGAACCTCACCCATATAGACTTCTTGTTCTTTTGCAGACAAAATATCCTTAGTATTATTTTCTTGATCGATTTCGTAAACAACTAACCTTAAAGTACATTTTAAAGCTGAGGAATAAGTTAATCCTCTAGCTATACATTCCTCTACATCAAATTTAGGTTTATCTAATTTATACGAAATATATTCTAGTGTTGCTTTATCGTTAAGATCTTCAATTGGAAAAATACTCTTAAATACTCTATCAAAGCCTTTAGTTAATTCAGCAGTCTCTATATTAAAATCTGTTAGCTCTTTATAAGAGTTTTTTTGAACCTCAATTAAATTTGGTATTGATAAACTCTCTTTGAGTTTACCAAAACTTTTTCTAATATTCTTTTTTTCAGTAAAAGATATTTGCATCAATGTTTGATCACCGATAATTATACTATCGGCGACTTAAAATTTCCTATTAATTTACTTAAGTTCTACTTTTGCGCCAGCGGCTTCCAATTTAGCTTTAATTTCTTCAGCTTCTTTTTTTGGAACTCCAGTTTTAACTTCTTTTGGTGCTCCTTCAACTAAGTCTTTTGCTTCCTTAAGACCAAGAGAAGTTGCTGCTCTTACTTCTTTAATAACATTAATTTTTTTGTCACCAGAAGAGACAAGCATTATTGTGAAATCATCCTTATCTTCTGCTACTGCTGCTGCTCCACCAGCTGCTGCTGGAGCTGCGGCTGCCATTGGGGTAACTCCCCATTTTTCTTCTAGTTGTTTTGAAAGATCTGCCGCCTCAGCAACAGTCAAATTTGATAAATCTTCGATAATTTTATTTAGATCAGGCATATGTGTTCTCTTTAGGTTGTTTTTTCAGAATTTTCTGTGGGTAAATTACTCATTTTTTCTGAACGTGCAAGTAAAATACTAACCAATTTTGAGGCAGAAGCATTCAAAATACCTACGATATTTGCTCTAGCTTCATTCAAAGTTGGTAAATTTGCTACATTTAATACTCCTGCTTGATCGAGAATCTCGTTATCCATTATTCCACCGATCAATTTTAGATTTTCATTATCTTTTGCAAATTTTGATAATATTCTAGCCGACATTATCGCGTCTTCACTAAAGGCTACTGCTGTAGGGCCAGTAAATAGACTCGATAAATCTTTACATCTCGTTTTTTCAAGAGCTAATTTTGTTATTCTATTTTTTGTAATCTTAAAAATTATTCCATGTTCTCTCATTTTTAATCTTAGCTCGTCTAATTGAACCATTGTGAGGCCTTGGTAGTGAGTTACCATAACTGCCTTACTATTCTCAAATTGAGCTGTCATTTCAGTTATATAGTTTTTTTTTTGCTCTTTATTCATCATAAAAGTTATATATTCTTACCTAACTTTACTTTATATGAAACACCCATCGTTGAAGTTGCAAAAGCTGATTTGATTAATTCACCTTTAACTGTATTATTTGACTTTTCCTTTTCAAGTGTTTCAAGTATAGCATTAAAGTTTTTTATCAACTTATCATCATTAAAAGATTTTTTTCCAATACTTAGACCAATATTTCCATCCTTATCATTTCTTATTTCAACTTGACCAGATTTTGCATTAGAGATTGCAGTTTTTAGGTCTTCAGTTACTGAACCTAGTTTTGGATTAGGCATTAATCCTTTCGGACCTAATATTTTTCCAAGTTTTGATAATTTAATCATCATACTCGGAGTGCAAATTAATTTTTCAAAATTCATTTCACCATTTTTAATCTTTTCTACAAAATCATCACTACCAACTATGTCTGCGCCAGCAGACTTGGCTTCAGCTGATTTTGCATCCTCACAAACTACCGCAACTTTAACTTTTTTTCCTGTTCCACCAGGAAGATTTACAACTGTTCGAATGTTGACCTCACTTTTTTTTTGTTTGTTATTAATCTGAAAACTCAAATCAATTGATTCATCAAATTTTGTCGTGCAATTTTTTTTAATAACTGGAATTAACTTTTCAATTAATTCACCATCTAAATTAGATGTTTTTTCTGGTAACTTTTTAAATCTTTTTGATGTCATTATTCTTTTACCTCAATACCCATTGATCTTGCTGAGCCTGCAATTATTTTAACAGCTTGCTCTAGATCTATTGCATTTAAATCATTCATTTTTTGCTTTGCTATCTCCTCAGCCTGTTTTTTAGTAATTGTGGCTACAATATTTCTACCGGGTTCTTTAGAACCACTCTTAAGTTTTGCTGCCTCTCTTATATAGAAAGATGCTGGTGGAGATTTAATCTTAAAATCAAATTTTTTATCTTTATAAACCGTAATCTCTACAGGTACTGGTTTACCAGCTAAAGATTTAGTTTTTTCATTAAATGCCTTACAAAACTCCATTATATTTACACCACGTTGTCCTAAAGCTGGTCCTACAGGAGGTGCAGGATTAGCTTGACCACCTTTTATTTGAAGTTTAATAAAACCACTTATTTCTTTTTTTGCTGCCATTAACTTACCTTCTCTACTTGATTGTATTCAAGATCGACTGGTGTTGGTCTACCAAAAATTGAAACTGAAACTTTGAGTCTTGATTTTTCTTCATCAATTTCTTCAACCATTCCACTAAAAGATGCAAAAGGTCCATCTACTACCTGTATTTTTTCTCCAATGCTATATTCAATGCCAGATTTTGGTTGTGCGACTCCATCTTTAATCTGACCTAAAATTTTTTCAATTTCTTTGTCAGAAACTGGTACTGGTATACCTTTGCTTCCTAAAAAACCACTCACCCTTTTTATATTTTTAATCATATGGTAAATATTATTATCCATCTCACTTTTAATTAACACATATCCTGGGAAGTATTTTTTTTTTCTTTGAACTCTTTTTCCTCTTTTAACCTCTGTTACATCATGTGTAGGAACAATAATTTCCTCAAATTTTTCAGAAATTTTTGCTTTATCAGCCTCTTCTTTAATCAAACCTGCCACTTTATTCTCAAAACTTGAATGTGATTGAACAATGTACCAATTTTTCATTATAAGCTCACCTTCAAAAGAATATCTAAGAAAAACTTTAATATCTGATCTAATAGTAGAAAAAATAAAGACATTACAACAGCCATTATGAGAACCATTAAAGCACCTTGTAAAGTTTCTTTCCATGTTGGCCAAGTAACTTTGAATGCCTCCTGTTTTACCTCTTGAATAAATTTAATTGGATTTTTCATATCTAAATTTTTTTAGTTATTGGCAGGAGCGGAGGGACTCGAACCCTCAGCCTCCGGTTTTGGAGACCGGCGCTCTACCAATTGAGCTACACTCCTATAGAGAGTTTACTCTATAATTTTAGTTACTACTCCAGCTCCTACAGTTCTACCACCTTCTCGAATGGCGAAATTTAATTTTTCAGACATTGCGATTGGTGTAATTAATTTTACAGTAAATTTTGCATCATCGCCAGGCATTACCATTTCTGTGCCAGCCGGTAATTCAACTTCGCCTGTAACATCAGTAGTTCTAAAATAAAACTGTGGTCTATACTTAGTAAAGAACGGAGTATGTCTTCCACCTTCCTCCTTTTTAAGTACATATGCTTGAGCTTCAAATTTAGTATGTGGAGTTACTGAACCAGGCTTACATAAAACTTGACCTCTCTCTATGTCTGTTCTTTCAACACCTCTCAACAACACTCCAACATTATCTCCTGCCTCACCAGAGTCCAAAAGTTTTCTGAACATCTCTACACCAGTACAAACTGATTTTTTTGTTTCTCTAATACCAACAATCTCTATCTCATCACCAGTTTTAAGAACACCTGACTCTACTCTTCCTGTTGCAACTGTTCCTCTTCCTGAAATAGAAAAAACATCTTCTACTGGCATTAAGAAATCCTTATCTTTTGGTCTATCAGGTTGTGGAATAAATTCATCGACATTTTTCATTAATTCTAAAATTGAATTTTTTCCAATTTCATCATCTCTCCCTTCAACTGCTGCAAGAGCCGAACCCTTTGCAATTGGAGTTTTATCCCCAGGAAATTTATAAGAAGTCAATAATTCTTTAATTTCTTCCTCAACAAGGTCTATCATTTCTTTGTCATCGACTTGATCAACTTTATTTAAGTAAACACAAATAGCCGGAACTCCTACTTGTCTTGCCAAAAGTATATGTTCTCTAGTTTGAGGCATAGGACCATCAGCAGCATTTACAACTAATATTGCTCCATCCATTTGTGCTGCACCTGTAATCATATTTTTTACATAATCCGCGTGACCTGGACAATCTACGTGAGCATAATGTCTCTTTTCTGTTTCATACTCAACATGGGCTGTTGAAATTGTTATTCCTCTTTCTTTTTCTTCTGGCGCTTTATCTATTTGATCATATGCAATTGCTTTGGCTCCACCAGTTTCAGATAAAACCTTTGTAATAGCAGCTGTTAAAGTAGTTTTACCATGATCCACGTGCCCTATTGTTCCAATATTGCAATGTGGTTTATTCCTAACAAATTTTTCTTTTGACATTACTTTTAATCCTCACTTTTTAATTTTTAATTTTTTCTTGGAGCGGGTAAAGGGAATCGAACCCTTACATCCAGCTTGGAAGGCTAGCGTTCTACCATTGAACTACACCCGCAAAACCCCAAGAGTAACACTCCAGTATCATTTAAAATTTTATTGATGGTGGAGGGGGAAAGATTCGAACTTTCGAAGACCGAAGTCAACGGGTTTACAGCCCGCCCCATTTGACCGCTCTGGAACCCCTCCCTTAGGGGAAGTGTCCCCTTGTTCAATAAAGCTTTAAACAACATGCGTTTTATATATTTTATTTATGCAAATGCAACACGTGATTTAATAAGCAAATGTTCAAAAAAATGTGTAAAATAGTCAAATTTTATGAATAAATCGTCATTTTTTATTGTTGGTCAACATGCTGTCACAGAGGCTCTAAAAAACCCTAAAAGAAAGGTTCTAAGGATTTTTTTAACTGAGGAAAGTAAGAAGAATATACATAGGAAAAATCCAAACAATAATCTTTTAAAAGAAGTTAAAGTATATTTTAAAACAAAAAAAGAGCTCGACAAATATAGCACTAAAGAGAATTTACAACACCAAGGTTATGTTGCAGAAATTGAACACTTAAAAAAACCCTCACTAAAAGAATTTATCAAAGATAAAAATAATATGACATTAATATGTTTAGATGGTGTTACTGATCCCAGAAATATTGGTTCTTTGATAAGAACTGCATCTGCATTTAGTGTTGATGGCATAATTATAAAAGAAAGAATTTTTCCACATGAAAGTAAACTTCTCTTTAAGGCAGCTAGTGGTGCAATTGAACATATAAATATATTCGAGGTACCAAATATAAATTCAACTTTAAAAAATCTTAAAAGTAAAAATTTTTGGGTATATGGATTTGAAGGAAGTTCCAATCAAAATTTTACAGATATTGAATGGAAAGGTAATAATATACTTTTATTTGGCTCGGAGGGATCTGGATTACATAAACATACTCAGAAATATGCAGATTTCTCTGTCAAAATAAATATTAGTAAAAAAATAGAGAGCCTAAATGTTTCTAACAGCGTAGCCGTTGTACTTCATCATCTTAGTTTTCTTAAAAAAAAAGAGTTGATTAATTAGTAATTTATTAATAATTATTGCACGTGCCCTTGTAGCTCAGCTGGTAGAGCAATTGATTTGTAATCAATAGGTCCGCGGTTCGAATCCGTGCGGGGGCACCATCAATTTTACCTAATAAAAAATTAAATAATTTTTTTTACTAGTTTAATTAATTTTGTTAAATTATTAGAATAAATACTATGTTTATATAAATTACATTGTATCGTGGATCTTGCTACATTATTTTCTAATTCGATTGGATAAACTGCATGCCAAGATATATCATTTTTACCAAAACCAAATATTCTATTTGGATACGGGTGAACATCGTATTCTCTAATTAACTTTTCCTTTTCATAGTAATCTAGATGTGATTTAGCTTTTTTACTCCATTCCTCAAAACCTTTTCTGATTGAATACATTTGAGTTCCCAAACCTTTTCTCTTAATTGAGTCTGTAAAACCAAAATAAAGTAATAAAGATATTACTTTATCATCGTGATCTTTGTGCTGGTTAAGTCCTGCATTTGACGTGTAGGCTGATAATCTGAATTTAATATGACAATTTTTATAGAATAAGTAGTCCCAAATACTCAATTTAGAATTTTCGTTATGAATCTTTAAAGGTTTAAGTGAAGCTAGGTTAAATAATGAGAAAGGTATTAAAAGTCTATAAATTTTTTTTTGTATTTGTTTTGATAATTCAATTACAATATCTTCCATTGGGCATCCATCCTTATTAAGAATGTTAATTATATTTTCAGTTGAATTATATTTATCACTTTGACCCCCACCACCAGACACAATTACTTTACCCTTTTCTTTTGAGGCATCGTATCTTTGGATATCATCTGTACGAAATGTACTGTTATTATTTTTTCCCAATAAAAAGTCTTTTATACTTGAGTTAACTTGTTTACTTAATTTAAGATAAACGTCATTTTTTATAAAATCGTCAATTATAAATGCTTTAAATGGCTTGTTAATTATATATTTTTTTTCAAAATTAAACATAAAAGTTTAACAATAAATACAATTATAAAAAATTTAAATTACTAAATGTTATTTTTTTAAAATAAATTATCATTCACGCAAAATTATTTCAATGTCGAAAATATATCAAGATTATTGTTGTAAACAAATGTTTATTGAAAATTAAGCAATTCATTTGTAATCAATAGGTCCGCGGTTCGAATCCGTGCGGGGGCACCACTAAAAACTGTTACTTACAATTATATTCGCCCCATAGTCAGGAATATCACTAAAAAAATTATATTTAGATGAAATTTTTAAGTCGAAGTTATCTGTTTTTTTTATAAATTCTAAATTAGTAGAACTTGTTTCATCTATTTCTAACGCAATTTTTATTTCATCAACTGGAACATATCCTAAAGATAAAAAAAACTCATTATAGTAACCTTTTCCACTTGCACCAAATCTCTCAACGTTTGTTACTATTGACCAACCAGTGACTGTAGTTATGTCTAAACCATATCCAATTCTATAATTATGTTTTGATTTGTTATTAGCTTTATATTTATAAACTGTGCTTTGATTGTTTAGATGATAAAATTCTGCATTAGAAGATGGGCTTAAATCTCCCACATACTCCAATCTCCCATGATGGATTGTTTTTTTTTCTTTCTCCTTTTTTTCTTTATCGAACAATACTCCAATTGTTGCCATTGCATTTTTAATATTTTGTTCTTTATAAATTAATGCATCACTCAAACTATTACCTAAGGTAGTTTTTTCTCTAAAAGCTTTAAGTTTTGTATATCCTAAGTCTAATTTGATACCAGGATTTAGATTTATTTCTTTATCATGTAATCTTTTTCCATAATTAATTGAACCAAATATTTGTTGTCCTTCTCTATTTCCTTTAAGAGTATTGCCGTAAGTAACTCTCGTATGATCAATATCTAATAAGCTTAACCCAATAATCCCATCTGTAAAAAAATCATCTTCTCCAATTTTTGTTCCATAAAGTGCTAAACTATAAGAATCTGTATCTAGTCCTGTACCTTGGCCACCAATATCAATATTATCATTTCCATATTGGAAAACATATCCATACATCACATCTCTATTTTTATCTTTAATTCTATCAGCACCAACTGAGATACCATATGTGTGAATATCTCTAGATGAAGTGTCTATTGCATGTCTTTTCCCTAGACTTATTCTACCCTCACTCCATTGAAACCAATCATCACTATTATAAGTTCTGTCTTTTTCTTTTTTAGTATTTAAAGCACTTACTAATTTTGCAATTCTCTGATTTGTAAACTCTATTTCAGCTTTCAAGTTTGAAAGATTGTCTTTGTTTTTATGTCTTCTTAACCATTCAGTTCTATGAAACACTGGAAGTATATTATTCCTAATAATTCTTTTAGATAACTCTACGTTAGCTTCAATGATAGCTTTTACATCAGCATTAGTTGATGCATCAAGACAAGTTATAGTTCCAGCACAATCAACATCGTATTCATAAATCACATCGTCAGTCCCACCATTGTCTCCCGTTACATATAGTTTTGTAAAATTAGATGAAAATTTAAATCCACGCATCTCACCTGTTTGTGAGCTAATAGAAAAAGTAGTTTCATGTGTAATTGTACTTATATCCCATGCAATAGGTAGTTTATATCTATTAATATCGTCTCCCTCATTTCCACCTAAATACATAAAGGTTCCATCTGAACTAAATTGTATATTTCTTAAATTATCTTCTTCACCTAAAAAAGAATTTGACTGCACTTCATTTGTTGCACTCGATAAATCCCATGGTGTTGCTAAATCTAATTGTTTGACTTTTCCATGATCTCTTTGCGCGATATACACTCGAGTACCATCAGATTTAAAAGCTAGAGCTCTTATCTGAACATCATCAGAAATACTCAAGCTAGTATCATATGATATAGTTTGAGTATCCCAGGCAGTAGTAAGATTAAACTGTTCTACGCCAACCGATCCTGAGTTGCTATGAATTACATACATAACTTTTCCGTCAGGTTTAAATTCTATTGCATGAGGCTTATCCATTGCATCACCTCCGGATACCAAAAGGTTAGTTTGAGAGGTTTTAGTTGCTGTACTAATATCAAATGGAACGTTTAATGAATATTCAATAACTGTAGGAGTTGCATCATCAGAGGTAACGTATACCCTTGTTCCATCTGGTTTTATAAAAATTCCTCTTAAATCATCAGTATCATCAGAAATATCTTTTGATTGTTTAAATTGTAAATCAGCAAATGATTTGGAGCTAAAAAAGATAAAGATAAATAATATAAGTAAAAATATTTTTTTCATTTAAAAAGTTTTAATTTTTAAAAATTTATTCAAAATTTAAATGATTTCTACTTTAAAAGTGCCCGGAGTGCTATCAAACTGAAAGTAAATTTCTATAAATATTAAAAAATAATGCTTATTTAAACTTTGGTAATTAATTTGTAATCAATAGGTCCGTGGTTCGAATCCATGCGGAGACATTATTAATCAAACAAATAAAAATTTACTCCAATCATCACTCTATCTTTTTTTCCACCATAAACTGCAAAATGTTTACGACTTGCTGGTATTATCATAATCATACCATTTGATGGCAAAACTTCTGCATCTGGATCTTGCATTTTAAAATATCCTGGCTCATTACAATTTTGATCACCAACATCAAGGTAATATGTAAGACTATATTTTTGCTTATCTAATTTAAAGCTTATGTCTATACTATTAAGATGATGATGAGGCACTGATCCACCTCCAGCACCAAGTATATTAAAAAAAGAGTCAATTATAAAAACGTTAGCATTGACTTCATTTTTGATAATTTTAATTATATCATTTTTAACTTCATCTAAAATAGGATTATTATTTTCGAATATTTGATAATTAGAAGTTTTTCCATTTCCATACAATGGCCCAGATTTAGTTTTATTTAACTCTGTTGAATTAATTTTGTATAATAAATTGATTAAGTCTTTAGTTGGTTTTCTATTAGAAATGAAAGGAATATTAATAAATTTTTTGTTAAACCTTGAATCATTTAATTTGTTTGCGTTTAATTCTAATCCAACTTTATTTAACAGTTCTATTTGTTTTAATAATATATCTAAATTGTATTTAGCTAAAAATAAATTTGGATCTATATTTAAAGACTCTTGAAGTGCCTCTTTAGCTTTCTTAAGATCACCAAGTTCTTGTAAAATCAATCCATAATTAAGTAAAGCTATCGCGGAATTAGGATTTAAATCAATTGCTTTTTCTGAAATTTTTTTACCTTCACTTAATTTTTCTAAGTTTTTATTTTGCAAATCATCACTTAATCGACCCCTATCAAATAAAATTAAACTTAATTGGTTATTTGCCTCTGCAAAATTTGGATTTAATTTGAGAGCATTTCTTGCATTTTCTTCTGCTTCACTTAGTTTTCCAAGTTCTCGTTGTGCTCTACTTAAGTTGATATAGGCCTCAATAAATTTAGAATTTAAAAAAAGTGCTTTTTTGTAACTTTGTTCACTCTCGTCGAATTTATTTAATTTATATTTTGTATTACCCATTTGGTAATGAGCATCAGTAAAATCTTCTTTTAAAGAAATTGCCTTGTTAAAACTTTTCTCAGCCTCTGTTAGTTTATCAGATGCTTTAAGAACAATACCCAGGTTGTAGTGAATTTCCACTAGCTCTGGTTTATCTTTCAAAATTTCCTCATAAATTTTTCTAGCTTGATCGTAATCTCCTTTTTGAAATAGATTTATTGCTTTTTTTATATCGTTTTGTATTTCCATTTTGATAGTGTTAATAAGACTACGATAATTATCAAATTTTTTAAAGATTTTAAAATTTCTTAGTAAAACTAGACTTAACTAAATTTTCGTAATAAAATTAAATATGCAAACATTAATTCTGCTCTGTTTGGTAATCGTAATTGGATGGGTGCTTTTCAGACCCATTACTAAGAAAGAACTCGATAGATATAATAATAAAAATAACTGGCCTAATATGGATTTACATTAAGTGTTTAAAGAAGGTTGTTTTTTCATATCTTCTTTATTAATTCCAGCAACTCTTACTGGTTTTTTCATTGCATCTCTTCTAAAAGGTTCTCCTAATTCTTGATTTAAAATTACCTCAATAAAGGTTGTAATACCTTTCTTTTGATCCTCACAAGATTGTTTTATAGCGGCAGTAGTCTCTTCCATTGTTTTAACAGTTACTCCTTTTAGACCACAAGCATCTGCTACTTTTGCAAAACTCAATTCTGGATCGAGTTCTGTTCCGACAAAATTATTATCAAACCAAAGTGTTGTATTTCTTTTTTCTGCACCCCATTGATAATTTCTAAAAATTACCATTGTAATTGCTGGCCATTCCTCTCTTGCACATGAACTCATCTCATTCATGCTAATTCCGAAAGCTCCATCTCCCGCAAAACCAATTACAGGAGTATCTGGACACCCAATTTTTGCACCTAAGATTGATGGGAAACCATAACCACACGGACCAAATAATCCAGGAGCTAAATACTTTCTTGGTTTTTCAAATGTAGGATATGCATTTCCAATTGCACAATTGTTTCCAATATCACTAGATATAATTACATCCTCTGGCATACCAGCTTGAATTGCTCTCCATGCTTGTCGAGGGGACATTCTGTCTTTGTCTCTTTCTCTTGCTTCTTTATTCCAGACAGTACCTTCATCATCATCCTCATGATCTAAACTTGATAATTTTTGCAACCATGCTGATTTGGTTTGATGAATTAAATCTTTTCTTTTTTGTCTTTCTGTATCTCCTGCATTTGAAGATAGTTTATCTAAAATTTGTTTTGCTACTAGTTTTGCATCACCACTAATTCCAACTGTTACTTTTTTAGTTAATCCAATTCTATCTGGATTCATATCCACTTGAATAATATTTGCTTTTTTTGGCCAATAATCTATTCCATATCCTGGAAGGGTTGAAAAAGGATTTAACCTTGTTCCCAAAGCTAAAACAACATCTGCTTTAGAAATTAATTCCATTGCTGCTTTTGATCCATTATATCCTAATGGTCCAACAGCTAAAGGATGACTACCTGGAAAGCTATCATTGTGTTGATAACCAGAACAAACTGGTGCATCTAGCTTTTCTGCAAGCTTTTTAGTTTCCTCAATAGCTCCACCAATGACAACACCTGCTCCAGACAGAATGACAGGAAACTTTGCATTTGATAACAAATCTGCAGCTTTAGAGATTGCATCTGCACCTCCACCTTGTCTCTCCAATCTTACAATTGGAGGAAGGTCAATGTCGATTACCTGGCACCAATAATCCCTAGGAACATTAATTTGTGCTGGCGCCGAACCTCTAATTGCTTTTTCTATTACTCTATTAAGAACCTCTGCCATTCTTGATGGATCTCTGACTTCCTCTTGATAGCAAACCATATCTTTAAATAAATTCATTTGTTCAACTTCTTGAAAACCACCCTGCCCCATAGTCTTATTTGCAGCTTGTGGAGTAACTAATAATAAAGGTGTATGGTTCCAGTATGCAGTTTTAATCGGCGTTACCAGTCCAGTAATTCCTGGGCCGTTTTGTGCAATGACCATAGACATTTTACCTGTTGCCCTTGTATAACCATCAGCTATTAATCCACCATTAGTTTCATGAGCAACATCCCAAAAAGTAATTCCAGCTTCAGGAAAAATATCAGAGATTGGCATAAAAGCTGAACCGATAATTCCAAAAGAGTGTTCAATACCATGCATTTGTAAAACTTTTACAAAAGCTTCTTCAGTTGTCATTTTAGTCATTAATAAAACCTTTTAAATTTATAAATATTTAATAAAATAATTGTTAATTTTGGCGATTAATATATAAGTTTTCTAAAATTTCAAACAAACAAATCGACACGATATGGCAACGGATATCATTATTCACGACAAAAAAGACAATGTTGGAGTGGTAGTTGTTGAAAAAATAACACCAAAACAAGATTGTAAGTGCTGGATTATGGAAAACGACAGTTCTACAGATATTCAATCAAAAGACGAAATACCCTTGGGGCATAAAATTGCTATGAATGATTTAAATGAGGGTGATACAATTCTCAAATATGGTCATGATATTGGAAAAGTGGTAAAATCGATAAAAAAAGGTGAACATGTTCATGTTCACAATGTTAAAACTAAGAAGTGGTAATATGGAAATCCCAAAAAGTTTTTTAGGTTACAAAAGAGAAAATGGAAGAGCAGGAACAAGAAATCACGTTATAATTCTTCCAGTTGATGATATTTCAAATGCGTGTGCTGAAGCAGTAGCTAATAATATTAAAGGTACAATCGCGTTACCTCATTCATACGGAAGACTTCAATTTGGTGCAGACTTAGAATTACACTTTAGAACTATGATAGGAACAGGAAGTAATCCCAACGTTGCTGCTGTAATCGTTATTGGCATCGAACCTAAATGGACGAAAAAAATTGTAGATGGAATTGCAAAAACTGGAAAACCAGTTGAGGGTTTCCACATTGAACGAACAGGGGATATTGGAACAGTAATGAAAGCTTCCAAAAAAGCTCAAGAATTTGTTATGTGGGCATCTGAAAAACAAAGAGAGGAATGTCCTGTCAGTGATTTATGGATCTCTGTTAAATGTGGAGAATCTGATACTACCTCAGGTCTTGCATCTAACCCAACAGTTGGAAATTTGATGGATAAACTAGAGCCCTTAGGAGTTCATCTATGTTTTGGAGAAACATCTGAGCTCACTGGAGCTGAAAAAGTTTGTGCAAAAAGAGGTGCAACAGAAGAGGCTTCAGAAAAATTTATGAAAACTTGGAACGCTTATAATGATTTTATATTAAAAGAGGCAACGAATGATCTATCAGAGAGCCAACCTACAGCTGGTAATATTGCTGGAGGACTAACAACAATAGAGGAAAAAGCGTTTGGAAACTTTCAGAAAATTGGTAATTGCAAATTTATAGATGTCTTAGAACCTGCAGAGGAGCCTAAAAAAGGAAAAGGATTATATTTTATGGATACTTCATCAGCAGCCGCAGAATGTGTAACACTTCAAGCTGCTGCAGGATTTAATATTCATTTATTTCCAACTGGTCAAGGAAACATTGTCGGTAACCCTATTGAACCTGTTGTGAAGTTAACTGCTAACCCATTGACTGTTAAGGGAATGGGTGAACATATAGACTGTGATGTTTCTAAAATACTATCAAGAGAGATGAATTTATCGGAGGCAGGTGATAAGCTTATTGAAACAACTCTGAGAGTTGCAAACGGTAGACTAACTTGTGCAGAAGCTTTAGGTCATAAAGAATTTGTAATGACCAAACTTTATAGAAGCGCTTAAAATTTATCATATGCTATTAAAAAACTATTTGGTATTCATACCAGGTATAATTCTTGCATTTGTACTTTATACACTTTCTCAAGGCTTTAATAACATCATTGGTATTGAGCTCTTAGGATATGAAAAAAGTCCTATATCTACAGCAATGATTGCAATTATTTTAGGAATTATTTTAGGAAATATTTTTAATGTTGGAGACACCTTTCAAAAAGGTTTGGATTTAACAAGAGAATATATATTAAAATTAGGAATTATTTGTTTAGGAATTCAATTAAAGCCATTTGAATTTTTAAACTTTGGTAAAATTGCAATTCCATTAATAATCATATGTATAATAAGCGTTCTAATTGTAATTAAACTATTAATAAAAAAACTTAAAATACCAACTAGAATGGCTTATTTAATATCAATCGGAAGTACAGTGTGTGGAACCACTGCAATTATTGCAACAGCTCCTGTGATTAAAGCTAGCAAAACTGAAGTTTCATATGCTGTTGCTAACATCACTTTATTTGGAATATTATCAATGTTGATATACCCATATTTTGCAAATTTTTACTTTAACAATGAGCCTCTTTTTGTTGGGTTATTTCTTGGAACATCTATACACGAAACATCCCAAGTTTTAGCGGCTGGCCTAATTTATGAACAACAGTTTAATAGTCCAGAAACTCTTAATATAGCAACAGTTACAAAGTTGATAAGAAACACATTTTTAATAATCATGATCCCTCTGTTCGCTTTTCTTTACAACAGGGGCCAAGTAAAGGAGAGAAAATATTCTATTCAAAAAATCTTCCCTTATTTTGTTTTAGGATTTGCTGCAATGATCATTTTAAGAAATATAGGAGATTTTATTTTTGTTCAAGATTTCAATAATATTTGGGGTCAAACCGTAGGTGTAATAAGATATTCATCTAAAATTTTTTTAACTATGGCAATGGCAGCGATTGGTTTATCAACAAATCTTAAAGATATGAAAAGTATGGGCTACAAACCATTCATTGTGGGATTTATAGCAATGTTAACTGTGGGAATAGTTTGTATATTTACAATTGAAACTTACTTAAGACTTTCTTTTTAACAAATTTGGATAATATTTTTCTAAAAAATTGGATACAAATCTTCTGATAAATGCTGCAGCAACTCCCAAAGTAACAGCAAACATAATAGAAAATAAGCCATAAAAGAAAGGCATATCTTTAGAAAATTCTTCAATAAATTTTGAGAAAAAATTTAGATCAGTACTTGCAACTTTAGAAACTCCATTTTGAATTTGATCAGCAAAGAAAGTGTCATAAGCAATTGCTATTCCAACAATTAATAATAAAATTGCCAATAATGCTTTTAGTCCAGAACTATCTATACTTTCACCAAGTTTTTGACCAATCTGAACTCCAATTATTGAACCAATAACCAACATCACTACTAACATTAAGTCAATTGATCCATAATTAAATGAATGTAAAAAAGTTACAATAACACTCACAAAAATAGTTACAAATAACGAAGTACCAGGTACTAATTTTGTTGGCATTTTGATTATGTAAATCATTGCAGGGACTAAAATAAAAGCTCCCCCAATACCCATGATTGCAGCAATAAATCCAACTGCTAGTCCGATAATAATCGGAGTAAAAATACTTTCATAAAGTTTTGACTTTGGAAATCTCATTCTAAATGGAAGACCATGTATCCAATAATGAACATGTAATTTTTTTTTCTCTACAATTTTTTTCTTTTGCTTGTCTATCTCACCTAAACTCTCTACCAACATTAAAGTTCCTATTATTGCAAGTATGTACATGTAAGCCAATGAAATAACGGTATCAATTTTTCCAATGTCTTTAAAATAAGTAAAAGTATAAATTCCAATAGCAGTTCCTATAGATCCACCTATAACAATTATAAAACCCATTTTATAATCTAGAGTATTTTTTAAATAATGAGTTGTTGATCCTGATACAGATGTAGCTAAAATATTATTTGCTTCGTTAGCAACAGCATAAGCGGGAGGAACGCCTAAGAAAATTAAAAAAGGTGTCATCAAAAAACCACCTCCAACACCAAATAAGCCTGAGAGAACACCGACTAAAGCGCTTAGTAAAAGTATTTCAATAGGATTTACAAAAACTTCTGCTATCGGTAAAAAAACTTCCATTTAAAAATAAAACTTATAATTTTAATTTATTTAAAAGTTATAAAAGTTCCAAATAAGATTACACCCCAGCAAGCAACAATTGCTGAAAAGATTCCAGTTTTAATAAAAGTTGTTTTTTTATTAGTTAATTTGTGAAAAATTTTTATATTTGAAAGGTGCATCTATCTTTCTAATTACACCCGGTATCAAAATTGTCAAACTATTATTGATTAAAATTTAATTTTTCAATCTAATATATTGTGGCTCCAAATACCTTAATCTCACCATCTTCAACACCCAAAACTAATCTACCTAAGAATTCTCCTGCAACTTCTTTATTAGTTTGTTTTATGAGCACTGTAACATGATCTCCCCGTCTTAGAGTACCAAATGGATCATAAGTTTCATGTAGGTTTGTAATAATTTTGTTATTGGCCCATTGTTTACCTAATTCAACCTCGTTTGCTCCAAAAAGCATTTGAGTTGAAAAATCTCTTGTAAATCCCCCATAATCTTTAAGGTTAGAAGACCTAACTAAGTTTTCCCAAAAAGGCTTTCCAAGCTCAAAAATTTCTTCATCAGACTTCGATAATAAATCCATAGAAACTAATTTTGAAAATTAAGAAGCTTTTTTCTTCTCTCTCTCATCTACGATATGATAAACAGGTACTTTCTCCAAACTAAATTTACCAGTATTGGGATCGCGTCTAGAAACTGTCAAACAATGCCAATTTTCATCATCTAATTTCATGTGATCACCTCTGTAGTAGTATCCAGGCCATCTAGTCTCTTCCCTAAATAAAGTATGTTCTGTAACGCATTGGGACGTTAACGCTCTATGTTTTAATTCCCAAGATCTCATTAATTGATGATAATCCTCTGCTCCAACATTTTCTAAATCTTCCTGAAGCCACTGAAGCAGTTCTAAGCCCTTTTTTAATAAGTTGCCATTAGTCATGTAGTTAGATGTGATCCCCCCAACGTACTCATCCATAATTTTTTGAAGCCTCTGTAAGCCTTGAATTGGAGAAATATAACTTGGAGAAACAGTACCGCCGGTAATTTCATTTTGTGCTATAGTGTATGTATCTAATGGTTTATATACAGCCTTTTTAAAATCATCACATTGTTTATCGGAAACTTTAATTCCTTTAGCTTTTTGATCCTCAATATATTTTACCGCTGCTTTCGCAGCTAACCTTCCTTCTGTAAAAGAACCAGAAGAAAATTTGTGCGCACTTCCACCCACTGTGTCTCCTGCACCAAATAATCCATCAATTGTTAACATTCTATTATAACCCCAAAAATATTCTGGGGGAGATAAATCCTCTGGACCACTTACCCAAGCACCTGAGCATGTTGCATGTGAACCCATGACGTAAGGCTCAGAAGTTGTTAATTCTGGATTTGTGTATTTTGGATCAATATTTTGAGATGCCCAAACAACAGCTTGACCTACAGTCATACCTAAAAAATTTTCCCATCCTACAGTTTCTAAATGAGGATCCTGAAAAGCTTCAGTTGTAACCATATGAATTGGTCCATTTCCTGCGGCAACCTCTTGAATAAATGCATGATTTCTTAAACAAGTAGGTGTTGGATGATGATCGATATATTCTCCTACCAATTCTTTAGTTTGATCATACCACTTCTTTTCATAATTCTCTCCATTGGCATTTTGGGTATAGGTTTTTAAATGAAGAAAGTATGCGCCAACAGGACCATAACCATCTTTAAATCTGCATAGCACTATTCTATTTTCCATTTGAGTCATTTTTGCACCTGCCGCTATTGGTAAAGCGTATGCTGAACCATTGCTCCAAGGTGCATACCAAGTTCTTCCCATTCCCTCTCCAACAGATCTCGGTTTAAAGATATGTGAAGCACCACCAGCTGCAACTATTACAGTCTTTGATCTAAAAACATGAAAATCTCCAGTTCTCATATTAAAACCTACTGCTCCACCAATTCTATTTTCTTGAGACTCGTCCATTAACAAATGAGTGACCATAATTCTGTTATAGATTTTATCCGCTGATTTTTTTGCAGCTTCCGCAACGATTGGTTTATAACTTTCGCCATGAATCATTATTTGCCATTTACCTTCTCTTAAATATCTTCCTGTTTTTTCATTTTTCATCATTGGCAAACCCCACTCATCAAACATGTGCACTGTAGAGTCTACATGTCTTGCCATATCGTATCCTAAATCCTCTCGTACCATTCCCATCAAATCATTTCGAGCATACCTTACATGATCCTCGGGTTGATTTTCGTCCCATTGCATTCCCATATAACAGTTTATTGCGTAAAGTCCTTGGGCAACTGCACCACTTCTGTCAATATTTGCTTTTTCAACACAAACAATTTTTAAATCTCTACCCCAATGTCTAGCTTCAAATGTTGCACCTGTGCCAGCCATACCTCCTCCAACAACTAGTACATCACATTCTTCGTAATGAGTTTTATGTTTTGCCATTAATAATAAACACCCTTTTTAAATGACTCTTTCGGGACTGATGGTAACTCTTGATTTGTGTTTAAACCTTCAGGTTCTGTATAAAGTCTTTGTGAATTAATTTCTCCCTGATTAGGTTTATCTCCTTCAGCAAGTTTTGGAATAAATTTTCCCCAAGGTTTTGTTGTTATTGGAGATACAAAGTTTTTTTCTGTACCATTTCTAAATTTTATTTTCCAAGAAATTGTTCCCTTCTCTTCTTCTCTTCTCACTCTCACGCTATGTCCCATTGGTGCAAAGTCTGCGTAACCTCTAACATCAATCGCATGATTAGGACAGGCCTTAACGCAAGAATAACACTCCCAACAGAAATTTGGCTCTATATTTTTTGCTCTTCTTATATTTTCATCTATGTGCATTATGTCTGACGGACAAATATCAACACAATGTCCGCAGCCATCACATCTAGTCATATAAACAAATGTTGACATAATTTAATTTTTATCTCCTTTTAATAACATATTAATAGTGTTTTGGCTCTTCTCTTTTTATGCCTAGGCCAAATTGCTCAGGCGCATCAGCAGGTGGAGGTAAATTATCTCTCGAACCATCAGCTTCTGCTAAATTTTTTTGTATTGCAGCACCTGGTTTGTAGAACATATGGGCAAACTTAGACCAGTAAACACCACCAAATAAAATCAGATTTGAAATAACAAACAGAACTAAGAACAAATAGGACAGAGAGGTTATTCCACTATATTGTGTATAAGACCAAGCCAAACCAAAAGTTGAACAAGCTAATAACGCTAGAACAAATAAATCAGCTTTAATAATTCTATACCATGGATGAGCCTCAGCTGATACATCCACTCTAAGAAAAAACCAAAACCAGTAACCACCTAAACAAGTTAAAATCGCTCCTATATGCCAAAGCAATGACCAAAATTCTGAATTTGATTTACCAGCACCAGTGTAACTAAAAACAAGAACAGTTGAAGAAATCCAGAATAAAATTGTTCCATACATCCCTAGTACATGAGCTAATCTCCTTTTACCAAAACCTAACTCGGATGTTGTACCAATGTCTACAACTGCTGTTTTTGCAATGACTGATGTTCTTTCACCAAACCCTAATTCTTTTGTTGCTCTAAGTTTTGCTTTTTTTGCATTGTTAAAAAAATAAGTTAAATTTTTACCATGAATAAGTTGAATAATTGTTCCTGCTGCAACCAAAACAATCATTGCAAATATAAATCCTTGCATCAAAAAAGTTGGAACGACTTCTGATAATATAGAAAATGGATTAGTTTGTAACATATTCCCCTTATGTTATTTTATTTTTAAAGAATTTAAAAGTTTCTAATCTACTTAAAAATATAGATCAACTAGTAACTCTGACCAATTTATACTCAATAATAGCTTATTTATTGCGTATGTAGTGTTGCTTATTAGGAATTACAGATCTTATTCCTCCCTGGGGATTATCCACATCTTTTTTTCTACGAGGAATCAGATGAAAATGACAATGGAAGATAGATTGCCCTGAAACTTTTCCAATATTTGTTCCTAAATTAAATCCTTTAACAGTCTTGTCTTTTTTCAGAATTTCATTTTTAGTTAAACTAATAATAGAGTTACATGCAATTAATTCAGCCTCTGTTAAATCAAAAAAATCTTTGATATGTCTTTTTGGTATTATCAAACAATGGTGTTTTGAAACTGGATAGCTGTCATAACTTGCAAAAGCTAAAACATTTTCGAAAATAAATTCTTTTTTACTTATATTACAAAATAAACACGGGTTATTAGGATCTTTCATATTAGTACCTATGAATATTACAATTATTAATGGCTGAACGATAGTATTTAGAGAAAATCCTGTATTGATTTAAGCTTTTTCTTTTCCATCCAATTTGTTGAATTGTTTTTACTGATGCCACACCTTTACCCGATCCAATTAATAATATTTCCTCATAATCTTTTAATGAATTAACTAAAATTTCTTTTTTGATAATTTTTTTTATTTTTGTTTTAAAAAATTTCAATGTAATGCCCTTATAATAACCTTTCGTTTGGGTATGTATCTTATTATTCTTAATAAATAAAAGATTGGATGTACCAGTTTCTAAAACTTTATTATTATTAATTAAACCAATATCTGACTTTGAATTATCTATTTTTGATAAATATTTAAGAATTTTTTTGTATTTCAAATTTTTAAATTGAGGTTTTTCTCGGTTTATATATTTCAGTTTTAAATCAAAATTTGATTTTGGATTTAATCTTTTTCTCAACGAAACAGAAATCAAATTTTTATTTACTGCAACTCTTAATAAATGGTTATAATTTTTATTTTTCGATAAATTCAAATTAATCAATTTTATAATATCTTTTTTAAGAAATTTTTTTTTTATTCCATATTTATTTAATGATAAAATTAAATTATTAATATGTTTTTCAAAAAATAAAATTTTTTGTGGTTTACCAAAAATCCACATAGTAGTAAAAATGCCGTGATCACCCCATAAATCTTTAAAATTTACTTCTTTTAAGTTTTTAATAAGATAGGATTTTTTTAATAAGTAACTTACCATTGTTTGTCAAAAAGGATTCAGGGTGAAACTGAAATCCATATATATTATCTTTTTTATTTTCAAAAGACATTGCTGTATTTGTCTCCGTACACCTCATAGTTATTTCAAAATTTCTAGCTTTAAAGGGTTCTTTTAATTTTAATGAATGATAACGACCTACTTTAAATTTTTTTCCCTTACCAAATATAGAATTATCACTTACGACCCTCACACTGGATTGATAACCATGATAAATTTTTTTTTGCTCTATTATTTTTGCTCCTTCACAAAATAATATTTGTTGGAAACCAAGACATATTCCAATAATTTTTTTTTTACCCTTAAAGCTTCTGTAAATTTTTGAAGTTAACGGATAATTAGCTGGATTGCCTGGCCCTGGAGAAAATATAATTGTTGAGGCTTTTTTCAATTTATTCAAATTTAATTTTTCATAATCATCACATTCAACATTATCAAATAAAGAAAATTGATGTACAACATTGTAAGTAAAAGAGTCTTTATGGTCGATAACGTAAATCATTAATATAAATCTATTAAAGCTTTGGCTTTTATATAATTTTCCTCAAATTCATGTTTCGCACTACTATCGACAACAACACCTGAGGCTACTGAAATTTCTGAGACGTTCCTATAATTTAAAATTGATCTAATAATAATATTAAATCTCATATCACCATTAAATTTTATAAAGCCAAAACTTCCAGTGTAAATATTTCTATTTTCTTTTTCTTGATTGTTTAAAAGGTTTAGGGTATTTATTTTTGGGCAACCAATAACTGATCCTCCTGGCATCATGGCTTTAATAATATCAATACTTGCCACTTTGCTATTAAGTTTGCCTTTAATTAAACTCACATAATGAAATAAATCTTTGTACTCCTCAACAACTTTAGTTCTTACTAATTTAACAGATCCTTTCTTACAAATTCTTGATAAGTCATTTCTTTCCATATCGACAATCATATTATGTTCTTTGTTTTCTTTAATATTTTTTTTGAAATAATTTAATGCCCTTAATTTATTCATTTTTTTTGTTTTTTTTACAGTCCCAGCTATAGGTTTAGTCGTTATCAATGATCCTTTTTTTGTTATTAAATTTTCAGGAGAACAGCTTACAATAGAGTAATTCTTATCTTTTATCATAAAAGCCTCTGGAGCTAAATTTGCCTTTGATAATCTACAAAAAAAATCTAGGGGTTCAATTTTAGAAATTTTTTTATATTTGGTGCAAATCTTTATTTGATAAGTTTCTCCACTTTTAATCTTTTTTTTGAATCTTTTAAAAATTTTTGAATATATCTCTCGATTAATATTAATTTTGAAGTCATTCTTTTTATTAAATGGTTTGCTCAAATTACATAAAAAATCTTTGCGCAAATTAATTTTTTTTTCTGGTTTATAAAAAATTCCTTTTGGAAATTTATTCGTCCTTTGTTTGGGGACTTTCACTCCTATTAAATTATTTAATAATTCATAACCGAAAAACCCTATATATAAGTCTGTATTCTTTAATTTATTTTTTCTATTTTTTTTTTTTAAAAATCTAATGATGTTGTTATTATTCAAAATTATTTTTTTTGAAAAATTCGTATAGAGGTCAAATCCATTTTTAGATTTGTAAATTATATAAGACTTTCCAGAATTATTTAAATTTTGAAGTTTTTTTAATGTGTTCAATTTACTGTGTTTTTAATCTGGGCACTGGTTGTTCCCTTATTGGTAAATGAATTATTGCTGCAAAAACCGATAATGCAATTGCTAAATACCACGCATAATCATATGACCCATATAAATCGTGAAATAAACCGCCCAAATATGCACCGAAGAATGAACCTACTTGATGACTTAAAAAAACAATTCCATACAAAAGTCCTAAGTATTTGGTTCCAAACATGTGCGCCACAATTCCGCTAGTTGCAGGCACTGTTGAGAGCCATAGAAAACCAAAAGTAGCCCCAAAAATAAAAGAGTTAATATTGCTTGCTGGTAAAAAGATAAAAAACATTATTGAAACTCCTCTTAATGCATAGATGGTGCTTAAGATTATTTTTTTACTCATTTTAGTTGATAAGTATCCACTAGTAAGAGAACCGAAAATATTAAACAATCCAATTAATGATAAGATTGCTGCTGCAGTCCAACTTTCTAAGCCTCTATCAATCACATATGTGGGCACATGGGTACCTACTAAAGTAATATGAAAACCACACACAAAAAATCCAGAGACTAAAAGCATATAACTTTTAGTACCGAAAGCTTCTTTCAACGCATCAAACGTTCCTTGATTATTAGGTTGTTCAATACTTTCTTTTAGCGAGGGCGATCTTACAAAAAATGAAATAATTAAACCTATAAATAGAGCGATTAAAAAAGCTACTAGAGTATTCTTCCATCCATTCTCGGTTAATGAGTATTCAGTTAATAATGGAGATAAAAAATAACCAAAAGAACCAACAGCAGTTACAATACTCATTGCAATAGTTCTGTTAGATAGTGGAAAATGTTTTCCAACAACTGACATTGGTATACTTATAGCTGTTCCACCTAAACCAATCCCAATTAAAATACCCATATCGATTTGAAAAAATATTCCAGTATTTGGACCTGCATACAAAAAATAAACCCCGGCTAAAAAAAAGACAAAAGCCAGTGATATTGCTTTATGACCACCATATTTATCAGCTATTGCTCCAAATATAGGACCGGTTAAACCCCACATCAACATTTGCAACCCAACAGATAAGCCTGATTGAGTCAGAGATATTCCAAGGTCATCTTTAAAATCCATGAAAAACATTCCAAAAGTTTGTCTCACACCTAAAGAAATCAAGACAACTAAACTCGCTGCAATTAAAGTAAATAATGCAGTTTTATTTTTTATAAATTTTTCTTGAACCATTTAATTATTTTAAATGTTTTATGGCTTGCTTTATATCAGCGATAAGGTCGCTAGGATCCTCTAAACCTATATGAAGTCTTACAAGATGCTCATCGTTGTTTAGACTCATATATTTTCTATTTCCAGTCTCTCTATGCTCTTGATGTAAAACTAAACTTTCAAAACCACCCCAGCTATATCCATAGCCAAATAATTTAAGTGAATTTACAAATTTTCTAACAGAGCTTATATTTTTACTTCTAATTTTTAAACCCATTAAACCTGATGCTCCAGAATAATATTTTTTCCACATTCTAAAATTATTTGAATTTCTGATATAAGGGTAAAGAAGCTTTATTTTTTTATTTTTTGAGAGATATGCTGCAACTTTTTTAGCATTCTCACTATGTCTATCTAATCTGACATCAAGTGTTCTTAATCCTCTAGTAATTAAATACGCATCGTCTGGTCCTAATCTTAATCCAGTAATTTTTTCAGCTATTTTTACTCTATTGAAAACTTTCTTATTGACCGCGAGGCTTCCTCCCATAACATCTGAGTGTCCAGAGTAATATTTAGTTGCAGAAACAATACTCATATCAAAACCTAGTTTCATTGGCTTTAAATAATATGGTGTTGCCCATGTATTATCAATTGCTGTTAAGATTTTATGTTTTTTTGCAATTTTAATAATTTTACCAAGATCTTGGAATTCGAATGAATTGCTACCTGGATTTTCAACAAAAATAAGTTTTGTTTTTTTTGAAATATTATTTTCTAACGTTTTTAAATCTTTAGGATTATAAAAAATAGTTTTAATATTAAATTCTTTTAAATAATTTTCAGTAAGAATTCTTGTTGGACTATAAACTGGATCTGATACTAATATTTCATCGTTCGGTCTAACTACACTAAAGATAGCTAAAAAAACTGAACCAAAACCTGTTGGTGTTGTAAAAACATGATAACTTTCTTCAAGTTTAGTTAAAATTTTTTGTAAAATATATGTTGTTGAAGTTCCCTGCCTACCATAATCAAAATGACCTCCAGCAGGATTTTTTTGAGCTTTAATTTGAGTTCTTCTAATATGCTGCATTGATTTAAAAATTATAGTTGAAGCTCTAACAACGGCTGGATTTACTGACTGATTATGAAAATCTTTCGCTGTATGCTTTAAAAAAGTTTTAAATGATTTTGACATAAAAAAATTGATAACTGACCACGACAATGCTATATCCAAACAATAATTTCAATTAAATTATAAACAAAGGAAATAATGGGTTATCCAAAGAAACATAGAGGCCGAAGAAAAATGGGCTCCAAAAAAAGAAGAGCACGAAAAAAAAATAAAAAGAAATAATCATAATTATGAACAGTATTGATAAAGTTAAATCAATTTCTGTATGGATTTTTATAATTCCATTTTTATCAGTAAATACTTGCTTGTTAATTGTAACAAGCTTTCATCAAATATTAGAGCCAGGTGTTCCTATATTTCCGACATTTCCTTATCTTGATGGTGGAGTTTCAATCAGCAGAACTGTTAGAGATTTTCCTTTATATTTAATATTTAAACCAGCAATGTTTATAACCTCATATTTATTAATTCGTTACTGGCTTAATACTAAAAATATTATTAACCACTTTAATCAAGACTATATACACACAAAAAAAATCATATTTTTTGGTGTTGGTTCTGCAATATTATTAACAATTCACTCAATTTTTTTAGGAATAAAGTTTGATAATGACTTGTATAAACTATTTAGAAGAGTTGTAATGCTGTCATTCATTATATTTGAATTAATTGCACAAGCTTATTTGATAAAATTTTTTTATGAAATAAGAGAAAAATTAGTAAATTACATTAATATTATTTATTTAAAAATAAAAAGGATCTTAATAACAGTTTTAATTACTATCTCAGTTATAACATTGCCTTTTTTACCTTTCGACAATTTTAAATTTTTAAAACATGCTATCGAATGGAATGTTTTCTTAGGAGTAATAATTTTCTATTTGTTGACATTTTTAATGTGGAAAAAAAAGATTACTTAGTAATCCATCCACCACCAAGAACTTTGTAACCCAATTTATCTTTATTATAAAATACGCACGCTTGGCCTGGTGATATTCCATCTTCTGATAATTCTAAATTTACCTCAGCCTTATTTTCTTGGATAAAATTAACTTTCGCTTCGAGAAGTTTTCCAGTTGATCTAACTTTGACAAGTATTTTATTTTGAAATTCTTTTTTACCTCCTAATAGATTTATTCTATCCAAAGATATCTTTTTTTTACCCAATCTATCCCTTGGTCCAACTATAATTTCATTTTTATCCGAGTTTATCTCCACTACATATAAGGGTTCTTTATCTGAAACTTTAATCCCTTTTCTTTGACCTATAGTAAAATTAATTATCCCGTCATGTACTCCAATAACTTTTCCACTTGTATCTTTAATATTTCCTTTATTTAATGACTCAGGTCTAAACTTTTGAATTACTGACGCATAATCACCATTTGGAACAAAGCAGATATCTTGACTATCAGGTTTATCAGCAACATTTAAATTTAATTCTTTTGCTATTTCTCTTGTTTCATTTTTCATCATACCACCTAAAGGGAATCTCAAATAATTTAATTGGTCTCTAGAAGTATTAAATAAAAAATAGCTTTGATCTCTATTTTCATCTAGGGCCTTATACATGTTTGTTTCACCGTTAGTTGTTATACTTTTAACGTAATGACCCGTTATCATCGCATCAGCCTTTAGTTCTTTCGAAACTTCAAATAAATCCTTAAATTTTACTGTTTGATTACATTGTACACACGGAATAGGTGTTTCTCCTTTAAGATAACTTTCAACAAAATTATCTATTACCCCTTGTTTAAATTTATCCTGATAATAAAGAATCTTATGATCAATATTTAACTTATTTGCTACTCTTTTTGCGTCCATTATATCTTGACCAGAACAACATTGTTTCGATACCGCGACCTGTTTGCTATCATCATAAAGTTTTAAAGTTATCCCAATAACTTTGAAACCTTCTTTTTTCATTATTCCTGCAACTGTAGATGAGTCAACACCACCTGACATCGCCACAACAACAGTCGTTTCAGAAGGTTTTTTATTAAGCCCTATTAAATTTAATTCTTTATTCATTTGATGGTATTTATACTTATTTCTATTATAAATTAAATTAAATGATTTTTGATTATGAGCCAGGTGACAAAGTTTTCAACCCAAATAATAAAAACTGGGGTATTGGACAAGTTCAATCAATTATAAAAGAAAAAGTAACAGTTAATTTTGAAAATGCTGGTAAAAAAGTAATTAATGCAAAAAATATACAGCTTGAAAAGATAAATGAATAAAATTGATATAAAGATAGTTGTCGAAAATTTAATCGATACATTCCTTCAGGCAGGAAAAATTTCATTAGATCTTAGAAGAAAAGGTCTTACAAAAAAGATAAAATCTGACAACACACCAGTAAGTAATGGTGACTTAGAGGTTAATGAAATACTAACAAATAAAATCAATCAATTAACACCTGATATTCCAATAATCTCGGAAGAAACATCAGATAATAAATCTACAAAAAATTTAGAAAATTTTTGGTTAGTCGATCCAATAGATGGAACTTACGACTACATAAACAATAAAGAAGAGTTTACTATCAATGCAGGATTAATAATAAAAAGAAAACCAGTTGCAGGACTTATTAATGCGCCAGCAAAAAATAGAATGTTTTATTCTTATGGTGGAGGATTTTCATTTGAAATAAAGGATGGAAAATCTATAAAATTGGAGTGCTCAAAAAATCGAAATAATAAAGAAATTAAATTTGTATCTTACTCCAAAAATATTAAAAGTGAAATTGCGGATATACACAATAAACTAAATGTAAAAGATTTTGTACGAATGAAAAGTTCTTTAAAATTTTGTGTTATTGCTGCTGGGGAATTTGATGGATATGTTGCTGAACCACGAGCTTGCGAATGGGATATAGCTGCTGGTCATGCTATCTTAGAAAATGCTGGTGGAAAAATTTCAGATTTTGAAGGGAATGAAATTTTATATGGTAAAAAGGACTTCAAAAATCCAAGTTTAATTTTAAAAAGTAAAAAAATTCTATAATGAATGATCAATTAAGAACTATTTTGATTATCATTGTTTTAGTTTCAATTTTTGGCTTATTAGTCTTTATTTTTGTTAAAAACTATATCAAATCAAAAATTAACACCTTAGTGAAAGAAGAAAAAGAAAAAAAATTAAAGTAACTTTATTATTTTATCAAAATCATCTTTTGTAATATTCATTACTTTTTTTGAAGTTTCAAAATCAAAACCATTTCTTGCTAATAAGGAAATATCTTTTTTATAGAATAATAGTCTATTATCCTCAGTTCTAGCTGGTCCTATTCTCTTTTTTTTACAAATTTTTATTGCAGAGAAAAAATCTTGGTCAGAGTTGTCATCGTGAATTTTATTTACTGTTTCTTTTATAAACTCATCTTTAATTCCCTTGCCAACTAAATAATTTCTTATTTTGTTGATTGATTTCCCCCTTTGAATCATACTTTTTGCCTTACTGTCTGAATAAAATTTATCATTAATAAATTTATTTTTTTCTAAATCAGACAAAACCACATCAATTAAATCGCCTACATCTCTCTTTTTAATATTGTCTACAGATATTTTGAGATATTTCTTAAGTAAATAAGTCTTAAGTTGTTGTTTAGAGGGTGCATATTTTTCAACATATCTGAATGCAAAATTTCTCATCTCTTCAACAGTAACCTCTAAAGTTTTTTTTTTATTTCTTATAGGAATCATGAATAGATTTAATATAATATATTTTCAAATGATCGAACAAATTTATAATTATTTTACTATAGAAACTCTCTATTATTGGGTAAATTTTGGAGTACTGCCTTTTTGGTTAGTATTAATTTTTTTTCCTCAATCATCATTTTGTAATTATTTTGTGACCTCAATCTTCCCTATTCTAATCTTAAGCGGGACGTATATATTTTTAATTTACAAATCTTATTTAGCTCAATACGATTTTATCGGAAATTTTAATCTTTATTTAGGTATCCATGAGATATCAGATTTATTTTCGAATAAATTATTTCTTATTATGTTTTGGGTACATTTTGTGTCAATTAACCTTTTCACTGGCGGCTGGATTGTAAGAGACTCACAAAAACTTATGATTAATAAAATAGTTTTAATAATACCTCTCATCATTACTTATTTAATAGGTCCTTTTGGAATTTTAATATATTGGTTAATAAGAATTTTTTACGCTAAGAGTATGAAGTTGTATGACTAAATCAATTGATTTTTATTTTGATTTCATTAGTCCCTATTCATATCTATCATTAGAAAGACTTAAATTATTAAAAAAAAATAATGACATTGTTATTAATTATAAGCCAATTTTATTAGGAGGCTTACACAAACTAGGCGGAATAACACCTCCAGCTTTTAACGACCGTAAATTAAAGAATATGAAGAATGATTGTGAGTTAATTGCAAAAAAAAATAATATTAAATTTTATTGGAATTCCAAGTTTCCAATAAATTCCTTATACATTATGAGGGGTTATTTAGTAATCAAAGATAAGGTTAAAGAAAATTATTTTGATAATTGTTTTAATGCATACTGGAGAGATAACATAGATATTTCTAATGAAAATAATCTTGAAATGATTTTAGAAAAAACTGGAATAATCAAAAATGAATTTTTTGAAAAAATAAATCAAATAGAAATTAAGAACAAATTAAAAGAATTTACTGATAAAGCTTTTGAAAAAGATGTCTTTGGCGCCCCTACCTTTATTGTTAATAATAAAATTTTTTGGGGTCAAGATCGTTTAGAATACGCTATTGATGAATTAAACTCTTAAGTTACTTTGAATTTACTTTGTCTTAATGCTCCAAAACCACCATCAACATGTGAAACTTTTTTAAAACCCATATCTTTTAATGTTTTTGCTGCTAAAGCAGATCTTAAACCACCTGCACAAAACAACACCATCTCTTTTTCTAATTCAAGCTTGCCTTGTTTAAAGTAAGGACTTTCCGGATCAAGCCAAAACTCTAGCATGCCCCTTGGAATATGGTTTGAATTCTCTATTCTACCTTCCTTTTCTAATTCTCTGATATCTCTAATATCTATTAAATTACACTGATTATCACTAGATAAAGTATATGCTTCATCTGCAGAAATAGTTTTTATTTCTTTTAAAGCATTATCAACTAAGGTTTTAGATGATAGAATTGACATGATAATTAATTATATCTTATGAAAATCAAAAATAAAACTAATAAATCAAAATTTTTAAAAAAAATATTCATAAAACTGTCAAGGATTTTTGGTTTTGAAATAATTGATCAATCTAATTTTTATATTCCCACTTCTAATAAAGATGGTTTAAAAAACCCATCTCAAATAGGAAAAGAGTCTTTAATAATTCCTATGGGAAAAACTGAGATTACAAGGCCAGTTAAATCTTTAGATATTATTTTAAGAACTTGTACTTCCGTGAATATGTTAACTCAATCAAAAAAAAGAATTTTTGAAAAAGATAAAAGTGAATATAGTTTAAAAACACTAAACTCAATCACAAACTCCATTAACAATAATAAAGAATTATTTAATAAAATACATCTCAAAGTTACAATTATTGATCACAATTCAAATCAAGAAATTTTATCAAAATTTAATGAAATACTTAAAAATCAATTTTTTCAAAGTGAGGTTTTAAAACTAGATCTAGATTTATATGCAAAACAAATCGATAAAATAAATGAAGAGGGAAAAGAAGTATCAAAAAATCAAATTTCAAACATGTCAAATATTCATCAATCATTTGAAATCGCGAAAAATTGTGGAGATTTAATTTACTTTGTTGAGGATGACTATATTCATAAATTAGATGCTATTGAAGAAATGATATTTGCTTATGAAAGAATTTCATCACAATTAAGTCGAGAATTAATTTTGTGCCCTTCAGACTACCCATATCTATATAATAGTCTTGAAAAGTCATATGTTTTTTTAGGTAATAAATATCATTGGAGATCAATTGAAGAAACTTTATGTACATTTTTAACGAGTAAAACTTTAATCAATAAATATTTTGATGAATTTACTAGTACATCCAAAAAAGAACATTACCCTTTTGAAAAACCTTTTCATAATATTTATAAAAAAGAACTGTGTATTAGTCCCATGCCCGCATTAGCAACTCATTTCACAAATATCAATTCTGTTTATGGACTTTCACCTTTTGTAGACTACAAAAAATTGTGGGATAAAAACGAGTAAAAAAAAGCCCCCTGAGGGAGGGGGCTTTAGTTAACTAACTTAGAGAGAATTTTTAGGGACTCTTCGATGAGTAATCGCGGAATACAGAGAGCGAAGAGCCCCTATATTGTCGACAATTAATCACGGATTGAGTAAGCAATAACTCCAGTTTCAGAAACATCTGTCCCTTTCGTTTCAGCTTCTTTGCTCAATCTAATACCCATTGTTGCTTTCATTAACGACCAAACAATTAGAGCAACTACAAACACAAACACGTTAACTGATAATACGCCAAGTAATTGTGTTCCAAAGTTTGCACCTGAGTTTGTTGCAGGAACAATTAATGTTCCCCAAATTCCAGCAAACATGTGAGCTGGTATTGCTCCGACTACGTCGTCAATTTTTAATGAGAACAAGAATTTTGTTCCGTATACAACAATAGCACCTCCAACAGCACCAATTAAAATTGAAGCTAAAGGAGAAGGCATTAAAGGTTCTGCGGTAATAGCAACTAGACCACCGATACATCCGTTTAACATTTGAATAACATCAGTTTTTCCAGATAATCTTGTTAAGGCACCCGCCGCTAATACACCACCAGCACCTGCTAAGAATGTATTGATAAAAATTTTCGATACTGCAATAGCGTCTGGCGCTGTTCCGATTGCTAATTGAGAACCACCATTAAATCCAAACCAACCTAACCAAAGAATAAATACTCCTAAGGTTACTAATGGAATTGATGATGCTGCAAAAGGCTTCAAAGGAGCTGCTTCACCTTTTTTAGTGAAACGACCTAATCTTGGACCTAATATCATTGCTCCAGCAAGTGCAGCTGCACCTCCTGTAGAGTGAACTAAAGTTGAACCAGCAAAATCTGAGAAACCAGCAGCTGCCAACCAACCACCGCCCCATTGCCATCCCATTACTATTGGGTAAATAATTCCTGATAAAATAGCAGCGAACAAAAAGAATGGCCATAATTTGATTCTTTCCGCTAGAGTACCTGATACTATAGATACTGTAGTTGCACAGAATACCATTTGGAAATACCAATCTGAACCATCAGCATAACCAGTGCCAATTTTACTTGCATCTGACCATGGAACAAATTTACCTATATATCCACCTTCTGGGATACCATAAGCAAGATTGTAACCAACCATCCAGAACATTATTCCAGCAATTGATACTAATCCTATATTTTTTGCACAGATAACGGATACACTCTTTGATGTAACCATTCCTGATTCTAACATTGCAAATCCACAAGCCATAAAAAAAACTAAGAATCCACAAATTAAAAAGAGCAAGGTATTAAATATAAAACCCACTTCAGCAGAAACTGTTGTCTCTGCCATACCTGCACTACTCATGTTCAATAAAAAAATCAAACTTAGGAGTGGTGCACTCATTATTTTTATTAATTTAGTCATAAGACCTCCCTGTTAAAGGGTACTTATAAATTTAGGATAAAAAAAAAGTAACGTTTATTGAGAAAATTGGCTATGCACTATTTGCATATACAAACAGCCTTAACGTGAATCCACATTAAGGCTGTTTAAAAAGATTATTTATTAAATACTTCTTTTAACGCTTTAGCAGGTAAGAATTTAACCTTTTGTGATGCAGCTATTTGAATTTGCTCACCAGTTCTTGGGTTTCTGCCAACTCTAGCTTTTCTTTTAGCCACTTTATAGGTTCCAAAACCTGCAATTTTTACAGAGTCATCACCTTTTAAAGCATCTAAAATCGTGTTGGTTATAGTGTCAAAAGTTCTTTCAGCATCAGCTTTACTTAAATTTAAAGCACCTGAAAGCTTGACTATTAGTTGTTTTTTGTTCATTTTAGCTCCGGTTTTAGTGGTTATTACTATCTTTATTAAAAGTGTTGATAAATCAAGACTTTTTTTAGTATTTATTAAAAAGTAATACACAATATATGGTATTTATTAAAAAAAGGTTGATTTTATTGGCTTTTTTTAAATTTTAAATATTTGTTTATTTAAACAAACCAAGGTCCTTAAGATCATTAAAAGTTGTAAAAAACATCAAAGTTATCAGTAAAAACATACCGATTCGAAAAAAACTTTCTTGGGTTTTTTGCGATAATGGGCGACCTAAAACTTTTTCAAACGCATAAAACATTAAATGTCCACCATCCAATAAAGGAATAGGAAAAAGGTTTACTAATCCAAGACTAATTGAAATATAAGCCATCATACTAATAAATGCTATCAATCCGAATTCAGCTACTTGGCCTGAAATTTTTGCAATTCTGATAGGTCCACCAAGCTGCGAGGTATCAGCTTTTCCAAATATCATTGCTCCAATGTATTTTAATGATGAAACACTTACAAAATATACCTCTTTTGCTGAATGATAGATTGCTTGTCCAGGGCCAAGTTTAACATGATTTATTTCGTTGTTATAAGGACTTAATTTAATTCCAACAATTCTTCTATTCACTTTATTACCAAGATTGTCCTCACTTAATATCAAATTAGGCTTAATTTTAAGGATTAATTCGTCATAAGATCTTTTTACTTTAAAATCTATAATTTCTGCTGTTGACATTGTTATAAACTTTGAAACATCCATAATACTTTTAACTTCATTTCCATCTATCTCTAAAATTATATCCTCCTGTTTTAAACCACCAATCATTGCTGGACTATCTTTTTGAACTTCATTTATTACAGCAGGTGTAAAATCTTTACCGTAAAAAGAATATATTGAAAAGAATATCACTAAAGCTAATAAAAAATTTGCCAAAGGGCCCCCAAAGACAATCAAAGCTCTTTGGTATAAAGGCTTCAACGTAAATAATTTTTTACGGTCTTCATCGTTATATTTTTTTAATAATTTTTCTTGATCAGCTTGAGAAAATACATTTCTATCTCCAAAAAATTTAACATATCCACCTAGTGGAATTAAGCAGACTTTCCAACGAGTTCCGTGTTTATCGTTCCATCCAAATAATTCTTTACCAAAACCAATTGAAAAATCGGTTACGCCTACACCGTATCTTTTAGCAAAGTAATAATGTCCATATTCGTGGACAAATACTACAACTATAATTAAAACAATAAAAGGAACTATAAAACTAAACATGATTTTGTACAGAGTAAACATTATTAATCCAATTACTTAATTCTAGCATTCTTTGATTTTTACTTGAATTAGAAATTTCAGATTTTATTAATGATATGTGGTTTTGAACTTCCATTTCATTCTTAAATACTTTTCTTACCTTAATTAGTCTATCTTTTCTAAACTCAATAAGGCTAATCATTTTTTCATAAGTAATTTCCGGATGATATTGTAAGCCCCATATTTTACAATCATTAATTTGAAAGTACAAACTTTGAATTTTATTAGTTTTATTGGAAGCTAAACAAACTGCATTTTTTGGCAAAGATACGACTTCATCAATATTAAAAGCTGGTGAATTAAACTTTTTATCTTTACCCTTATAAATTGGATTTAATAAACCATTATTGTTTATACTAATTTCTTCAGCAATCCCAATATGTGGTGCATTTGCTTTTTTTACTTCTCCACCAGCAGCGGTTACAGCAACTTGAAGTCCCCAGCATATCGCTAAAATATTTTTCACAGTTTTCTGACATTCTTTCATAAATTCGATTTGGTTATTTATTTCTGGAGTATTATTATAAATATTTAAACTACTTCCGCCCCATATTAAACCATCGTAACTAGATAATTTGGCTTTAATATTATTTATATTATTATTAGAAGAGGGGTTAACGACATCAAAATGTAAGTTAGAAGATAAAAAATTTAAACTTTCTTTGAGACTTTCAGTATGCGTTTGTATACCAGCATCTGAGAAATTTTTATTTTCTTCTTCAAGATTACCTTCAACAATTAAGATATTCAAATTATTCATTTAAATGATCACTGATTTTTTGAAACTTCATACTCGAAATTTTGAGTAGACTCATTGACTTGTAAAAGTTTTGCTCCGTTTTTAGTATGAAATTTTGTTGCCATTTCTGTAAGAGGAGACAAAGTAACCAATCTATTTAGATGGTTTGATTTTTTAATTTTTTTAAACACTTCTTTTACAATTAATTTACCACCTCCTCGTTTTTTTGACCAGACTGTATATGCGATCGCAATTTTCCCCACATTTTGTCCCCTTTGAGTACTTTGTAAAAAAGCATCATGACTAAATTTATCTAATTCATCAATATTTTTAGGGATTTTATTGGTGTAGGCGAAACACATTACCGCGTGAATTTCTCCTTTGAATTTTACACCAAAAATTTTTCGCCCATAACTTAGTCTAAAGTCATTATCAAGTTCGGGTCTTACCGGATCCTCACTAATATTACACTTTTTTAATTCAACCAGTTCAGCACCTTTGATCCAATCAAAAAAATTACCAATATTTTTTCCTATTATTTGTTTATTTTTTCTTATCCTAGCTTTAATTCTAGGTTTAAATTTTTTTGGATTTTTAAAATTACTTTCTAAGTACTTAGAAACTAATTTTTTCTTAACTATTTTAAATATCTCTCTCATAAAATATTAAAAGTACAATAAAGCGAGTATAGCGACAATAACTATAACAAAGATAAGTATTGCGATATAATTAATCTTTATTTCAAATTTTTTATATATTTTTTCGCTTATTTTTTCCCAAAATAAAACAATTAAAAAAATTAAAATCGCAGGTATTATAAACTTAAGCATAATTTTATTTGTTAATTTTTATCACCGACGTAAACAGAAACGCCTCTAGAATTAATATCTACATCAAATTTTTTATGTAGAGGAGGAAAAGCTCTTTGGGAACAGTCTAATCTATCGCATGTTCTGCAAGAGACACCAATTGGAATTTCTGTTGATTTATCATTAATATTCAAATTTTCAGTATAAATAAAATCTTTGGCATACTTTGCTTCACAACCCAATCCAATTGATAAAATACTTTTTGATTGACCAAATCTACCAATTCCCTTTTCAACAGTTCTTGCAATACATACATATTTTTCACCATTGGTCATTTTGCTTACAGCCGCTTGAATTACACCTGGTCTTGTTAAAGCAGAGTATACATTCCATCTTGGACATGCTCCTCCATATCTAGGAATTTCTATACCAGATAATGAAAATCTCTTTGAAATATTTCCAGCCATGTCAACTCTTAAAAAATGAAAAGGAATGCCTGGTAGTTTTGGATCCTGTAGGCATGTTACTCTATGAGCAACTTGTTCAAATGAGGTTGCAAAAGTGTTTTGTAATAATTCCAAATCATACTTTAATTTTTTACATTCTGAGTGAAAAGGTTTGTAAGGCATCAAAATCGCGGCACCACAATAATTTAATAAAGCAACCTTTGTAAGTTTTTTTGACTCATCTGAGGGGAACGTAAAACCCGATAAATATTCATCAATTTCTTGAATAGCACCTTCTTGGGCTATTTGGGCAGCGGCATGAAGTTTTTTAGTTTCTAGTGAGCTATAGTCGCTTAACAGAAGTTCTTTAGAACCTTTATTATAAATTTTTGAAAAAGGCTTATCAGCATCTGGTATCACATCTTTAACCACTATCTTATATTCAGATTTAAGATATTCACAAAGAGCTATATATCTTGTGCGATTATTTTTCTGAACTTTTTCAAAAACTTTATTTGCGAACTCTTCTAATTTTGGAAAATAGTTTTTATTTTCTTGTAGAAAATCTGAGATTACTTCGCCTGGAAAAGAATTTTTCCTGTTATCTACAATTTTTCCTGAAATTTTTTCAATTTTGTTAATTAACTCATGATCTTTTTTTTTTAAAATATCTCCAAGTCTCACAATTGCTCTTCCAATTTTTGGATTAGTTCCAACAAGATCCTTTACCTCTGGACCCAAGATATCAAGATCTTCAAATAACTTATCATCTAAAATTTCTGATAATGTATTCTCGAGGTTGACATCATCTTTTGAGGTTAATTGTGAAAGTTGAATATTTAATTTTTCACAAATCTTTAAAAGAAGATCTCCATCAATTTTTCTTTTTCCACCCTCAATTAAATTTAAATAACTAGGCGAAATATTAAGTTCTTGTGCTAGTCTATTCGCCTGAAGACCTAATTGGCGTCTAAAAGCCTTGATTTTTGGCCCTATTTTTAAATCAATTTGACTCATATTTTCTATTAGTAAATTTTGTAAATTTATATTTACAAAATTTTTCCACAATTTACAAGCTTTATTTACTTTTTTGTAGATTTTGTAAATCTTGTAAATTATAAAGTTTACATGACTGATAAACAAAAAAACACTGAAAATGAGGCTCAAATCATAAGAAGTGAAGACTTAGCTAGACATAATAGCAGAGGTATTTACATGAGAGATGATCATTGTGATTGGGGTTCAAGTGGAATGAATGATTTAGCTGAGACGACCAACGAGTCTAACTAAATCAACTTTCAATTTCACACTTTCATTAAAAATTTAAAAGGGTAATTACCTATCATGAGTGCAGAAAATATCTCATACGAACTAAAAAGATTTGCAGGTATTAAAAGAGACTACACTCCAGAAGATGTTGAGAGATTAAGAGGGTCAATAAAAATAGAATATTCTCTCTGTAAACAACAATCAGTAAAGCTTTGGAAACTTCTAAATACTGAAAACTATATCAGTACCTTAGGATCCTTGTCGGGTAATCAAGCTGTTCAACATGCTAAGGCAGGCCTAAAATCAATTTACCTTAGTGGATGGCAGGTAGCTGCTGATGCTAACAGTGCTGGAGAGATGTATCCAGACCAATCTTTATATCCATACGATAGCGCACCAAAATTAGTAGAATCAATGAATAATGCTCTTTTAAGAGCAGATCAAATTCAGCATATGGAACTCAAAGATGGAGATATGAAAAAACAAAAAAGAATAGATTATATGTTACCAATAATAGCTGATGGTGAGGCAGGATTTGGTGGTCCACTTAACGTCTTTGAACTTTCAAAGAAATTTATTAAAGCTGGAGCAGCTGGAGTTCACTTTGAAGATCAATTAGCTAGTGAAAAAAAATGTGGACATATGGGCGGTAAAGTTCTAGTTCCAACAGGGACTATGATAAAAAATTTAAAAGCCGCAAGATTGGCTGCTGATATTGCTGACGTTCCATTAATCATATTAGCAAGAACAGATGCTAATGCGGCAAAACTAATTACAAATGATTTTGATGAAAATGATAAACCATTTTTAACTGGTAAGAGATCACCAGAGGGATTTTATTATGTCAAGTCAGGTATCGATCAAGCAATTTCAAGAGGGCTTGCCTATGCTCCTTATTCAGATTTAATATGGTGTGAAACAGCTACACCTAATCTTGAAGAAGCAAAAAAGTTTGCCGATTCAATTCATGAAAAATTTCCAGGAAAACTTTTAGCATATAACTGTTCTCCATCGTTTAATTGGAAAAAACATTTATCAGATAGTGAGATTGCTTCATTTCAAAAAGAAATCAGTAAACTGGGTTATAAATTTCAATTTATTACTCTTGCCGGATTTCATACTCAGAATATTGCAATTTTTGAATTAGCAGAAAAATATAAAAAAGAAGGTATGACAGCTTATTCAAAAATTCAACAGCAAGAATTTGCTAGAGAAAAAGATGGTTACACAAGTGTAAAACATCAAAGAGAAGTTGGTACTTCTTATTTCGATGCTGTTTCTAATACAATAAGTAGCGGGAAAAGCTCTACAACGGCAATGGATGGCTCTACAGAGTCAGAACAGTTCTAATAAAACAATTCCTCTTGTATATTAGTTTTTTACTGGCTCAGAGATGGGCCAGTTATGATTTAATATTGTATCCTTTTTTTAGGATGACACTTACAAAAGTTATACAA
This sequence comes from uncultured Pelagibacteraceae bacterium, assembly GCA_902518835.1. GTDB lineage: Bacteria > Pseudomonadota > Alphaproteobacteria > Pelagibacterales > Pelagibacteraceae > Pelagibacter. The sequence continues at coordinate 139,177 of CABYHH010000001.1, forward strand.
ATCAGTAGAAAAAGAACCATGGTTCCAATACTTAGCCAAATATTAAAATCTGATATTCCATAAAATGAAAATCTCAATCCGTTTATTAAATAAACTACTGGATTAAAATAAGTCACTATTTGCCAAAACTTTGGCAACATATCTAAAGAATAGAGGCTCCCTCCTAAAAAAACCATTGGTGTAATAACCAATGATGGGACAATCGACATTTGTTCGAAATTTTTACTTAATAGACCAATTAAAAAACCAAATAAAGCAAATGTAAAAGATACTAAAATTAATAAAAAAATCATCAATAGCGGAAATTGAACTTGAACATCAACAAAAAACATTGATGTTAAAAATATGACTATTCCAACAATCAATGTTTTAGTTGCACCGGCACTCACAAATGCCAAGACAATTTCAAAAGTTGATATTGGAGCAGCTAATATTTCGTAAATTGTACCATTAAACTTTGGAAAAAAAATTCCAAATGATGTGTTGCTTATTGACTGAGTTAATAATGTTAACATTAATAACCCTGGCACAATATAAGAACCATAGCTAATACCGTCAATATTCTGAACATAACTTCCAATTACAGAACCAAAAACAATAAAATACAATGAAGTGGATATTACAGGAGATAAAAGAGATTGACCCAGTGTTCTTAGAAACCTATCCATTTCATGAAGATAAATCGACTTTAATCCATAATAGTTAATTCTCATTATTTTCCTTTACCAAACTTACAAATATATTTTCAAGATTACTTTGTTCTGTCTTTAAATCTTTAAGTCTTAATCCTGCATCTTTTAAATCTTGTAAAAGATTAGTTATTCCTGTTTGTTTTTCTTTAAGATGATAAGTGTAATCTAAACTTGTATTATTTTGACCAATTTTGAGATTATATTTTTTTAAATTTTCTGGTACTACATTAATTTCTTCTTGTAATTCTACAGTCAATGTTTTATTTCCCATCTTCTTTAAAAGTTCTTTTTTTTCCTCAACAACGATAATTTCACCTTGATTAATAACCCCTACTCTATCTGCTATTGCCTCGGCCTCTTCAATATAGTGTGTTGTTAGAATAATGGTGACACCAGTTTCTCTTAAAGTTTCTACTACATTCCACATTTCTTTTCTTAATTCAACATCAACTCCAGCTGTTGGTTCATCTAAAAATAATATTTTCGGCTCATGTGATAAAGCTTTAGCTATTAAAACTCTTCTCTTCATACCTCCAGACAATTGTCGAAGTATTAAATCTTTTTTATCCCACAAGCTTAATTGTTTCAGAATTTTTTCAATATGTGATGGGTCTGGTTTTTTTTCCATAAAGTCCTCTTGAATAAGAAACATTACTAAAAACTGTTTCAAATTGTTCTAAAGTAAGTTCTTGTGGAACTAATCCAATTCTTGATCGAGTTTCTCTATAATCATCTATAATATCAAAATTCTCAACCGATACTTTGCCTGAGGATGGTCTTACTATTCCACAAATGATGCTAATAAGTGTAGTTTTTCCTGCACCATTTGGACCAAGCATTGCAAAAATCTCACCTTTTTTAATATTTAAATTAATATTTTTTAAAGCTTGAAAGCCATTATCATAAACTTTAGATAAGCCACTAATTTTTATTTGGTTATCGATCATTTGAAGGTTTATATATGTGATATAGACTATAAATACAATCGTGAAAAAAAGACTAATATTTTTCTCTCTCTTAATTTTTGTCATTCTTTTCAATAAAATTATATTGTCCAAATTAATAATAATAAGTTTTGAAAAATGGATCAATAAAGAAATAAATATAAATAATTTTGATATCTCTTATAAAAAAAAAGAGTTGTCTCTCAGTGATGTTGTTATTAATGATAAGGATAATTCGAATAATGATATTTTTAAAGCAGAAAAAATCACAATAAATTTAAATCTAAAATCTCTTTTTACAAAATTAATTATTATAGAAAATATAGAGGTTCAAAAACCTATTCTTTATATAAAATTTGATATTTCCAAAAAAAAAGACCAATTTATTAAAGATAATTTAGGTATAACAAAAAATTATAAAAATAAATCAAATCCAAAGATTTATCCAAAAAAAATTGTTGATATAAACTTTCTTGTAATGACTTCATCTATTGAGAATCTTAAAATTAATATTGAGAGATCAGATAGTAATGATATTGAAAGTTTAACTCTGTCAAATTTATATTTTAAGAAATTTGGCAATGAAAAGGGGTATAGACACTATAAAGATATTTTTAAACTAATTCTTTTTGAAATAACAATGAAAATTACCGATCAAGAATTAAAGAAAATAATTAAAAAAAATTATTATGCAAAATAGAATATAATTAACGTTTTAATATTTTTTAAGCTTTAAAACTATTAATGGTATAAATGTTGCAACAAAAAATGATAAAAAAAGTAATGATTGCGACACAAATGGTATGAATGTCTCTAATGGGATCAATAAACCAACTAGTATGCTTTTTGTAAAATCTGGTGATGGAAATAATAAGAAACCAGCTAAAAGTCCGGCTATGATTGAAATATACGCAGTTTTTTCATTAATATCTTTGTTATAAAAACTATAAAAAACCGTTAACACAAAAGCACAACAAAATAAATCAGCCAATAAAAAAAGATAAAGTATATCAAATCCTCTAGATGCAACAATAAAACAAATTAAAGATAAAACTAAAATAATTTTTTTTGATAAATTTAGAAAATTAGTTTTTTTGTTAATATTAAAAGTTGCTTTACCGTCTACAACAATTAAGCTAGATATTGCATTGACTAAAGTATCTACAGTTGAGATAGTCAAAGTCAATCCAAGAATTATTATAATTAGAGACAATATTTCTGTTTGATCATTAAGTAATAAAGTGAAAAATCCAAGATCCGGTCTTGTATCCGGACTGATTGAAAAAGCGACCATTCCAGTAAAACCCATAAAAAATATAATTGGTATAATTAGAAAAAAAGACATAATTAAACTTTTTTTCAAAGTAATGAAATTTTTTGCTGAATAAACACGTTGCCAATTGCCTTGATGAAATAAATTTGTTGCAGCGACAGCAATAAAAAATGTTAAACCAGCAGTATAACCAGGAATGTAAGATAAGCTTAAAAGTTGAGGATTCTTTTCTTTAATGAATTGAATTGAAAATTCAGATCCTGTGAACAATGTTATAAATACGAGAGAAGTTATTAAAAGAATAATCATAACAACCATTTGAATATTATCTGTAAATATTGAAGCTCTAAGACCTCCATACAAAGTATATACTAGAGTAGATATCAAAATGATTAAAGCGGTCAGCCATAATTCTACTCCAGAGATATAATTTATTAGGACAGAAATTGCAGTTACTTCGGCACATAAAAAAATAAACATATAAAAAATAGTCATTAATAGAATTAATTTAAATAAACTTTTTCCAAATTTTTTTCTCGTAAACTCAATCAATGATGATCCTTTAGGAAATTCTTTTCTAATTTTTTTTCCTAAGAAAATTAAGAAAAGCATAGGGAAAGCTGTACCGAGTGAGTAACCTATTACTGCTCCCATCCCTCCCCAAGTAGATGCTGAAACAGGACCAAATAAAATCCAGGCACCTAAGGCTGAGGCGGTCAGACTTGTTGTTAAAGAAAAAAATCCTACATTTCTATTAGCTGTTAAGTAATTATTTATTCCTTGATATTTTCTCGAATGATATAAACCTAAAAATACAAATATAAGACTAATTACAACAACTGCAATAATCGAGGTAGATTGATTTAAAAAATATGTTTTATCCATTTTTATCCCTTTCTGAATTACCGGACAGGTTCTTAGGGTTTATTCTCAGTCTGTAAAGACACCCCTTTAATTTATCTTTTTATACAATTATTTACCAAAATTGCCATTAAAATCCACATAATGAATGTTTCACCGTGACTAAAAGAATAATCAGCACCTGCGAAACCCGCAGCAATATTAACAGCGTAAATGATTATTGTTGAAATAAATAAACTAACAAATAAATTTATAAGTGCGCTCAGATATTTCATGTCATAAATTTATACTTAATTAAATTAATTACAATTTTAAATTTAAATTAATGTGGAGCTCTAAATTTGCTATGACAAGCTTTGCAATTACTCCACATTAACTGAGTTAAAGTTCTTCTTATATCATCAGAATCTTCAATAACCTTTGTAAGTTTAATCATATCTGTAGAAGATTTTGTCATTAAATTATTAAATTTGTCTTTTTGCTCCCAAATAATTGGTAATGCCTCAGTTTTAAATCCTTCTTTTGTATTTTCTGGAAAATACTCTAGTAAAATCTTATAATTTTTGCTCATTTCAATCATTAGAGTTTTAGCTTTCTCAAAATCACCTTTAGAAGCTAACGCTTGAACTTTTTTTGCTGTACTATAATTCTTACTAAAGAGTGCTTTTCTTCCTTTAATTATTTCCTCAACAGACATGTCTGAATTAACAGGCAAAGCAAAGGTAATCAGTGTCAAAATAAACAAAGTATATTTAAAAATATATATGGTATATTTTTTGATCATATGAGGTTGACTAATAATTTAACAGAGTATGGACTAATTTCCAAAATATTTCATTGGTTAAGTGCCGCAGTTTTGGTAATACAAATTCCATTAGGTTTTTATTTAGTTGGTCTAGAATTTGATGAGAAAAAATTATCTATTGAAAACATACATATAATTTTAGGTTTAAGTATATTTTATATAACTATTGGAAGATTAATATATAAACTTTTTAATCCTACACCAAGATTAAATAATAGTCTTTTTATAGGTCAAAGAATGATAGCAAAAATGAATCATGTTTTTTTATACCTATCAATTTTAATTATTACAACTTCAGGTGCTCTAAAGAAACTTTTTAGTGGAGAGATACTGAATATATTTTTTTTTACTATAGAAATAAAAGATAATTTTGAATTAGCTGAATTATTTTATGATATTCATATTGTTGGAAACTATACACTGATTGCTCTCGTTTTGTTGCATATCTTTGCAGTAATTATTCATAAAATTATATTTAAAGAAAATTTATTAAAAAGAATTTTATAAGATAAGACAAATTAACTTATCATTAAATTTTATTATATTTTTGTAATTAACTTTAATTTCTTCAATACCCTCTGAAAGCTCATTTTTGCTAAAAGTTAACAAGCTTGAAATAAATCTTTTCTCTAACATTCTGATATAATTATTTTTTCTTATTTTTACTTTATAAATAAACTTTTTTTTGGTCATATATGGATAAAATTTATTAATAATTTTAAGTATTTTTTTATCTCGTTTTAGGGATTGATCTAGTTTTAATTTCATCTTCTTGAAAGTTGGTATCTCATTTTTTTTTGTATCTAAAGTGAATATTAAAATTTTACCATTTGGTCTCAAAATTTTCTGAATTGATTTAAACAAAATAACTATGTCATTAATATTTAGTAGATGAATTGTTTGTTTGATCATAATTAAGTCAAACTTATCATTATTTTTTATAAAAAAATCCTTTACACAAATTTTTTTGAAATTAATTCTTTTATCCTTATCTTTATGATTTACAATATCAATTCCTAATGGTTTAAAACTAAATTTTAATTTTGAATTTAAATCACCTATGATTTTACCCCTGCCACATCCAATATCTAAAACTTTAGACTCTGAATTTAATTTGGTATTTTTAACTAAAAATTTATTAAATTGATTGATGTAATTTTGTGAAGATAACCAAGTCTTATTATCCCAATTTTTAATGACAGTTGATGCCATATTTTTTTAATCTCCAATAATTGTAAGGCCATGGTGTTAAAAAACCTACGGTTAACATTAATGGTATTACCCACCAAGTTAATATAGCACCACCAGTTAAAAAATAATCTGTAAGGTTCATTGCTAATTCCATACTTATCATTGAAATAAAACTCATTCCTAAAGCTGTTTTGAAGGCCTCGTTTAAAGTAAGATTTTGCTTAATTAAAACTATAGTTTCAAGAATGATACTTGTAATTAAGCCATTAATTATTGCTAAAATCATTATAAATATGACTGGAAGAGGAATTTTTGTTAATTGAAAAAAAAGTATAGTTCCAAAATCCCCGATTGAACATCCAAGTAAACACCATGCAGTATTTTTTGCGCTTATTTTCCAAGTACCAGAACAGAACCAATCAAATTTTGTAATTTCCATAACACAATAATGATATCAATATACTATTTTTTAAAAATCTATTGAACAAAATTTTCTTTGTTTGAAAATGATTTTAATTCTTAAATTGAGGATTTAATGGCTTCGTAAATTAAATCTTTGGTTGTTTCACCAACACTTCTATAAACCTCTTTATTATCTCTAAAAATTAAAAGTGTAGTTTGATATTGTACATTTAATAGATTGGCTATTTCTTTATTTGTAACTTCAAAAGAAAAATATTCAATATCATCAAATTTAATATCAGCTAATTGACCGTCATTTTTAGCTTTATTTAAAATTTTCATTTGACCAGCACAAGATGAACAATATTTTATCCAAGAGCTTACAACTACAACCTTACCTTCTGATTGGGCTTTATCAAACAACTCTTTATTAAAAGTTGTTTTTTTCTCCATAGCATTAGCATTAAAAGCAAGTATACAAAAAATAGTTATAAAAATTTTTTTCATAGATTTTTATACAACAAAAATAAGAAACCAATAAGAGGCTAATCCAGAAAAAATTGTCGCAATAATATTTTTGGTCATTATTCCAATAATCATAGCAATCAACGCTGCTAAAATTTTTGGATTATCTTCAATCTGTATTAATCCAGTATCATCAAGAAAGATAGCAGGAAATATGATTGCAGGAAAGATTGCTGTTGGCACATAAGATAAGACTTGCCTAGCTCTATCGTTAAACATCTCCTTCTTAAGTAATGCAATCATTGAGAACCTCGTAAGAAATGTTATAATTCCACAACTAACAATTAAAACCCATTCACTCATATTTTTTTTATTTTATTTGTTAAAATCCAAGCTACAAACAATCCTGTAAGCCCTGCAACTATAACATAAGCTTTGTAAGGTATAAAATTATAACCTAAAGTAGCGACAAGACCTGAGATTATAATAACAATTACGTTAATAACTTTTCTAAAATCATTCACTAACAAAGCTAAAAAAGTTAATGGGACTGCAAAATTTAGTCCAAGTTTTTCAGGTATGGCCTCACCTAAGATTATACCTAGAAATGTTGATGATTGCCAAATTACCCAACAAGTAACTCCACCACCAATTAAATGAAAATATTTATTTCTGTCTTGATTTTTCTTAAAGTACTCATTTGAAAGAGCAAACGCCTGATCAATCAAAAAATAGGAAATTATTATTTTCCAGATTAATCTTAAATCAGAAACGTGCTCAGAAATTACCGCACCATAAAGAAGATGCCTTGAATTGACGGCTCCAACTGAACTAACTATTATTAAAGATGAGGCTCCTCCAGAAAATAATTGTAGAAGAACTATTTGGGAAGCACCACCAAAAATTATAAGGGACATTCCCATTGTAGCCAAAGGACTAAAACCGATATCAATAGCTAAAATTCCAAATATAAGTCCAAATGGAACAACCGGAATCATAAATGGACTTACGTCAATAATTCCTTTGATAAAGACTTGTAAATTTGATTTCATTTTATGAGAGGCTTTTTATTAGAAGCAAACTATATGATCAATATGAATTGGTCTCTTAATTCCAAATTTTTCATCAAGTTCATGTTGATGAATATGATGAGAGTGTACAAAAACAGGAATTAATGTGTTATTGGGTGTCTTGAGAGTATAAATAAAATTAGTTCCTCGAAATTTCCTGTCCACTACTTCAAATTTAAGACTACTTTTATCATCGTGATGTAAATCCTCAGGTTGTACCAAAAGGCTCACTTTTGATCCTATTGGGAAAGGTTTTATAAAGTTTCCTGTAATTGTTCCAAGATCTTTATTTTCCAAGCTTTTAGGACTCGTCACTTCAGCAGGAATAAGGGTGCCTCTATTTAAAAAATTAACTACTTCAATAGAGTTTGGTAAATGGTAAACATTATAAGGATCATCAAATTGTTTAAGCTCTTGATTTAAAATTATTCCACACTTGGATCCTAAATAAAAAGCCTCATAAGAGTCATGAGTAACAATTATTGTAGTGATCTTAGAATTTTTTAATATCTTTTTTAATTTTTCTTGAATTTCTTCCTTAAAACTTTGATCTACATTTGACAATGGTTCATCTAATAATAGTAAATCTGGCTGAGTTACAAGAGATCTAGTTAAGGAAGCTCTTTGTGCTTCACCTGCGCTTATTTCATGAGGAAATTTATTTAAAATATTGGAAATATTTAATAAATCTATGAGTTCTTCAAAACTTACTTTGTGATCTTTTTTATTTTTATTTCTTTCAGCTCCTAAAAATATGTTTTCTTTTACTGTATAATGTGGAAACAAACTGTTTTCTTGAAATGCGAGAGAAATATTTCTGTTTTCAGGTTCAATATTTATTTTTTCTGAAGATAAAATTTTACCCTTTAATTCTATCATGCCTTTATCCAGTTTTTCTAATCCTGCAATAGTTCTCAATATTGTAGTTTTTCCAATACCAGATGGGCCCAAAAGGCATATCACATCGCCCTCATTTTCAATTGAAAATGATACATTTCTCACTTTAGTTTTACCTCCGACACTAAAGTCAACATCTTTAACTTCAAAAAAGTTATTCATTCTTTTCTCTCAAAATATATTTTGATGTCATTATAATAAATATACTTGCAATTAAAATTAAAAATAAAGAAGGTACTGCTGCAGCCTCTAACAAATCTTCAGAAGCTGATATATAAGCAGTGGTTGCAAATGTTTCAAAATTAAAAGGTCTTAAGATTAAGGTAATTGGCAATTCTCTTATAATCTCTAAAGAAATCAGAATTATAATGAAAATTAGTGAGTTTCTTAAAAAAGGAATATGAATATTTGTGAATGTTTTTCTTTTTGAGTAACCAAGTAAGTAAGCGCTCTCATCTACTGAAATATTTATCTTTTCATACCCTGATTTGATTCCATTAAAAGCCAAAGAGTAAAATCGAATGAAATAAACTAAAACTAAACCAAAAATTGAACCTATAAATATCTTTTTTATTGAAGTAAGACCTAATGCTTTAATGATACTATTATCAAACCATGCGATAAAAGTTATAAAAGCAATGGCTAAAATTACTCCTGGTATCGCATAACCTGAGATAGATAAAGTTGATAAAAAGTTTAAGATTTTATTTTTTGAAACTCTATTGCCATAATTTGATATCAATGAAAATAGTAATAGTACAAAACTAGATATTGTTACTAAGTAAACGGTATTTAATAAAAGATTAACTATATCTAAATCAAGTAAATTTTCTGGAAATTTTATTGTCCAATATAACATTTGACTTAGTGGAAATAAAAAACTTATAAAAAAAATAATAAAACAAAACATAAACGCTAAAAAAGCTTGAACACCAAAAAGTTTAATTTTTTCTTTTTGCTTAAAGCCTCCTTTAGAATTTAAATGATATTTAGCCTTTCTTCTGGATAAGTTTTCTAAAATAAATAAAGAAAATATAAACAATAATAGAAGGAAAGAAATTCGATTAGCAAAAGCCAAATCATCAAAATAAATCCAAGAATTATAAATACCTGTAGTTAATGTATTTATTGAAAAAAAATCAACTGCCCCAAATTCTGCTAAAGTTTCCATTGCTACCAAAGATAACCCAGCAACTATTGCTGGTCGTGCAGCAGGTAAAATTATTTTATAAAAAGATTTAATTTTAGAAAATCCAAGATTTTTTCCTAGATCAATTAAATTTTGCGACTGATATAAAAATGATGCTCTAGCTAAAATGTAAACATAAGCGAAAAGTGAAAAAGAAATAGACAATATAGCTCCTAACATACCATCAAATTTTGGAATATCTTTATTGTAATTTGCATCACCAAATAGGTTTTTTAAAATTGTAAAAGCAGTTCCATAATTTTCAAAAAAAGCAGTTAAAGAATATGCGTAGATGTAAGGTGGAACTGCAAAAGATAATATTAGTGCCCATTTAAAAAAATTACTTCCAGGAAATTTATAAAAAGATACTAAGTAAGCAGTCCCTATGCCAAATATAAAGGTAAGTATTAGTACTGAAACCAACAAAGTAATGGAGTTTAAAATATACTCTATCAAAAAAGTGTTTTTTAAAATTTCGTAATAGTTAGATGTATTTTCAAAAAAACTAGTAAATACAGTAATGATTGGAATTAGTACTACAAAGGAAATTAAGAAAGAAGATAAGTACCAACTGTTTAATTTCATATTATAATCCGCCTTATAAACATGAAAAAGTAAAGTGCCCAGTTTTACATTTGTGTAAATACCAGGCACTATTTAAGAAAATCAAAAATTAAATACTTTTAGGATATGCGGAACCTCCTGAGACTTAATTTCTGTATTTTTTCTTTTATTTAATCTTTTATTAATCTTTTCACACTCCAATTTACATGGGGAACATGCAGTGGAAGACTTATTTAAATTAATATCAGAATTAAATTTTTTTTCTTTTAGCATATGTTATTTCCAACCTGCAGCTGTCATAACTTCTACTGCGGCAGCTTGATTTTTTCCATAAGAAGCAAGCTTAGTTTTCATATCTTGTTTGAAATCTAATCCTAAGTTATTTACCACTAATGGGCTTGGTGAAACACCATCGATCATTGGAAACTCAAAAGTATTATTTGTAAAGTGCTCTTGAGAACTCGGAGTTAATAAAAACTCTACAAGTTTTACAGCGTTAGCTTTGTTAGGCGCACCTTTTACTAAAGCTGCACAGCTAACATTCATATGTGTTCCTCTATCATTTTGATTAGGAAAGAATGCTTTTACTTTTTTTGCAGCCTCTTGTTGTTCTGCACCTTTTTTACCAGATAACATTAGTGCTAAATAATAAGTGTTAGCCACTGCAATATCAGCTTCACCAGCTGCTACTGCCATTATTTGAGCTCTGTCATTACCTGTTGGTGTTCTTGCCATATTAGCAACAACTCCTTCAGCCCATGTTGCAGTTGCTTTTTTTCCATTATTTTTAATCAACGATGCTACAAGAGATTTATTGTAGATATTGCTAGATTTTCTAATTACTAATCTACCTTTCCATTTAGGATCAGCTAAACCTTCATAAGTCATTCCAGATAATTCAGCACCAGTTACTCTTTCAGGTGAATAATAAATTATCCTTGCTCTTTTTGCGATTCCTACCCATTTGCTTGTTCTAAAACTTGCAGGAACAGCTGCTTTAATAGCTGCAGATGTTAAACCACCTTGAAGAGTGCCTTTTGCATCCATTGCTCCACATCTTCCAGCATCTGCTGTGATATAAAGATCAGCTGAAGAATCCACACCTTCACTAATGATTCTTTTTTCTAAAGCACCTGATTTTCCATTAATTAAATTTACTTTAATTCCAGTTTTATTTGTAAACTTAGAGTAAAGCTCAGCATCAGCTTTATAATGTCTTGCATTAAACACATTAACCTCATTTGCGATTGCGAAAGTTGAAGCAAACAACAATGCAATCAATGCTGAAATAGTTATTTTTTTCATTTTTCTCCGTTTCTCCGTTTAATTATTCCGCATAATTACTGAGAATGAGAACTATTATCAATGAGATTGATAATCAATTGCAACAATGTCGCATTAAATAAATCAGCTATTTATGAGAAATTAAGCTTTCCAGTCGCCAATTTTGCTAAATAGAAAGTTTCTAAAAGCTTGAACTCTAGCTGTACTTTTTAAAGATTGCGGATAAACAAAATGAGTTTCAGTAATTGGACCTTCAGATTTTGGGAGAACTCTAATAACATTGTTGGAATTACTTACTAAATAATCTGGTAAAGCGGCAAGGCCAACTCCGGACTCTACAGCTAAAAGTAAACCCATTACACTATTAACCTTCATTGTTGATTTCCTTTTTTTTCCATCATGCATTCCAAGTTTTAGTGCCCAATCTGGATTATAAACTGGTGAGGGTGCTCCTTTTCCAAAAGATATGAATTTATGTTTATTTAAATCATTTATATTTTTTGGCATTCCATTTTTTTCAAGGTATTTGTTTGATCCATAAATATGATACTTAATATCTACAAGTTTTTTTTGTATGTAGTTGAGTTGTTTTGGTCTTCTCATGAAGATACCGATGTCTGCCTGCCTTGTGCTTAAATCTAATTCTTTGTCATCAAAAACTAACTCAATATCGATTTCTGGATTTAGCGTCATAAATTCTTGGATTCTAGGTGTTAACCAATGTGTTCCGAAACTTCTTACTGTTGTGATCGTCAATTTACCTGTAGGTTTATTCTTTTGATCTCCAAGCGAGGTTTCTACCTCTTTTAGTTTTGTTATAACTTCATGTGCAGTTTTAAATACATATTCTCCATTCTCAGTTAAAGTAAGACCTCTAGCGTGTCTTTCAAAAAGTTGAACTTTAAGATCTTGTTCTAATGATTGTATTTGTCTACTAATAGCTGATTGACTCAGATTTAGATTAATTGTTGCATTAGTAAAGCTTCCAGCTTCGGCAACTGCGTGAAAAATTTTTAATTTATCCCAATCCATTATTTATTTAAATCAACCAAAACTCTTCCAGAAATTTCACCTTTTAAAATTTTAGGATAAGTTTCAATTAATTCTTCTAAGCTTACTGTTTGAATAGATTTCTCTAATAAATCAAAATCAATTAAATTCGCAGCTTCTCCCCAAATAAATTCTCTCCTTTTAATACTACAATTGGCTGAGTCCATGCCCCAAAGCTTTATACCTCGTAGCATAAAAGGTATCACATTAGTGTTTAATTCGTTAGTGCTTGCGTTTCCACAAATTGCAATAATTCCATTTGAATTAGTTTGAACTATTGCGTTAGCTAAAATTTTACCACCAACCGTGTCTACAACACCATCCCATAGACCTTTGTCTATAAGTCTAGGTTCTTTGTCAAATTCAGCTCTATTTACAACACTTTTAGCTCCCAATGATTTTAAGTAATCAGCTTTAGAGTCTTTTCCAGTTACTGCAGTTACATTAAATCCCATTTTATTTAATGCTATTACTGCAACACTTCCAACACCACCTGACGCTCCAGTGACCAAAACATTATTTACTTTTTCACCAAGTGAGATTTCTTCTCTTGATTTAATTGCAAAAGCACTCATTAATGAAGTAAAACCAGCTGTTCCAAGTATCATTGATTGTTTACTAGTCAAATTTTTTGGTTTTTTAACTAAAAAATCACCATTAACTTTTGCAACTTGAGAATATCCACCGTAAAAAATTTCTCCAACTCTAAAACCAGTTAAAATTACTTCATCACCCTCTTTAAAATTTGAATTTTGGCTTTCTAAAACTGTTCCTGAGAAATCTATACCTGGAATATGAGGGAACTCTTTTACTAATCTCCCACCATTTTTTAAGATCATGCCGTCTTTAAAATTAAGATCTGAATAATCTACCTTAATAGTAACATCACCGTGCTTTAAAAAACTTTTATCAATGGATTTTACCTCACGTGTAAACTCTTCGCCTTTTTGATTTAAAATTAATGCTTTAAATTGATTAGACACTTTAATCTTTTGTTATACTGATAAATCTCAAATATCTATTTTGATAACTTAGATCTTCCTTAAATTGACCTAAATAATAATTTGTTACTGTTGTTGCTTGTTCTTTTTTTATACCTCTCATTGTCATACACTGATGAGTTGAGTCTATAGTTACTGCAACCCCTTTTGCATCTAAAGATTTCATAAGGGTATTCGCAATTTGCATAGTTAATCTCTCTTGTGTTTGCAATCTTTTTGAAAATACTTCTACAACTCTTGCTAATTTACTTAAACCAACAACTCTATCATTTGGGATGTAAGCTACATGAGCTTTTCCAATTATTGGAGCCATATGATGTTCACAATGACTTTGTACTGAAATATTTTTCTGGATAACCATATCATCATAACCATCAACATCGCCAAAAGTTTTATCTAAAATTTGATTAGGGTCCTCTTTATAACCTTTAAAATATTCTTTGAATGCTTTAACAACTCTTTTAGGTGTTTCTAATAATCCTTCTCTGTTGGGATCTTCACCCATCCAGGATAATATTGTTTTAAATGCTTCTTCGGCCTCTTCATCCGAAATCTTTTTTAAATTTTCGTTGTTATCTGTATCTTTAACTAATTTCATGGAGAGTTTTATACCTATAAATATACGTTTTTAAAATATTTAATATATCTGTATATATGCTACATAATCACCATTTATGTTCAAAAAAAGAGAAAATATACTTGAAATTGAAGAAGGAAATCTTCTTTCACCAAAATTTGATAATGATGGTCTGATCCCAGTTATCACTATGTGTGTAAATACAAAGGAAATTTTAATGCATGGATATATGAATGTCGAAGCCTTAAAAAAAACGATTGAGACAAAGGAAGCTCATTATTTTAGTAGATCAAGAAAAGCTTTATGGCATAAAGGTAAAACAAGTGGCTTTGTGCAAAAAGTTATTGAGATTAGAGTTGATGATGATCAAGATTCTATTTGGTTGACTGTGGATATTGGTGAAGGTGCTAGTTGCCATGTAGGCTATCGATCTTGTTTTTATAGATCTATTCCTTTAGGACCAATAGAAAATGGAAGAAAAGTCGAAATGAAATTTACTGAAAAAGAAAAAAAATTTGATCCTGAAAAAGTTTATAAAGGTCAACCTAATCCAACAAAAATATAATGAAAGAAAGTCAAAAAAACGTTTTAGGTGAAAATCTAGAAGAGTGTTCTTTAGATCCTTTAACAGGATGGTATAGAGACGGTTGTTGTAATACTGATGAAAACGACCAGGGCTTACATACAGTGTGTGCAAAAGTTACAACTGAATTTTTAGAATGGTGCAAAGAAGCTGGCAACGATTTGATAACACCTCACCCAGAATTTGGATTTCCAGGACTTAAAGATGGTGATGGTTGGTGTGTATGTGCATCCTGGTATGCAAGGGCAGTAGAAGCTGGTAAAGGATGTCCAATTTATTTAAAAAGAACACACCAAAATACATTAAAAATACTACCTATTGAAACTCTTAAAAAATTTGCAATCGACCTCTCTTGATTACATATTTCCATATTTAGGACCACCTCCGCCTTCTGGCGTAATCCAATTAATATTTTGAGAAGGCTCCTTAATATCACAAGTTTTACAATGAATACAATTTTGTGAATTAATAACAAACTTATAAATATCACTTTCTTTCTGAACTTCGTACACTCCCGCTGGACAATATCTTTGAGCTGGTTCATCAAATTTTTCTAAAGTATAATTAATCGGTAAATTTGGATTTTTTAATTGCAAATGTACTGGCTGATTATCTGAATGATTTGTTCCAGTTAAATAAACAGAACTAGTTTTATCAAATGTAATCACATTGTCAGGTTTAGGATAATCAATTTTAGGCATTTCTTTCACAGATTTTAAAGTTTCATGATCTGCATGTTTGTGTTTAAGAGTAAATGGTAATTTGCCCCTAAACAAAATTTGATCTATCCCAGTGAAAATAATTCCTAATATTAATCCCCAACTAAAACTCGGTTTAACATTTCTTGCTTTAAAAAGCTCTTCATATAACCAGCTATTTTTAAATTTATCTTCATAAATTGATAAATCTTTTTTTTCTTTTATGTGATCGTTAATTACTTCTGCAGCTATCATTCCACTTTTCATAGCAGTGTGAGAACCTTTGATTTTTGGCATATTTAAAGTTCCTGCGTCACATCCGATTAATAATGCTCCTGGCATAAACATTTTTGGTAAACTTTGTAAGCCACCTTCAATTAACGCTCTAGCTCCGTATGAAATTCTTTTTCCACCTTCTATAATTTTTCTTATAGCAGGATGTGTTTTAAATCTTTGAAATTCTTCAAAAGGAGATAAATATGGATTTTTATAGTCCAAACCGATTACATATCCTAAAAAAAACCTGTTTATTTTCAGCATGATAGATAAAGCTTCCACCGTATGTATTATTATCCAATGGCCATCCAGCTGTGTGCATAACCATTCCTTCTTGATGATTTTTCTCATCTATTTCCCAGATCTCTTTTAAGCCTATTCCATATTGTTGAGGGCTTTTACCTTTATCTAATTCAAACTTTTTAATTAATTGTTTGCCTAAATGACCTCTGCAACCTTCTGCAAATACTGTTACTTTACCTAAAAGTTCTATACCTGGTTCATAATTATCTTTTTTATTTCCCTCTTTATCAATACCCATATCTTGAGTAGCAACACCTTTTACGGAACCATCTTCATTATATAGAATTTCACTTGCAGGAAACCCAGGAAATATCTCAACACCTAATGTTTCAGCTTGCTCAGCAAGCCATCTGCATAGATTGGCTAGACTGATAATGTAATTGTTATGATTTTTCTGAACAGAAGGTAACAACCAAGTTGGCCAGCTTAGTGACTTATTTTTACTCAAAAATAAAAATTTTTCTTTTGTGACTTTTGTTTTAATAGGTGAATTAAGTTCTTTCCAATTAGGAATTAATTCATCTAACGCTCTAGTTTCAAAAACATTACCACTTAAAATGTGTGCCCCTATTTCTGAAGCTTTTTCCAACACACAAACGTTTAGATTAGCATCTAATTGTTTTAACTTAATTGCTGTAGATAGACCTGACGGACCACCACCAACAATTACAACATCATATTCCATTGTCTCTCTAGACATAACTTAATTTTCTACAGATTATATTATTTTTGTATAGTGTTTAATTTGTTCAATTCTTCTAAAAATTTAGGAAGAGCATCAAATAAATCTGCCTCTAGACCATAATCAGCAACACTAAAAATTGGTGCTTCACCATCTTTATTAATAGCTACAATAACTTTACTCTCTTTCATTCCAGCTAAATGTTGAATTGCTCCTGAAATACCAACAGCAATGTATAAATCGGGCACAACTACTTTACCAGTTTGTCCAACTTGGTGATCATTAGTTATATAACCTGCATCAACAGCTGCTCTAGATGCGCCTATCGCTGCATTTAGTTTATCTGCTACCGCCGTTATTAATTTAAAATTTTCACCACTTTGCATTCCCCTACCCCCAGAAATTACAACTCTTGCTGTTCCAAGTTCTGGTCTATCAGATTTAATCTCTTCCTTTTTTATAAATTTTGATAAATCTGAAGAATCGCCAACTTCTCCATTTAAAATTTCAGCAGCTCCCCCAGAAGTTGGTGCTGGATCAAAAGAAGTTGGTCTTATAGTAACACACTTAATTTTGTCAGAACTTTTTACCGTAGCAAATGCATTACCTGCATAAATTGGTCTTAAAAAAGTATCCTCTGAAATAACTTTTGTTATATCGCTCACTTGAGAAATATCTAGCAAAGCAGCAACTCGTGGCATTAAATTTTTACCAAATGTATTAGCTGAACACATTATATGTGAGTAATCTTTTGATAGTCTAATTATAACGGAAGTATAATTTTCAGCTAAATAATTTTCATATAGGGGATTATTTATGTGGATTACTTTTTTAACATTTGGAATTTCCGAAACAGCTTTTGCTACACTATCAGAGTTTGAGCCTAGAACTAAAACATGTACTTCCTCATTAACTTTTGATGCAGCTGATATAGCGTTCAAAGTGAAAGGTTTAAGTTCTTTGTTGTTATGTTCTGCAATTAATAATACTGACATTTAAATAACTTTAGCCTCATTTTTTAATTTTTGCACCAATTCTTCAACACTTGCGACTTTAATCCCAGCTTTTCTTTTTGGAGGCTCTTCTACCTTAATTTGTTCTATTCTAGGTTTTGTATCAACTCCTAAATCAGATGCACTTAACTGTTCTATGGGTTTTTTTTTTGCTTTCATTATATTTGGCAAAGATGCATAACGAGGTTCATTTAATCTTAAATCACATGTTACTATTGCAGGAACATTAACTTCTATTGTCTCAAGACCTTCATCAACTTCTCTTGTGACTTCTAATGATTTGTCTTTTACATTTATTTTTGATGCAAATGTTGCTTGTGGCCAATTAAGTAACGCAGCTAACATTTGGCCTGTTTGGTTACAGTCATCATCAATCGCTTGTTTTCCCATAAAAACTAAATCTGGTTTTTCTTTTTCAACTATTTTTTGTAAAATTTTTGAAACTGCTAACGGTTCTACAATTCCATCGACTTTAACCAGTATTCCCCTATCCGCACCAACTGCTAATGCTTTTCTAACTGTGTCTTGGGCTTTTTCTTCTCCAACTGAAACTGCAATTACTTCTTTGGCTTTACCTGACTCTTTTATTTTTACTGCTTCTTCAATTGCATTGTCGTCAGGGGGATTTGTGGACATTTTAACATTATCTGTAACAACACCTGATCCATCTTCTTTAACTCTAATTTGAACATTATAATCAATAACTCTTTTTACTGCGACTAGAATTTTCATTAAGCTCTTAATAATTTATTTTCATTATCATATGGACTTTCTTCAAGAATTGTAGCCTCATACATTTTTCCAAGTATATCAACTTTAAGTTTTTCACCTACATTTGCAAGATCAGGTTTTACCATCGCTAGAGCTATTGATTTATCTAACCTAAAACCATACTCACCCCCTGTCGCTCTCCCAACTACTTTATCATCCTTATAAATAGGATTGTTACCTAAAACATCTGAGTCTGTTGTATTATGAACTTCAAGAGTTACTAATTTGTTGTCAAAACCTTTTTCTCTCCATTTATTTAAAGCTTCAAGACCTATAAAATTTCCTTTGTTTGGGTGAACAAATCTATCCAAACCAGACTCATAAGGAGAGTACTCAATTGATAATTCTGTACCCACTAATTTATAAGATTTTTCAATTCTTAGACTATTCATTGCTCTTATTCCAAAAGGCTTGATACCTAAATCTTTTCCTGCTTCCATAAGTTTATCAAAAATATGGTTTTGATATTCAATTGGATGATGTAATTCCCACCCTAGTTCACCTACAAAATTAACTCTCATCGCATTTACAGGAGCATATCCAACATTTACTTTTTTAGCTGTAAGCCACTTAAAATTTTCGTTTGAAAAATCATCTGTTGAAACTTTTTGCATTAATTCTCTTGCTTTAGGCCCTGCAACTACGAGAACTCCATTGCTGTTGGTTAGATCTTCAAATATAACAGAACCATCAGTTGGCATCCATTTTTGAATCCAATCATGATCTAATCTTAGATTGGCTCCAGCAGATACAAGGTAGTAACTATTTTCTGCCTCTTTCATGATTGTAAATTCTGAGTGTACTCCTCCTTTAGTATTTAGGGCATGACATAAGTTTATTCTTCCAATTTTTTTTGGAAGTTTATTTGCAACAAGATAATCTAAAAATTCTTCAGCTTTAGGACCTTTAATTCTACATTTTGCAAATGCAGTCATATCTAATAGACCAACATTTTTTTTAACATTTTCACATTCTTTTTTAATAGCATCAAACCACTTTGATCTTCTAAAAGACCAATCATCTTTTTGATCCATGCCATCAGTTGCAAAAAAATTTGGCCGTTCCCATCCAAACTTTTGGCCAAAAACAGCTCCAAGGTTTTTCATTCTTTCATAACAAGGAGAGGTTCTAAGAGGTCTTGCAGCTGGTCTTTCTTCATCAGGATAATGAACTATAAAAACATGGCTATAAGCTTCTTCATTTTTTGCTTTTAAGTATGACTTGGTTGCATAATTACCATAACGTCTTGGCTCTACACCAAGCATATCAATAGTTGGCTCCCCATCTACAATCCATTCAGCTAATTGCCAACCTGCACCACCTGCAGCAGTGATACCAAAACTATGACCTTCATTGATCCAAAAATTTTTAAGTCCCCATGCTGGACCAACTATTGGATTTCCATCTGGGGTATAACAGATTGCTCCGTTATAAACTTTTTTTACCCCAACTTCTCCAAAAGCTGGAACACGATGTATAGCTCCTTCAATATGTGGAGCTAGTCTATCTAAGTCTTCTTGAAATAATTCATACTCTGAATTTTTAGACGGTCCTTCTACATAACAAGCTGGCGCGCCATCCTCATAAGGACCTAAGATTAAACCTCCTGCCTCTTCTCTCATGTACCATCTACTATCACTATCTCTTAATACACCCATTTCAGGAAGGCCTTCTTTTTTTCTTTTTTGTATTTCAGGATGCGGTTCTGTAACGATGTATTGATGTTCAACAGGTATAACTGGAATATCTAATCCTACCATTTCTCCTGTTTGTCTTGCAAAATTACCTGAACAAGAAATTACATGTTCACATTCAATAGAACCTTTATCGGTTTCAACAATCCATTCATCTTTATTTTGTTTTATTGATAAAACTGTTGTGTTCCTATAAATTTCAGCTCCTTTATTCCTCGCTCCTGTTGCTAGAGCTTGCGTTAAGTCTGCTGGTTGAATATATCCATCTTCTGGATGCTGAATAGCACCAATTAAATCGTCTGTATGACATAAAGGCCAAATTTCCTTTACTTGTTTAGGAGTTAAAAATTTTACGTCAACTCCAATCGTTCTAGCTACACCAGCATATTGATGATACTCATCCATCCTATCTTTAGTACTAGCTAAACGAATATTTGAAACCACACTAAAACCAACATTTTTTCCTGTCTCTTCCTCTAATGTTTTATAAAGATTAACAGCATACTTATGAAGTTGACCCACAGAGTAGCTCATATTGAATAGTGGCAACAGGCCAGCTGCGTGCCAAGTAGATCCTGATGTGAGTTCTTTTCTCTCAACTAAAACAACATCTGACCATCCTTTTTTTGCTAAATGATAAAGTGCACTTACACCAACAACTCCACCACCGACTACCACTACTTTTGTTTTAGATTTCATAATCTGATTCCTACTAAATTTTTATTCATTTCGAAACAAAATTGTATTAATGCTATTCAAATTGAACTTCCTAAGGGCTCAGGGCTTGATACCATAGTAGTTAACCAACAATCCTTTAAAGGTCCATCCTCTGTATATTTTTCGACTTGCCAATTAAATTTATGATAAATTTTTTCTTTATCTAATATGATTACCTCAAATTGTGCCCAACTGTCTCCACCTCTCACTTGAGTAATAGTATGACTTAAATGATTTATCATCATTTGATAGTTATTCCCTTTTATCATTCTTTTAAACCTATCTAATGGACCAGTGGCTTTTTTGTTATTTGGATGTGCAAAGTTCCATGTTTGCTCTATGCCACTATCTACAAATCCATCATCATTTTTTTGTAAACCCAGTAATTGTATTTTAACAACTTCGGAAGGATTTATTTTACTGTTTGGCTCAAGTAATTCTGCTTTTGAAATTGAAAGAGGAATAAAGAAAATTATTAGTAAATTAAATATTACTTGCAGTTTTTTGAACATCTTTTAAGAATTTTTCTCTTTTTTTGTCTCCTACGAATGGTACAGCAAAGTATCTTCTGTATATAACATCCGTTATGCCGCATATATTGAATACACCCCTTCTTAATCTTTTAGTTGGCATATTTAAGAAAAAAGTTCTTACCGCAAATTGAGGAGAACCATAAGTACAAAATACAACTGCTTTTTTTCCCTTCAAGTTGCCTAGAGGGTATCCATAATTCCCAAATAATCTTTTAAATTTAAATGCCCATGGTGGTGCAAGAACTTTATCTATCCATCCCTCAACTATCGCTGGCATCCTAAAATTCCATATAGGTGCAATTAGAACTATAGCATCAGATTTTTCTATTCTATTTCTATGATCTAATACAGTTTCATCTGGTTCTTCACCTGAAAAAACTGGATCAAATTTTTCTTTATACAAGTCTACAATATCAACTGCGTGACCATCTTTTGTAACTGTTTCAATAAATGTGTCTCTGATTGCAGCATTGAAAGATTTTTCATTATAATGGCCATAAACAATAAAAATTTTTTTCATTTAAACAAGTTATAATATAAAATAAACACTTTTTTTATCATTTATTTATAATTGAATTGCGTTAACCAAATTATATTTTTTGATCTAGCCTAGGTTTCCAAAAAGGACGAAAGAGTTCAATTTTTGGACATCTATTCATCACAACTTTAAGTCCTGCTTCCTCAGCAAGACGGGCTGCATCATGATTTATTACACCTATTTGTCCCCATAAAACTTTGGCGCCAATTGCAATAGCTTCCTCTGCAACTCCATAAAGATCTTCTGATTTTCTAAAAACTTCAACCATATCTACAGGTCGATCAATTGCTGCAAGATTTGGGTATACTTTTAAATTTCGAATTTCAGTTATTTCTGGTTTTGGATTAACGGGTATCATATCATATCCAGTTTCATGCAATACTCTTAAAACACCATAACTAAATTTTGTTTTATCTGGGCTAGCTCCTACCATGGCAATTGTTTTGACTGAGCTTAAAATACTTTTTAAGTACTCATCTTTATAAGGTTGATTATGATTCATCTTTTTTTTTTGTAGCTATATCTGCTTTTAACTCATGGGGCGCAAGTGGGTCAAGAAAAGGATTTCGGTAGAGCTTATCATGACTCTCAACTCCAATTTCAATCTTACAATTTGTTTTTGGACGAGCTACACATAAAATGATATAACCATTATTAATTTGTCGATTATTTAGTGCTACTTGAGATCGCTGATCTACTTCACCTTCAATAAGTTTTGCAGCACATGTTATACATCCTCCATATTCACATCCATAAGGAAGATCAACTCCTTGAGCTCTTAGCTCTTGAAGTAATGGTTTACGGTCTGAAACTTTAAATGTTTTATTTTCAAGGTTATTAATAGTTATTAATTTTACAGCCATATATCACTTGTGCAGTCACCTCCAGGATATCTGCTTTCATGACATCGACTTGGGCCATTGGGTTCTTTACCAAAATCAACAATAAAATTTTTGTTAATTTTCATACCCCCGTTTTCTACGTCACAGTCAATCATAATCATAGCTCCACCTTGAGTTTTTATTTCAGGATAAAACTGATTATCCCAAGTAGAAAATAGTGATGTGGTTACATATAATCGCTTACCATCTAAAGATAATTGGTACATTTGAGGACCACCTGAAATTTTAACCCCATTAACGATTGGTGCTTTACCTAAAAGACCACCCATCCAAATTTGACCTGTTAGTTTTGGGTTGTGTGGATCAGTTATATCGTATTGTCTCATATCACCATGAAGCCAATTGTTTAAGTAAAGATATTTGTCATCCATTGAGACAAGTATTGCTGACATTACACCCGGTATAGGTATGGGCCAATCTGGATGGGGTTCATTATCAACATCAATTATTTTTTCCCATTCCCAATTTCCATTTTCAGCTTTCCAAAAATGAATAACATTTGAACTCAGGGCTGCTCCACAAAATCCATGCGTACTATTTGGGTCGTGTTTAAATTTTACCTCCAATGGTATTAAACCATCCTCACCGAGATACATAGTTTTAATCGGTCTTTTTTTCTCAAAATCCCATATATGTAATCTACGGCCGTATTTTAGGTGTCCAACTTCTTCTAAATCAAATCCTGGCATAAAAGTATTTGGTGCTGCCCACTCCGAACTAACCATTACATTATGACGTGGCTGGTACCAAAAATCATAACTAAATGGAATATTGCCCATCGAATTTTCCCATCTGCCAATAATTTCAAACTCTTTATTTAAATGTAAATAGCCTCCAGGTGCTTCTCCTTTTGCATTACCAAGAAAAGAAATAATTATTTCTGATCCTAGACAATGAACTGTATGGGGTCCTGACAAATTAGTTTTAGATTTTATTTCTGAACCTTTTATAACCTTATATATTCTAGGGGCTAAAGGATCTGTTGCCGTATCAATAACATAAATATTGTTTGATCTAACACCAGGAACAAGAAGATATTTTCGGCTCATACCAGAGTCTCCATGACATGATGAGCATGCATTCCATCCCATATGATGTAGCTCATCACCAATCCCAGGCATCTCAAGTCTATGTATAACTTTTGAATAATTAGGACTATCCGGGTCAACATCAATAGTTGCTAAATAATCTGGTTTTTGAATTCCAGTTCCAGTGTAAATAGCTATTGTGTATAAAATTTTTTCGTTGGGTGCTTTGATGGCTTCTGTTGGACTCTCATAGCCTGGGCCGCAACAAGATTTGTCTAACTTTACATTCATTTATTTTTCCAAACAGGTTTTCTTTTCTCTAAAAATGCAGAAATTCCCTCTTTGGCATCCATAGCCATCATATTTAAAGTCATCATTCTACTTGTATAAGCGTAAGCTTTTCTTAGTGGCATCTCTAATTGTTTGTAAAAAGTTTGTTTACCAATTTTAATTGTCAAATTTGATTTGGATGCTATTTTTTTTGCAATTTTTAAAACTTCATTATTTAATTTAGACTTTGGAAAAAAGTCATTAATCAATCCTATTTCTTTTGCATATTTCGCAGTTATTGGTTCTCCAGTTAACAACATTTTCATCATTGATTTTCTTTTAATTTTTCGACTTACCGCAACCATAGGTGTACTACAGAACAGACCAATATTTACTCCAGGAGTTGAAAATAAAGCGTCCCTTGTACTGTAAGCTAAATCACAACTTGCAACTAGCTGGCACCCAGCAGCATAGGCTGCACCATGAACTTTAGCAATAACAGGTTTCCTACCCTCAACGATAAGTAACATAAGTTTTGAACATAAATTAAATAACTTTTGATATTTCTCTTTTTTTTTTAAACTTTTTACCTCTTTCAGATTATGTCCGGCACTAAAGCCTTTTCCTGCACCCTCAATTATAATAACCTTAGTCTTATTATTATGATCAAGCTTTTTGATTGCTTTTATTAAATCAGTTAAATTTTTAAAAGATAAAGAATTGTAAGTCTTAGGTTCATTAATTATAACTCTTGAAATATCTTTTTGATTAATAATTTTTACGCTCATTTAATTTTTATTTAATTTTACCGTCTTTTCTCATTTGAGCTCTTATTTTTGTTGCTGAAATTTCTTGAATTTCTTTTGAGAGCTCAATTTCTTCAATTTTATATCCTACACCTCGACCATAACAAATATTTGTTATATTAGGTACCAACATAACTTTAAAACGTCCTTGAAACTCTGGATTTAATCTTTCCTCAATACTTTTTTTAACTGTCTCAAAATCAAAGGGATTATCATCTACTCCTTGCACATCTCTTATTTGAATACAAACTTGACCTGTTTTTTTTATAATTTCCTTAAATAATGTATAATGACCATCATGAAATGGTTGCCATCTTCCTAGCATTTGAGCAGTGGGTTTTTTGTTATCCCATTGGTAACTCATAGGTAATCCGTTTTTATTAAGTTTAATCTTTCTAATTAAAATTAAAAGACTTTATTTAAATTAAAGATAGCCTCTCTATTAGTGTTTAATTTAGATAAATCTTCACTAAATTCTAATTCAAAATTGTAATCATCCATATTTTTCTTTATCTCAAATTTTGACATTAAATTTTCAGATCCCACAACTTTAAAA
>CABYHH010000002.1 GCA_902518835.1 uncultured Pelagibacteraceae bacterium
ATTAAGAGATAAAAATGTAGCACCTAGGTTAGTCCCAATAATACCTGACGAGGCTAGGACATTTGGCATGGAGGGTTTTTTTCAGAAAGTAGGAATTTACGCTCATGAGGGTCAAAAATATGAACCAGAAG
Organism: uncultured Pelagibacteraceae bacterium; assembly: GCA_902518835.1. Lineage (GTDB taxonomy): Bacteria > Pseudomonadota > Alphaproteobacteria > Pelagibacterales > Pelagibacteraceae > Pelagibacter. The sequence goes on from CABYHH010000002.1 coordinate 132, forward strand.
ACTCTGCTCAACTAAGCTCTTATCGAGAAGAGAAAAGTGGGCAAGTTTTAGAGGAAGGCATTACGGAAGCAGGTGCAATGTCCTCTTGGATTGCTGCTGGTACATCCTACACAAATCATGACATAGAGATGATTCCCATTTATTTATTTTATTCAATGTTTGGTTTTCAAAGAATAGGGGATTTTGCTTGGGCTGGTGCAGATAGTCAATCGAGGGGTTTTTTAATAGGGGCTACTGCTGGAAGGACTACATTAGCAGGGGAAGGACTTCAGCATCAAGACGGTCACAGTCATTTACTGGCATCTACTATACCAAATTGTATTTCATATGATCCAACTTTTCATTATGAGCTTGCTGTCATTTTTAGAGAAGGTCTAAGAAGAATGCACGAAAAAAATGAAAATATTTTTTATTATATAACTACCATGAATGAAAATTATTCTCACCCAGAAATGCCGAAGGATAAAAAATGTGAGGATGGCATTCTTAAGGGTATGTATAAAATAAAAGAATTCAATAAACATAAGAAAACAAAAATTCAATTTTTAGGTTCAGGTACAATTCTTAGAGAAATGATTGCTGGGGCTGAAGTATTACAGAATGAATATAATATAGATAGCGAGGTTTGGAGCGTGACAAGTTTTAATGAACTAAGAAGGGAGGGTTTAGAAACAGAAAGATATAATTTGTTAAATCCAGACAAAGAGCAAAAAATCTCATATGTTGAGCAATGTTTGGGTAAAAGTGAAGGTCCAATATTAGCAGCTTCCGATTATATGAGAATGAATTCCGATCAAATAAGACCTTATATTAAAAAAAGTTTTTATTCATTGGGAACAGATGGTTTTGGAAGAAGCGATACGAGAAAAAATTTAAGAAAATTTTTTGAGGTAGATAAAGAACATATAGTTGCTTATGGTTTAAGTGTTTTAGCAAAAGAACAACTTTTAGCATCTAAATATGCAACTGAAGCAATTAGAAAGTATAAAATAGATCCAGACAAACCGATGCCAACTAAACTATAATATGTCATTAAACGATTATTTATTGGTATCAGCCTCTCCTAAAGTAAGAAAATTTGCAAGAGAGCTAGGGGTTGACATAAATAAAGTCTCAGGAAGTGAAAGTCGAGGAAGGGTCACAGAGGAAGATGTAAAATCATTTGTTTTAAAAAAGTCAAATCAAAATAAAAATGAGGTTCAATTAAAAGAGAATGAAAAAATAGAAATTGAGTATTCACACACAGAGTTTGGCGAGGTCGAAATTAAAGACATACCAAGGGTTAAAAAACTTTCATCAAAATATTTGATGAACTCTTGGTCTAATATTCCTCATGTGACAAATCACGATGAGGCAGATATTACCGAAATGGAAGAATTTAGAAGTTCACTTAAAGATATTTATACTGGTGAAAAAAAGAAAATTACCCCATTGGCATTTATAGTTAAGGCTCTTACCGCTTCGCTTAAAAAATTTCCAAACTTTAATTCCTCAATTGATGAAATTGAAAAAGGAAAAATGACTTTAAAAAAGTATTATCATATTGGTATAGCAGTAGATACGCCACATGGTCTGATGGTTCCAAAATTAAGAAATGCAGACGACAAGAAAATTTCTTTTATAGGAAATGAATTAAAAAAGTTAAGTAATCAATGCAGGAATCTTAAGATCGAAAAAAAAGAATTATTTGGAGGTTCAATGACCATTACAAGTCTTGGTGGAATTGGTGGTTCATTTTTTACTCCAATCATAAATTTTCCAGAGGTTGCTATTCTTGGAGTTGGTAAATCGGAAAAAAAACAAGTTTTTAAAGATGGTAAATTTGTTACTAGGGTTATGTTACCACTCTCATTATCTTATGATCATCGAATTATTGATGGAGCCGAGGCAGCACGTTTTAATAATGATCTTAAGGAAAATTTAGGAAAAAACTTTGCATATAAACTAGCTTTTTAAAAAAAAAAGAGATTATCATGACAAGAACTATTTCATTATTAAGTGCTTTATTATGCACCTTCATTTGGGGCACAACTTTTATTGCACAAGATACTGGAATGGATGATATTGGTCCTTTTACTTTTAACTCAGTCCGATTTTTTGTAGGTTTTTTGGCAATCTTACCTTTTGCATTTTATTTTGAGTATGGAAAAGCTAAATTAGAATTAAGCTTAGATTTAAAAACCTTCTCTTTTTTTTCATTTTTAATTGGGTCTTCTCTTTTTTTAGGATCTGCCTTACAACAGGTAGCATTACTTTATACTGATGTCGCAAACGCGGCTTTTTTTACAATTTTCTATGTTCCACTTGTACCAATAATAATTTTTTTATTTGTAAAAAAATCAATTCATTGGAGTATCTGGCCATCAGTAACTTTGTGTCTTGTTGGTGGATACTTATTAACAAATTTTTATGATGCCACCATAAGGTTAGGAGATGGACTTGTTATTTTGGGTGCTTTTTTTTGGAGTACCCATATTATTTTTGTTGGTATTATTATAAAAAAATTTAATCTTCCATTAACTATTGGTGCTGTTCAAACATTAATAGTTGCATTTTTTTCTTTTATTGTAGGTTTTTTTTATGAAGAATTTATTTTACAAAATATAATGAATGAAATTGACTCAATTCTTTATGCAGGAATTCTGTCGGGGGGAATTGCATTTGTTTTACAAATTTATGCACAACAAAATATTACCCCTGCCCCTGCTGCAATAATTTTTTCATTAGAGGGAGTTTTTGCAACTATAGCTGCGTGGTTTTTACTTGATCAAATTTTAGGTGTAAGCAACGTTTGGGGTTGTATATTTATTTTAGGTGGTGTTTTATTATCTCAATTACTTCCAATTTTAAAAAAGAAATCTAATAATATATTATGAACAATATAGTTATAGCTAATAATATTCTATAGATAACAAATAAATTTAAAGAAAATTTATTAATAAATATTAGAAAGTATTTTACTGTAAGATAAGAAAATATAAATGATAAAATAATTGAAATAAAAATTAAAAAATTAAAATTTAATGATTGATTCAAAGCATCCTTAAGCCCTAGAAAACTAGCTCCTGCTAAAGCAGGAATAGATAATAAAAAAGAAATTTTACTTGAGTCAACCCGATTAAATTTTAAAAATCTTGCGGCAGTAATAGCTATACCTGCCCTACTAACACCTGGTATCAAAGCAAGAATTTGAAAAAGACCTATTATAATTATTATTTTAACATTCAAATTCTTATTAATATTTTGATCTGTTTTTCTTTGATCAGAAAAAAAAAGGATAACCCCAAAAAATAACGTAGCAAATGCTATAATTTTTACATTTCTTAATAGATATATCAGTTCAGAAGAATGAAGTATGTAGCCGAAAATAATCACTGGTAATGATCCAATGATAATTAATTTTAAAAGTTTTTTATTTTGACTGAAATCGAGTAAGTCTTTTTTGAAATAAAACAAAATCGCAAAAAGAGACCCGAGGTGTAGACTTATGTCAATTAATAAAGAGCTTGTTTTAAAGTTGTAAAAATTAGAAACTAAGATTAGGTGAGCGGAGGAGCTTATTGGAAGAAATTCAGATATTCCTTGAATTGCAGACAGTATTAGAATTTCTATAAAATCTGTTAACATTTAATTGTCGTAACTCAAAAAATGTTCATTTTAAACAATTCGATTAAATCATATTAGGTATGCAAAAAAAAAAATTACTAAATTTTTCGCCAAATATTGCTATATTTAGGTCATATATATTGACATAAATAATCCTTTTACTAAAAAAAATACTGTATAATCTAGCTTAGAAAACAATATCTTATGACTGATAAAATGCTAAAATTCGTAAAAATAGGTCAACAAACACCACCTAAAAGAGAGATTAAAGACAGAAAAGATGATTTTAATGAAATTTATAATGAATTTATCACCAAAAAAGCTGAGGAGCAATCAAGCAGATGTTCCCAATGTGGAGTTCCTTTCTGTCAAGTTCATTGCCCACTAAGTAATAATATACCTGATTGGTTAAAATTAACTGCTGAAGGAAGATTAAAAGAGGCATATGAATTGTCACAAAGCACAAATAATATGCCAGAAGTTTGTGGAAGAATTTGTCCACAAGACAGACTTTGTGAGGGAAACTGCGTTATTGAACAATCCGGACATGGAACCGTTACTATTGGTTCAGTTGAAAAATACATAACAGATACCGCCTGGGAAAAAGGTTGGGTTAAACCGATTGAGGTAAAATTTGAAAAAAATCAAAGTGTTGGGATAATTGGAGCGGGGCCTGCAGGATTGGCCGCAGCAGAACAATTAAGAAAAAATGGTTATAAGATTACTGTTTATGATCGCTATGATCGTGCAGGTGGATTATTAATTTATGGTATACCAAATTTTAAGCTAGAGAAACATGTTGTTGAAAGAAGAACTAAAATATTAGAGGAGGGTGGAATAGAGTTTGTCCATAATTTTGAGGTTGGTAAAGATGCAACTTTAGATCAATTAAGAAAAAAACATGATGCAATTTTAATTGCTACAGGAGTTTACAAATCAAGAGAAATAAATTTACCTGGAAATGATTTAAATAACATTTTTCCTGCGATGGAGTTTCTAACTGCATCAAATAAAAAAGGCCTAGGTGATAAAGTAGAACTATTTGATAAAGGTATATTAAATGCTGAGGGCAAAGATGTAATTGTTATTGGTGGAGGTGATACAGCTATGGATTGTGTTAGAACCTCTGTTAGACAAAAAGCTAAATCTGTAAAATGTCTTTATAGACGAGATAAAGTGAATATGCCTGGATCAGCTAGAGAAGTATCAAATGCCGAGGAAGAAGGTGTAGAATTTGTATGGCTCTCAAGTCCAAAAGAATTTAAAGGTAAAAATAAAGTTGAAAAAATAATTGTTGATCGTATTCAATTAGGTGAACCCGACGACTCAGGAAGAAGAAAACCCGAGATAAAAAAAGGATCCGAATTTGAGGTAAAAGCAGATTTGGTCATAAAAGCATTAGGTTTTGATCCAGAAAATCTTCCACAATTATTCGACGCACAAGAATTACAGGTTACAAAATGGGGAACTATTAAAACTGATTTTGATACTTTAGAAACTAATATTAAAGGTGTTTTTGCTGCTGGTGACATAGTTAGAGGTGCATCATTAGTTGTTTGGGCAATAAAAGATGGAAGAGACGCAGCGATAGGTATTAAAAATTATCTTGAAAATATTGAAATTAAAAAAACGAAAGTAGCTTAGTGAAAAATTACAATAAAAATTTTAAATTATTAAAGAAAAATCATATTTATTCTGAAGATATGGAACATGATGCCTGTGGAGTAGGACTAATAGCTTCGACGGAAGGAAAGAAATCTAGATCTGTTGTTGATTATGGAATTGAAGCATTAAAAGCAGTTTGGCACAGAGGAGCTGTAGATGCTGATGGAAAAACAGGTGATGGAGCAGGAATACATTTAGAAATTCCTAAAGATTTCTTTATAGAAAAGGTTGAAGTTACCGGTCATGATTATGATAATTCTGAAATTTGTGTAGGAATGATTTTTCTCCCAAGAAATGATTACTCAACCCAAGAAAGTTGTAAAACTATTGTTGAAAGTGAATTGACAAAAAATGATTTTAGCATTTACGGTTGGAGACAGGTTCCGGTAAACCCAAAAGTTTTGGGAGAAAAAGCTTTTCAAACGATGCCGGAAATCATTCAGGTATTATTTAGACCCAATGACCAAAATCTTTTGGATAAAGAACTGGAAAGAAAAATATATGAAACTAGAAAAAGAATTGAAAATAAAGCTTTTGAAGCGTCGTTAAATAATTTTTACATATGCTCAATGAGCTCAAAATCAATTATTTATAAAGGGATGTTCCTAGCTGAGGCTATATCAGATTTTTATTTAGATTTATTGGACAAAAGATTTATTTCAAGGTACGCGATTTTTCATCAAAGATTCTCGACAAATACTGCGCCAAGTTGGAGCTTGGCTCAACCCTTTAGGGCTGTTGCACATAACGGGGAAATTAATACTTACAAAGGAAATAAAAATTGGATGAAAGTCCACGAGGAAGAGATGAACAGTCCGCTCTTCGAAAATATTGAGAATTTGAAGCCTGTAATACAAAAAGGAGTGTCCGACTCAGCTGCTTTAGACAATGTATTTGAGCTGCTGAATAAATCTGGTCAACCAGCCCCTTTAGCAAAATTGATGTTGATCCCAGATGCTTGGTCAAAAAAGAACAAAACTTTGCCCAAAAGTCATCAACAACTTTTCAATTTTTTAAATAGCACCATGGAACCATGGGACGGACCAGCTGCAATCGCAGCTACTGATAATGAGTGGGTAATTGCAGCAAATGATAGAAATGGATTAAGACCACTAAGATATGCAATTACAAAAGACAAATTACTTTTTGCAGGCTCGGAAACAGGTATGATTGAATTAAACGAAAAAAAAATTTTATCAAAAGGAAGATTGGGTCCAGGAGAAATTATTGGTGTAAGAATCGAGAAAGGAAAAGTTTTTTCAAACGATCAAATAAAAGATTTTTTAGCGAAAGAATACAAACATTTTAATTCGCAGATAATAGATTTAGATGAAAAACTTATTATATCTAATGAAAAAAATAATTTTGAAGGAGAAGATCTAAGAAGAAGACAACATACTTTTGGAATTAGTTTAGAAGATCTAGAATTAATCTTACATCCCATGGCAGAAGATGCAAAAGAAGCAACAGGATCAATGGGTGACGATACTCCTTTAGCTGTTCTGTCTGATAAATATAGACCATTATATCATTTCTTTAGGCAAAATTTCAGTCAGGTAACAAATCCTCCAATTGACTCATTGCGTGAAAATAAAGTTATGAGCTTAAAAACCAGATTTGGAAATTTAGGTAATATTATTGATTTTGATACTCTTACCAAAGAAAATATTTATGTTTTAAATAGTCCAATATTATCAAATTCACAATTTATTAAATTTATTAATTTTTTTGGTCAGAACTCTAAAACGATTGATTGCTCCTTTTCAAAGAATGAAACTTTGAGCATTGCTCTCGAAAGAATTCAAAGAGAGTCAGAAATTTCAGTTAGAAAAGGTGTTACCCAAATTATATTGAGTGATAAAGAAATTTCTTCTGAGAGGTTACCAATGCCAATGTTATTATGTGTTGGTGCTATAAATTCTTTTTTAATCAATAGAAAGTTAAGAGGATATGTATCAATTAATGTTCAATCTGGTGAAGCCTTGGACACGCACTCATTCGCGACGTTAATTGGTGTTGGTGCAACTACGGTAAACCCATATTTAGCTTTCGATAGTCTTTATCAAAGATACGAGAAAAAGTTGTTTGGACAATACAGTTTTGATGATTGTGTAGAGAGATATATTAAATCTGTTAATGCTGGTCTTCTTAAGATTATGTCAAAAATGGGTATTTCCGTGATAAGTTCTTATAGAGGCGGATGTAATTTTGAAACTGTAGGATTAAGCAGAACTATTGTAGATGACTATTTTCCAGGCGTAACATCTAAAATTTCTGGTATTGGACTTATAGGCATTGAAAAAAAAATTCGTCAAATTCATAAAGAGGCTTTTGAAAGTACAAATACAGTATTACCAATAGGAGGTATTTACAGATATAGAAAAAATGGTGAAACACATCAATACCAAGGAAGGCTAATTCATTTATTGCAAAGCGCTGTAGGATCCAATTCATATTCTGCATATAAAAGATATGCTGAGGGAATATATAATTTACCGCCGATAAATTTAAGAGACTTAATTGATTTTAGAAAAAAAAAATTAGGATCATCAATAGATATTAAATATGTAGAGCCTGTAGAAAAAATTTTGAAAAGATTTGGTAGTGGGAGTATGTCTCATGGTGCGCTATCTAAAGAAGCACATGAAACATTGGCAATAGGAATGAATCGTATAAAAGGTGCTTCATGTAGCGGTGAAGGTGGTGAAGATGAGAAAAGATTTAAAGTTTTAAATAATGGTGACAGCGCAAACTCAAGAGTAAAACAAATTGCATCTGCAAGATTTGGGGTAACTGTAAATTATTTAAATAACTGTAATGAAATAGAGATAAAAATAGCGCAAGGTGCAAAACCTGGTGAGGGTGGTCAACTTCCTGGATTTAAAGTAACTGATGAGATAGCTAAATTAAGACATTCAACACCAGGAGTAACTTTGATTTCACCACCACCTCATCATGATATTTATTCAATAGAGGATTTAGCCCAATTAATTTATGACTTAAAACAGATAAATCCTCATGCGCGAGTTGGGGTAAAATTAGTGGCATCATCTGGAGTTGGAACAATTGCTGCTGGAGTAGCTAAAGCAAAAGCGGATATTATTTTAATCTCAGGTCATAATGGTGGCACAGGTGCCACTCCTCAAACAAGCGTTAAATATGTTGGTATTCCTTGGGAGATGGGTCTCACTGAAGCCAATCAAGTACTTACATTAAATAATTTAAGGCATAAGGTGACTTTAAGAACTGACGGTGGGATCAAAACTGGAAGAGATGTAGTCATAGCTGCAATGATGGGAGCTGAGGAATATGGTGTTGCAACTACAGCTTTGGTTGCTATGGGATGTATTATGGTCAGACAATGTCATTCAAATACATGTCCTGTTGGAGTTTGCACCCAAGATGAAAAATTAAGAGAGAAGTTTAATGGTACTCCAGATAAAGTGGTGAATTTATTTACTTTTATAGCATCGGAGGTCAGAGAAATTTTAGCTAAAATAGGGTTTAAGTCTTTAAATGATATTATTGGAAGAACAGATTTGTTAATGCAAGTTAGCAAAGCTTCACCAAATTTAGATGATTTAGATTTAAATCCTTTATTTGTTCAAGCAGATTCAGGAAATAATAAAAGGTATTGTGAAGATTTAAAGATCAATAATGTACCGGATACATTAGACCAAAAAATATGGCCTGAGATAGAAAGATCTTTAGATAGGAAAGAAAAAATAGATAAAGAATTTTTGATTAAAAATACCAATAGAGCAGTTGGAACTAGAATTTCCCATCATCTTTATAAAAAATATGGATATGAAAGTTTAAATGAAAATTTCTTAACACTTAATTTCAAAGGTTCTGCAGGACAATCATTCGGAGCTTTCTCTTGTAAGGGGTTAAAACTAGTTCTCAAAGGAGATGCCAACGATTATGTTGGTAAAGGATTGTCGGGAGCTACGATTTCTATCAGTTTACCTGATGAAAGTAATTTAATTTCAAACGAAAATACAATTATCGGAAATACAGTCTTATATGGAGCTACATCTGGAAAACTATATGCCGCTGGTCAGGCTGGAGATAGATTTGCCGTAAGAAACTCTGGTGCCATAACTGTTGTCGAAGGATGTGACTCTAATGGCTGTGAATACATGACAGGTGGTACTGCTGTTATTTTAGGAAATGTGGGTGATAACTTTGCGGCTGGTATGACAGGAGGAATGGCATTTATTTATGACAAATCAAATGTATTTGAAAGAAAAGTAAATCCAGAATCTGTTATTTGGCAAAATGTTGAAACTGATTTTTGGAAAAATTATTTAAAAAACTTAATCTTGGAACATTCAAACGAAACGAAATCTTTATTTTCACAAAACATAATTTCAAATTTTGATGATGAAATAAAATATTTTGTTCAAGTTTGTCCTAAAGAAATGGTAGATAAAATATCTAATCCCCTTTCTTTAAAATCTAAAGTTAAAAGAGTTAGTTAATAATAAATTTAAGCTCTTTTTTTAATTTACGAAGATATTTTTGAGAGGATAAACTATGATTACCGTTCTTGATTATTATCAATTTTTTTTTCGCTTTACTAAAAATTTTTAAAATTTTTCTGGAATATGAAATTGGTACAACTTCATCTTTTTGACCATGGACCATTGTGACCTTTATTTTTGAGTCAATTTTTTTGTTGAAAACTCTATTTTTTCTTCCATCTTTAATTAATTGAAGAGTTATAGGATATTTATAATCTCCGTGGTTTAAATGGTAAATTTTCTTTTTTATAAGTTCATCTTTGATTTTTTTTGTAAATTTTTTCCACATTAGATTTTCTAAAAATTCTGGAGCAGATCCGATTCCTAAAAAACCAACTATCTGTTTTTTAAATTTTTGAAATTGATTTAATGATATCCAAGATCCCATACTTGAACCAACAAAAATAATCTTATTTTTATTTACAATTTTTTTTATAAGAATACTTGTATCCTCACTCCATTTTGTAATATTTCCATTAGTAAATTTACCAGATGATTTTCCATGACCTGTGTATTCTAAAGCTAAAAAACCCAAATTATTTTTTTTTGCGAAATTAAAAAAAGCCTTAGGCTTCGCTCCTTCTAAGTCTGACATAAATCCATGTAAAAAAACTATGTAAACACTATTATTTCTCATATGTTTTAAATATCGTATTCTTTTTGTTTTAGTGATCTTAAAATAATTGAAGTTTGTCATTAAAGTTTATTAGTTTTATCTATTATTATATAACTTATATTATGACGTCTAATATAAAAGTTTTACAAGTAATACCTAAATTGGGTTACGGGGGTGCTGAAACTGGTTGTTATGATATTGCACACTATCTTCCCGAAAATAATTGTAAATCTTTTATTGTAACGAGTGGGGGTGAATTAATAAAATTTGTTGATAAAAAAAAAGTAAAGATAATTAGACTACCAGTTCACAGTAAAAATCCAATTTTAATATTATTTAACGCAATAATTTTGGTAGGTATAATCTTAATTTTTAATATATCAATTGTGCATGCTAGAAGTCGAGCACCTGCATGGTCATGTTTTTTAGCAACCAAGTTAACAAATAGAAAATTTGTAACTACTTTTCATGGAACTTATAACTTCAAGAGTAAATTTAAAAAATTTTATAATTCAATTATGTTAAGATCTGATTTAATAATTGCTGGATCAAATTTTATTTTTTCACATATCAAAGAAAATTATTCAGAGCTATTAAATATTAAAAAGAAGTTTTTAGTAATTTTTAGAGGAATAAATGTGGATTATTTTGATTGCACTACTACTTTAGAAAATGACGAAAAAAAACTACTCAAAGATTGGCAAATTAATAAAGAAAAAAAAATTATTCTAATGCCAGGAAGACTTACTTCTTGGAAAGGACAACAACTATTTATAGAGGCAATAAATCTTGTTAAAGTAGAACTTGGTTATGAGGCTTTTCATGCTGTAATATTAGGTAATGACCAAGGAAGAGATTTGTACAAAAAAAAATTAATACGCTTAACTGAGCAACATCGTTTAACTGATCAAATAAAATTTATAGATCACTGTAGAAATATGGCATTAGCCTATAAAATTTCTGATATTGTTGTTTCTGCTTCAATCGAACCAGAAGCATTTGGAAGAGTTGCTGTAGAGGCACAATCTATGGAAAAAATTATAATTGCAAGTAATATTGGTGGATCAAATGAGACAATCATCAATGATGAAACAGGATTACTTTTTGAGTCTGGTGATGCAATGTCTTTAAGTAAAAAAATCATACAAGCTTTAACAATGGACGAATCGTCAACAAAATTAATGGGAAAAGAAGGGCGAAAAAACGTTATTAAAAAATTTAATGTTGAAAAAATGTGTTTTTCTACTTATTCAGAGTATAAAAGATTACTAAACTAGATGCCTATTATTACATTACCTGACGGAAAGAACTTAGATTTTTCTAAAGCTGTTACAGGATTAGAAATTGCAGAAAAAATCAGCAAGTCGCTAGTTAAACAAGCTTTAATTATGAGTGTAGATGGAGAATTAAAAGATTTATATTTTACTATAAAAAAGGATTGTTCAGTAAAAATATTTACCTCCAAAGATCCTGAAGGATTAGAGGTGATTAGACACGATACAGCACATATTATGGCTATGGCGGTTCAAGAATTGTTTCCTGGTACTCAGGTAACAATCGGACCAGTAATCGAAAATGGTTTTTATTATGATTTTGCCAGAAAGGAACCTTTTACAAGTAGTGATCTGGAAAAAATTGAAAAAAAAATGTTAGAGATAATTGATAAGGATGTAGTAACAAAAAGAGAAGTTTGGGAAAGGAAAAAAGCAATCGATCATTTTAAGGAAATTGGTGAAAAATATAAGGCTGAAATAATAGAAAGCATTCCAGAAAATGAGGAGCTCTCTATATATCATCATGGGGATACTTGGTATGATTTGTGTAGAGGCCCCCATCTTTTATCATCAGGTAAAATTGGCAAAGCTTTTAAGCTTACAAAAGTTGCAGGAGCTTATTGGCGTGGAGATTCTAAAAATGAAATGTTGCAGAGAATCTACGGAACAGGTTGGGCATCACAAAAAGATTTGGATGATTATTTAATAAGAATACAAGAAGCTGAAAAAAGGGACCATAGAAAACTTGGTAAAGAAATGGATCTATTTCATTTTAGAGAAGAGAGTCCTGGATCCGTTTTTTGGCATGAAAAGGGATGGGCATTATTTCAAAAATTAACTAATTATATGAAGATGAAACAAAATACAGCTGGATATAAAGAGATTAATACTCCAGAGGTTTTAGATAGGAGTTTGTGGGAAAAATCAGGTCATTGGGAAAAATTTGGAACAAATATGTACACATCAACGACACCAGATGAAAAGGTATTTGCTATTAAACCTATGAATTGTCCAGGTTGCGTTGAGGTCTTTAATCAAGGTCTTAAAAGTTATAAAGATTTACCATTAAAAATGTCTGAGTTTGGAAAGGTTCATCGCTATGAACCCTCAGGCGCGCTTCATGGTTTATTAAGAGTAAGAGCATTTACACAAGATGATGCACATATATTTTGTACTGAGGATCAAATAACAGAAGAATGTTTAACAGTAACTAATCTTATCTTAGAAATTTATAAAGATCTTGGTTTCGAAAATGTTATTCTAAAATATTCTGACAGGCCAGAATTAAGAGTTGGAGATGATGGGGTATGGGATAAAGCAGAGGCAGCTTTATTAGAAGCAGTTAAAGCTACCAAGTTAGAATATACTATTAATAATGGGGAAGGTGCATTTTATGGACCTAAAATCGAGTTTGTTTTAAGGGATGCTATTGGAAGAGATTGGCAATGTGGTACTCTTCAGGTAGATTTTAATTTACCTGGAAGATTGGGTGCTTCATATGTAGACAAAGATGGAACCAAAAAAGTTCCAGTAATGTTACATAGAGCATTGTTTGGATCACTTGAAAGATTTATCGGAATTTTGATTGAAAATTATGCGGGAAAATTTCCATTTTGGATTTCTCCATTACAAATAGTCGTAATTCCAATTTCAGAAGATTTCGAAGATTATGCTATGGAGGTTTCAAAAAAGATAAAGTCAGCTGGCATGAGTGCAATTGTTGATTTAAAAAAACACAATTTGAATTATAAAATTAGAGATCATTCGCTAGCAAAAGTACCTCTTTTATTAATTTGTGGTAAAAAAGAAGTTGACAGTAACTCAGTAACCATTAGAAAATTGGATTCAAATAAACAAGAAAATATGGAACTGAATAAATTTTTAAAAACATTCTCTGCTTTAAATAAAGCACCCTCAAATTAAGTGGCAAATTTGAAACAAAATTATTTCCAAAAGAGAACCAAAGATAGAGGTCCTAGATCCAATAATAGAATTTCGTCTCCAGAGGTTCAGGTTATTACAAATGATGGAGAGAATTTAGGAGTCCTAAATACAAATGAGGCTATATCAAAAGCTAAAAACCAGGGCCTAGATTTAATTGAAATAGCACCTAATGCAAATCCGCCAGTTTGTAAGATTATGGATATGGGAAAATTTAAATATGACGCTCAGAAAAAGGCAAATCTTGCAAAAAAAAAACAAAAAGTCATTTCTCTTAAAGAAATAAAAATGAGACCAGTCACAGAAACGCATGATTACGAATTTAAAGTAAAAAATGCTAAAAAATTTATTGCAAAAGGTGACAAGGTAAAATTTACAATCAGATTTAAAGGACGTGAGCTTCAACACTCTCATCTGGGCAATGCACTTATGACAAAGATTAAAGAAGATATGAAGGATATAGGTAAAGTAGAATTGCATCCAAAATTTGATGGAAAACAAATGATTATGGTAATTCAGCCAATATAAACTTTAATTCTAGTTGTAAATTTTAATCATTCTTTGTATAAGTTCGTCCATTATGCCGAAATTAAAAACAAAAAGCTCAGCAAAAAAAAGATTTAAAATATCAGCTAGGGGAAAAGTAATAATGGCACAGGCTGGTAAGAGACACGGGATGATTAAAAGATCAAATTCACAAATTAGAAAATTAAGAGGCACTACAACGATGTCTAAACAAGACGGTAAAATTGTTAAATCGTACATGCCCTACAGTTTGAGAGGCTAATATGGCAAGAGTTAAAAGAGGTGTCACTAGTAAAGCAAAACATAAAAAAGTCTTAAAAGCAGTAAAAGGTCAATGGGGCAGAAGAAAAAATACTATAAGGGCTGCCAGGCAAGCAATGGAAAAAGCCATGCAATATTCTTATAGAGACCGAAGAAACAAAAAAAGAGATTTCAAATCTCTATGGATACAAAGGATAAATGCTGGAGTAAGAGCTGAAGGTTTAACTTATTCTAAATTTATTAATGGTTTAAATAAATGTGGAATTAAAATCGATCGAAAAGTCCTTGCTGAGATCGCTTATGATAGTCCAGAAGCCTTTAAAACTATTGTTCAAAAAGCACAATCTGCTTTAAACTAATCTTCACTATTGTTTTTATTTCCTGAAGAAATAATCTGTTAACATGTCTGATCTAAAAAAAATAAAGGATGAATTTCTCACGAAACTTAAAGGGAAATTAAATTTATCTGAAATTAATGAAATAAAATCTAATCTTTTTGGAAAAAATGGATTGATCTCATCGCAATTTAAAAAAATAGGATCGATTGCTAAAAATGAAAGAAAAAAATTTGCATCAGATCTGAATAACATCAAAGATGAATTACAAAATTTGATAGATTACAAAATAAATGAAATTCAAAATGCAGAAATTAACGAAAAATTAGAAAAAGAAAAAATTGACGTTACCCTGCCGGAAAGATCTTTTGTGAGGGGAAAAATTCATCCTGTGTCACAAACAATCGACAAAATATCTTCTATATTTTCTGAAATAGGATTTAGCGTTGAAGAGGGCCCTGATGTTGAAAATGAATATAATAATTTCACAGCGTTGAATACTCCAGATAATCATCCAGCAAGAGATATGCATGACACATTTTATTTAGATGAAAAAAAAGAAAAATTATTACGAACTCATACTTCACCAGTTCAAATTAGAACAATGCTTAAGGATAAACCTCCATTTAAAATTATTGCTCCGGGAAGAACTTACAGATCAGATAGTGACCAAACACATGCTCCAATGTTTCATCAGGTTGAGGGGCTTCATATAGATAAAAACATAAATATGGGCAACTTAAAAGGCTGTTTAAATTATTTTATTAAAGAATTTTTTGAAGTTGATAAAATTAAAATGAGATTTAGACCAAGTCACTTTCCTTTTACAGAACCTTCTGCTGAAGTCGATATTGGTTACAAAATTAAAGATGGAAAAATTATTATTGGTGAAGGTGATAAATGGCTTGAGATTTTAGGATGTGGAATGGTTCATCCTAATGTACTTAAAAATGTAAAAGTTGATCCAATAAAATTTCAAGGTTATGCATTTGGGATGGGAATTGACAGATTAGCAATGCTCAAATATGGCATCAATGATCTTAGAGCTTTTTTTGATTGTGATTATAGATGGTTAAATCATTTTGGGTTTGATCCTTTGGATGTTCCAACAAATTATAGAGGCTTAAGTAGATGAAAATCACATTCGATTGGCTTAAAGATCACTTAAGTACAAATTTAAAGGAGGAAAAACTTTTAGAGCTCCTTACAAATATTGGCTTGGAGGTTGAGAGTGTTGAAAATCTATCATTAGGAAATGAATTATTTAAAGTAGCAAAGATTGTTAATACAGAAAAACACCCAAACGCTGATCGACTTAAAGTTTGTGATGTTAATGTTGGAGAAAAAGATTTAAAAAAAGTTGTGTGTGGAGCTAATAATGCAAGAAAGGGGTTGATTACAATATATGCTACACCTGGAGCAATTATCCCCAAAACCAAAATAAAACTAGTGGAAGCCAAAATAAGAGGGGTTACCTCAAAGGGAATGCTTTGCTCTGGGTCTGAACTGAATTTATCAGATGAGAGTGATGGAATAATTGAATTACCAAAATCTAAATATGAGAAAAGTATTGGAAAGAGTTATTTTTCAAAATCTAAATCTAATTTTATAGATATATCAATTACACCTAATAGACCAGATTGTCTTGGCGTAAGGGGAATAGCAAGAGATGTGGCGGCTTCTGGCTTTGGAAGATTAAAATATTTTAAGGAAAAAAAAAATAAATCAAAAGCAAAACAAAACTTAAAAGTAAAAATTAATAAAGAAAAAAATCTGGGATGTAATACTTTTGGAAGTTGTTTAATTACTAATGTTAAAAATATTGAAAGTCCCCAATGGTTAAAAGATAAATTAATTTCTATTGGCCAAAAACCAATTTCAGCAATAGTTGATATTACAAACTATATTATGATTGATATTAACCGTCCATTACACGCCTATGATGCTGATAAGATTGAAAAAGGGATTGTAGTTCGAAACTCTAAGTTAGGTGAAAAATTTACAGCTCTTGATAATAAAGTTTATAAATTAGAAAATGGCATGTGTGTGATAAGTGACAGTGAAGGTGTTTTAGGATTAGGTGGAATAATAGGAGGCATAAGATCAGGAACGAAATTTAACACAAAAAATGTATTATTAGAGGCAGCATATTTTGATCCTAAATCTATAAGAAACACAGCGAAAAAATTAAATATTGATACAGATGCAAAATTTAGATTTGAGAGAGGTATTGACCCATTGTCTATCGAAGATGGCTTAAATAAAGCAGCATCTTTAATAAAAGAAATTTGCGGTGGTGAAATTAGTAAAATTGATATCCAAAAAACTGAAATTTATAAAAACAAAACTATTAAATTTGACCCCCACTTATTTGAACAAATAACTGGTTTTAAAATTTCTATTAAAGAAATTTTAAAAATTTTAGAAGATCTTGGATTTGGAATTAAAAGAGATAAAAAGTTTTTAAAATTAATTATTCCATCATGGAGACCTGATATTTCACAAGGGGTAGATATTGTTGAAGAGCTGGTAAGAATTACTGGCTATGATAAGATTAAAACTGTAAATCCAATTAAGGAAAGAACTAAATCAACATTAACTAAATCTCAAAAACTTTTTCATTTCTTACAAAGATCGATCGCATCCAAAGGTTATTTGGAGGTAATTACTTGGTCATTTACAGACTCAAATTATAATGATTTTTTTAAAGACAAAAATAAAGAAATTAAGATAATTAATCCTATAAGTTCCGAGTTGGGAGTTTTAAGAAATTCAATATATTCTAATTTAATTATGTATATGAGTAAAAATCTTGATAGAGGTTTCAAAGATTTATCAATATTTGAAATAGGCCCCATTTTTACGGGTTCTAATCCGGGTGAACAAAATACTGTAGTTTGTGGATTGTCAGCAGGTAAAAAATATAGATTATCTTGGATTGATAAAGAGAGGAATATAGACGTATATGATATAAAAAAAAATGTAGTCCAAAGTTTAGTTGAAGCTGGTTATAATTCTGATAAGTTTTTTATAGATAGAGAAACACCCAATTACTATCACCCTGGTAAATCAGGTAGATTATTTTTAAATAGAGGAAAAGATCAAGTGGCAGCTTACTTTGGAGAAATTCATCCAAATATTTTAAAAAAGACAGATTTAAAAACAGAGTCTTTAATGGGGTTTGAGATTTTTATAGATAATTTAGAATTGCCTAAAAAAACTTTAAATGATCAAAAAACAAAATTTATAGTTTCTGATTATCAAAAATCTGAGAGAGATTTTGCATTTATTGTTGATAAGGATGTAAGTTCACAAGATTTAATAAATGCTATTTCTAATGTTGATCAAAATTTGATTAGTAATATTAAAATTTTTGATGTTTATGAGGGTGAAAATATTCCTGAAAATCAAAAATCAATTGCAATAAGTGTATCAATCCAGTCATTTGAAAAAACATTAAACGATAGTGATTTAGAAAAAATTAATAAATCGATTATTGAAACTGTAGAAAACAAAACTGGTGCTAAAATTAGATCCTAAAAATTGAATGAGCACTATTGATAATATAAGAAATTTCGCAATTATCGCTCATATTGATCATGGTAAATCAACAATAGCCGATAGAATAATTCATAATTGTGGAGGTCTCACAGAAAGAGAGATGAAAGCTCAAGTACTCGACTCAATGGATATAGAAAGAGAGAGAGGAATAACTATAAAAGCTCAAACAGTTAAACTTAATTATAAAGCAAAAAATGGTAAAAATTATATTTTGAATATAATTGACACTCCTGGTCATGTAGATTTTAGCTATGAGGTAAGTAGATCTCTTTATGCTTGTGAGGGATCAATACTTATTGTTGATAGTACACAAGGGGTAGAAGCACAAACTTTAGCAAATGTTTATCAAGCTTTAGATATAAATCATGAAATAATACCAGTGTTGAATAAAATAGACTTACCTGCATCAGATTTAGATAAAACAAAAAAACAAATCGAGGATGTAATTGGTATTGATACTGAAAATGCAGTCCCATGTTCAGGAAAAACAGGCGAAGGAATTGAGGAAATATTAGAGCAAATTATAAATCAATTACCCGGTCCAAAAGGCAGTCAAATTGATGATTTAAAATGTTTATTAGTCGATAGTTGGTATGATACTTACCTAGGTGTAGTTATTTTAGTTCGAGTAATTAATGGAAAAATTACAAAAAATATGAAAGTAAAAATGCTTTCAACGAACCAGGATTATATCATAGAAAAAGTTGGAGTTTTTACACCAAAACCAAAAGATATAAATGAACTCAATACTGGAGAGATTGGTTTTATTACAACTGGTATTAAAGTTTTATCAGAAACCAAAGTTGGAGATACTATATGTGACGCATCTAAGCCACCTGTTGAGGCTTTGCCTGGGTTCAAACCAAGTAAGCCAGTAGTATTTTGTGGATTATTTCCTGTTGATAGTTCTGAGTATCAAAAATTAAAAGATGGATTAGCAAAGTTACAGCTTAATGACTCAAGCTTTTCATTTGAGGCAGAGTCTTCATCAGCTTTAGGATTAGGATTTAGATGTGGATTTTTAGGATTACTACATCTCGAAATAATAACTGAGAGATTGGAAAGAGAATTTGATGTAAACTTATTAACAACTACTCCTGGTGTTGTATATAAAGTTAATTTGAACAATGGAGATATTCTCGATCTACAAAATCCCTCAAGTCTTCCAGATCCAACATCAATTAAACTTATTGAAGAGCCATGGATTAAAGCAACAGTTATTACACCCGATGAATATTTAGGATCGATTATAAAACTTTGTCAGGATAAAAGGGGAATTCAAACCAATCTCAGTTATTCGGGAAATAGAGCAGTTTTAAGTTATGAACTTCCATTAAATGAAGTAGTGTTTGATTTTAATGATCGTATAAAATCAATGACAAGTGGTTATGCTAGTTTTGATTATGAGATAATTGGTTATAGAGAAGGTGAGTTAGTAAAGTTGGGAATTTTGGTAAACGGTGAACCAGTTGATGCATTAGCAATGATGATTCATAAAGATTTTGCTCAAAAAACAGGCAGAGAAGTATGTGAGAAATTAAAAGATTTAATTCCTAGACATAATTTTATGATACCAGTACAGGCAGCGATAGGAGGCAAAATTATTGCTAGAGAAACCATAAAAGGATTTAAAAAGGATGTTTTAACCAAAATTCACGGTGGTGGAGCAACTGATAGAAAAAGGAAATTACTTGAAAAACAAAAAAAAGGTAAAGCAAGATCCAAACAATTTGGAAGAGTTGAGATACCTCAAGAGGCTTTTATTGGTGTACTTAAAATATCTAAAGAAAAATAAATGGAGAGGTGGCCGAGTGGTTGAAGGCGCACGCTTGGAAAGCGTGTATAGGGGAAACTCTATCATGGGTTCGAATCCCATTCTCTCCGCCAAAGAATTATTATGTAATTGACTTTATAATTTTTTTAATAATTTTATCTGCTGATAGGCGATCAGCATTATAATATTTATTTTTTTTGAAGATTATTTTACTTTCAGGTTTAGTATAAATAGGAAGATATATAGCGTGAACATTCTTTTTTAAAGATGATCCTAAACATATTGGCCCAGACTCATTTCCAATAACATGACTACAAGTCTCTATAGTGTTTATAATTTCAAATATTTTTTTTTTGTAAGTATAATGAATTTTATTTGAAAAAAGCAATTTTTTAGGAAAGTATGTAAGAAAATGTTTTTTATCTGGGCTAAAGTTAATATAGAGAATATTCTTTTTCATTAAAATTTTTATTATTTGCAAATAATTATTTATAGGCCAATTGTTTTGATCATGGTGTGAGTCAATATTTATGAAGATTTTATTTTTGAATTCTTTTTTTATTTTTGGTTTTGTTAAAAAAAAATTATTCACTTCAACGGGGAGTCTTAAGTCTTTAGTATATTTCATTAGCCTTTCTGAAATTGTTAGATGATTAAGAGATTTATCTTTATCAATTATAAGATTACCAAGACCAAATATATATTTTTTTCTTGCGTTTGATAATAAAACTGGAATTGCTAATCTACGATAATTAGCTGTAAGAATTATTTTATCAACATTGAGTTTGTTTATTTTATTCTTAAATTCAACTATATTTTTTATTGTTTTTACAAAACCGTATCTATTATTATCAAAATCTATTATTTTTTTTACAAAATTTTCATTTTTATATACTTCTCCAGCTTGATTTACTTTATTTGACAAAATAATTATTTTTTCCTTGTAGCTTTTATGAAGCGATCTCAGCAGGGGTAAATGATAAATTAAATCTCCTATACCTCTTGCACCAATTATAACTAATAATTTTTTTTTCATTAATCTTAATAATACATTATAAATATCTATTATAATAAAAAATGATTTTGAATTCTAAATATAATTTTCTGAAACCTTTCAAAGTAAAAAAATTGATAAGGTTTGGAAGAAATTTTGATGGTGGCTATTTAGTTTGCGCTGATGCTTTGAAAAGAATTGAAAATTTGATCACTCTAGGAGTCGGTGACGACATTTCATTTGAGATGGAAATTGAAAAAAAAACTTCAATTAAAAATGTATATTTATATGATTTTACTGTAAGCCATCTTCTTTTTATTAGAATAATATTAAAGTATATTAGGAGAATTTTAACTTTTAGAACAAAATTCAATAACTTTACTTACAGTATAAAAAATTACTTGGACTTTATTAAATTTTTAAAAAAAAAAAATGTCAAACTTCAAAAAAAAAGAGTAGTGAAAATATTAAAAGAAAAAATTGATACAAACCTTGAGCTAATATTTTCAAAAACAGAAGGTGATAACAATTTATTGAAAATAGATATTGAAGGAAATGAATATGAAATAATAGATGATATTTTGATATTTAGTCAAAAGATTAAAATGATGGTAATTGAGTTTCATTGGATAAATATTGAAAAAAATAATTTTATTAATTCAGTAAATAAGTTAAAAAATAAATTCGATATAATTCATATCCATCCAAACAACTATAGAGAAAAAAAAAATAATGAGGATTTTTTTGATGTGGTCGAAATGACCTTTGTTAACAAAGATATTAATATTTATAATGAGGAATTTAGATATGATTTTCCTATTCCTGATTTAGATTATGAGTGTTTTCCAGATCATAAAAAGATTAAATTTTCTTTTTATAGAAATTCATAATTTTCCATACAATATTACTTTGAAATAATGATAATTTGCATAGGTTCTTAAAAAAAAAATGATATAATAAAATTTTCCGAAAAAAATAAATTATGAATAAAAATACATATCAAGCAGATTCCATCAAAGTACTCAAAGGACTTGAAGCAGTTAGAAAAAGACCTGGAATGTACATTGGTGATACTGATGATGGCACTGGTTTACATCATATGGTTTATGAGGTTGTTGATAATTCAATTGATGAAGCTTTGGCAGGATATTGTAAAAACATTGATGTTTCTATAAATTTGGATGGGACGGTTACCGTTAAGGATGATGGAAGAGGAATTCCAGTTGACTTACATAAAGGTGAAAAAAAATCGGCTGCAGAAGTAATTATGACACAATTACATGCGGGTGGAAAATTTGACCATGATTCCTATAAAGTTTCAGGAGGTTTACATGGTGTCGGTGTTTCAGTAGTTAATGCTTTATCAGAGAAACTTGAACTTGAAATTAATAGACAAGGAAAAAAATATTTTGTTGAATTTTATAATGGAGAGTCAAAACGACCTCTTAAACAATGTGGTAAGTCTAAAGAAAATGGAACAAAAATAACTTTTCTACCTTCAAAGAAAATTTTTTCTTCAACAAAATTTAGTGAGACTATTCTTATAAAAAGAATGAGAGAGCTTGCCTTTTTGAATAAGGGTATCAAAATATCATTTACTGATGCAAGAAATAAAAAAGAAAAGATTAATGTATTTAAATTTGATGGGGGAGTTTTAGAATATGTTAATTTTTTAGATGAAAAAAGAGAAAAGCTTCAAAATAAAAATGGAAACGAACTATTCAAAAAACCTATTTATATCGAAGGAAAAAGAGACAACATCGAAATTGAGTGTGCTTTAAAATGGAACGCTAGTTATTCCGAAGATGTTAACTCTTATACAAATAATATTTATCAGAAGGATGGAGGTACTCATTTGTTAGGATTTAGAAGTGCTTTAACAAGAGTAATAAACAAATATGCTAATGAACAAAATCTTCTGAAAAAAAATAAATTAGCTATTTCTGGAGATGATATTAAAGAGGGTTTAACTTGTATTCTCTCTACTAAAATACCAGACCCAAAATTTTCATCTCAAACAAAAGATAAATTAGTTTCTTCCGAGGTGAGAATGATCGTAGAAACTGTTGTTAATGAAAAATTATCTATTTGGTTCGATCAAAATCCATCTATATCAAGAATTATTTTAACTAAAGTTATTCAAGCGGCATTAGCAAGAGATGTTGCAAGAAAAGCAAGAGAGAGCGTTAGAAGAAAAGGAGCACTTGAGCTTAGTGGATTACCAGGAAAACTTGCGGATTGTCAAATTGGCAGACAGGAAGGGACTGAGTTATTTATCGTTGAGGGTGATTCAGCTGGTGGATCAGCTAAACAAGGAAGAAATAGGTCGAATCAGGCTGTTTTACCTTTAAGGGGAAAGATACTTAATACTTACGTTGAGGATTTAAAAATAAGCAAAAATGGAAACAATAATGGATCAGACCAAAGAACAAAAGCTCTTTCAAAAATGATTTCCTCAAACGAAATCGTAACATTAATAAATGCTTTAGGGTTGGATCCAAAAGTTCATGAAATTGATTTAAAAGATTTAAGATATGGCAAAATTATTATTATGACTGATGCTGATGTTGACGGCTCACATATAAGAGCACTATTATTGACATTTTTTAACAATAAACCTTTTAATAAATTAATTGAGAATGGTTACATTTATTTGGCACAACCACCTTTATTTAAGATTAACAAAGGCACTAAAGGAATTTATATCAAAGACGAAAAAGAGCTAGAGGATTACATAATAAAAAATAACAAAGATGTAAAAAAAACGAAGAGAGGATCAAAGGAATTTTATAAGTTTATAGATGCTGAAAAATCAAAAATGAACATACAAAGATTTAAAGGTCTAGGAGAGATGAATCCAGAAGAGCTATGGAATACAACTTTAGATCCTGAAACGAGAAATTTATTACAAGTGAAATATTCACAAGATTTAAAAAAAGATCAAAATTTAATACATACATTAATGGGAAATGATGTTGCTTTAAGAAAAGATTTTATAATTT
Organism: uncultured Pelagibacteraceae bacterium; assembly: GCA_902518835.1. GTDB lineage: Bacteria > Pseudomonadota > Alphaproteobacteria > Pelagibacterales > Pelagibacteraceae > Pelagibacter. Next base: position 24,212 of record CABYHH010000002.1, read on the forward strand.
CAAATGCCATAAATGTGGAAAATTTAGACATATAAGAGATGAAGTTCTTTGAAACTTCAAAATATTACACTTTAAAGAAATCTACGTATATTACTCTTAGGTGGATAGCAATATTTGGTCAACTATTTTCAATCAATGTAGTATATTTTTATTTCAAATTTAATTTTGATTATTTTTATTCTACCTTAATTATTTTAGTCGGGATATTAAGTAATTTTTATTTAATTTACATTTATCCAAAAACTCAAATCTCAGATAGAGCTGCATTATTATTTTTACTAATAGATATATTTCAACTTGCTGGGTTAATTTATTTAACAGGAGGAATACTTAATCCTTTTATTATTTTTTTAATAATACCAAGTGTCTTTTCATCATCTAATTTAGGTTTTAGATCTAATTTACTACTTGTTTTAACTACAATATTAACAATAATTTTTTTGACTTTTTTCTCTAAAAGTTTACCAGCACCATTAAATGATCATTTTCATGTGAGTCCTTATTACGTTTATTCGATACCAGTATCATTAATAATAGCCTTGGTATTTTTGAATTATTTTGCAATTATTTTTGGCTCAGAGTCTAGACTGAGAAAAGATGCTTTAAATAAAATGGAGGAAATTATGGCTAAAGAGCACGAAATGCTATCATTAGGAGGACAGGCTGCGGCTGCTGCACATTCTCTAGGCACTCCTTTATCAACAATCAAAATTATAAGTCAAGAGCTGATGAAGCAACTTAAAGATCAAAAAGATGTTATTCAGGATATTAAACTTTTGTCTAGTCAAGTTGAAAGATGTAATCAAATATTAAAAAGGTTGTCTTTAGATCCCAACCAAGAGGATGACTTTATAGATGAGGATATGACAATGCGAGATTATTTGAAAGAAATTATCTCCTCATTTCAAGAAACAAGTGAAAAAAATTTTATTTTTAATTTTGCGCAAGACTCAAATTCAAAAAAGATTACAAAGTCAATCGAAATCATTTACGGATTGAGAAACTTCGTTGGGAATGCTAACAAATTTAGCTCAAAAAAAATATTTATTACACTTAAAAGTGATAATGATTTTACTGAAATTATAATTGAGGATGATGGCAATGGTTTTCCAAATGATATAATTTCAAAAATAGGTGAGCCATATTTAAAATCTATAAAAAACTCAAATCCTAAAAAAGATGGACTAGGTTTAGGTTTATTCATTGGAAAAAATTTATTAGAAAAAAATTTTGCTATGATAAATTGCCAAAATTCTGAAATACGAACTGGTGCTGAGATAAAAATTAAATGGAAAAATAAAGATTTATTTAAAATTTAACTTAATGCATCTTTTTTTTTTTATCAAATAAAGTACTTAATTGTGATATCATAACATCTCCCAATTCATTTACATCGGATATTTTAATTGCACGATTATAATATCTTGATACATCATGACCAATACCTACAGCTAATATTTCGATTTCAGTTTTTTCCTCAATAAATTTTACCATTTTTTTTAAATGTTTTTCTAAAAAATCACCTGAATTAACAGATAGAGTTGAGTCATCAACAGGTGCTCCATCTGAAATTACCATGAGTATTTTTCTTTGTTCCCTTCTTTTTTTTAATCTATTAAAAGCCCAAGAAATAGCCTCACCATCAATATTTTCTTTAAGTAATCCCTCTTTTAGCATCAAACCAAGATTATTCTTAGATTGGCGCCAGTGACTATCTGCACTTTTGTAAATAATATGTCTAAGATCATTTAATCTACCTGGTAATTTTGATTTTCCACTAGTATTCCAATTTTCTCTACTTTGTCCTCCTTTCCAATTTTTTGTAGTAAAACCAAGTATTTCGACTTTTACTGAACAACGCTCCAAAGTTCTTGATAAGATATCTGCACAAATTGCTGCTATTGTTATAGGTCTGCCTCTCATAGATCCTGAGTTGTCTATTAATAGGGTTACAACAGTATCCTCAAATTCCAAATCTTTCTCTTTTTTAAAAGATAAAGAGTTATATGGATCCATAATTATTCTCGGTAATTTTGAGCTATCTAAAAGACCTTCATCTAAGTCAAATTCCCAAGATCTATTCTGTTTAGCTAATAATTGTCTTTGAAGTTTATTTGCAAGCTTAGTAATTATATCCTGAAAGTTTATTAATTGTTGATCTAAAGTTTTTCTCAGTTTTTCTGACTCTTCTGAATTTTCTAAATTTTCAGCCTTAATAATTTCATCATACTCAGTAGTGAAAATTTTATAATCAAGATCAATAGTATTCAAAGTTTTTTTTTGTATAACTTGATCAATACCTCTCTCTTCAGAATTAGTATCCATTTGATCTTCATTTAGTTTATATTCATCAACACTAAACTCTGACTCCATGCTTGCGACTGACTCCTCATCTTTAGCTTGATCTTTATTATCTTCATTTTCAGCATTTTTGTCATCATTGAATGGATTATTTTGTTCGCTATCTTGATTCTCTTCTTTAGATTCGTTATTTTCCTCATTTTGGAATATATCCATTTCTTTAAAAATTTCTGTAAATTTTGAGGAATATTTGTTTTGATTTTCTAAGTTTTCTTTTAAAAAATTAATATGTTTATTGATTGAAATATCAAAATCTTTTTCCCAGTAACTTAACATTTTTTTTGCGAGTGAGTTAAGCTTTATACCGTGGAAGTTCTTAAGCATGTATAATTCAAATGCCTCATTAATAGATACATCATCTTTGCTTTCTAGTTTCTCTTTTTTCTTGAGATTAATTACCCGATAATAATTTTCTTCAAAATTTTTTTGAATACCTTTGAGCATTTTTCCACCCAGTAATTCTACTCTTATTTTTTCTGTTAAAGAATACAGTGATTTACAAGACGAATTTAATGGTAAATTTTTTTTATAAATGTTTTCGTCTGAAAATTTTTTTTTTAAAGCCAAGGTATCCGTATCTGCCCTAGCCTTTACAAAAGAGCTTTTGGTATTAAGGGTTTCAATTTCTGGAAAATTTGATTTTTTAATTAATTTATCTTTTTTATCAGCCTTTAAATCATCTGAGATTACTTTAAAAGTAGAATGTAGAGCTTGTTTAAACTTCTCTCTAAAATTAGAAACTTTACTGCTATTGCTCATCTATAGCTGGATATTAGCAAGAGACTCTGGCAATTCCTCACCAAAACATCTTTGATAATATTCTGCAATAATATTTTTTTCTATCTCGTCACATTTATTTAAAAAAGTAACTCTAAATGCATAACCAATATCTTTAAATATTTCTACATTTTCAGCCCAATGTAACACGGTCCTTGGACTCATCACTGTAGAGATGTCACCTGCTATAAATCCTTTTCTTGTTAATGTTGCGACCTTAATCATGTTAGCTATATCTTCTTTACCTTTTTGATTATTAAAATTTTTATTTTTTGCTAAAATAATTTCCATTTCTTTATCCAAGCTTAAATAGTTCAAAGTTGTCACTATATTCCACCTATCCATTTGACCTTGATTTATTTGCTGAGTGCCGTGATATAAGCCTGTTGTATCTCCAAGACCAATAGTGTTAGACGTAGCAAAAAGTCTAAAATACTTATTTTGTTTTATTACTTTATTTTTGTCTAAAAGGGTAAAATTACCTTCTGTTTCAAGTACCCTTTGAATAACAAACATAACATCTGGTCTTCCAGCATCATATTCATCAAAAACTAGAGCAATTGGATTTTGAATTGACCAAGGTAAAATGCCTTCATTGAATTTGGTTACTTGTTTTCCATCTTCCAAAACAATCGCATCTTTTCCAATTAGATCAATTCTACTTATGTGACTATCAAGGTTTACTCTCACACAGGGCCAATTAAGTCGCGCTGCAATTTGTTCAATATGTGTTGATTTACCGGTTCCATGGTATCCTTGGATTAAAACCCTTTTATTAAAAGCAAACCCAGAAAGAATAGCTAGTGTGGTGTCTTTATCAAATTTGTAATTTTTATCTAACTCGGGAACATACTCACTTTTTTTTGAAAAAGCACTCAACTCCATATCAGAGTCAAAACCAAAAGTTTGTTTTATTGAAATTTTTATATCTGGTTGTATATTTAAATTATTTATCAATTTTTTCTCTATATGTATTTTTTAATTGTGTATAAGCCAAAGTAATTAATTTAAGTTTTTCTTCAAATTTTTTATTACCTGAATTCATATCAGGGTGAAATTTTTTGACAAGGATTTTGAATTTTTCTTGTATTTTTAACCAATTTAACCCAACTGAAATTCCCAAAATTCCAAAAGCCTCTATATCTTTATGATTAAATTTAAATTGACGCATGTGGTTATAATCACTCTTAAATTTGTTTTTATCAAGTTCATCTTTTAATGTGTTATTCCACAAAATTTTAAAAAAATTATCTGAGGAGCTGAAGCTTTGAGTTGGTTTGTGCCAAGTCATATCCGATTTTAAAAAATTTATAACCTGATCATCGTTCATCCCAGAGAAATAATTCCAATTTTTATTAAATTCTTTTACATGCTTCAAACATAACATTCTAAATTTTCTACTATTATCTTTCTCAATTGGAGCTCTATATTCACCAGTTTCTTTACAATTTTTCCAGTCACAAATGTATTTCATGATATATAATGAAATATATTTATGGACATAAATAAATTAATTGCAAATATAAAAAAAAAAATAGAGAAAAATGTTCCTTTAGATTATATTAAAATAGAAGATAAATCTTTTATTCACAAAAATCATCCAGGCAATAAGGAAGGTAAATGTCATTTAAAAATTCTAATTAAATCTTCAAAGCTTAAAAAAATTAGCAGAATAGATAGTAATAAGATAATTTATAAATTATTAGATAATGAATTAAAAAAATCTATTCACTCTCTACAAATATTGATTGAGTAATTTTTTTTTAAAAAATACTTTCAATTTATTTATGCTAAAACTGTTTCCTATTGAAGTTTTTCCAATTTTTTTTAATAAAATAAGATTTATCATATTTGAATCATTTTTCTTATCTCTAGTCATGTAATATAAAATTTTATTTATATCTCTAGCCGAAAAATAATTATTTAAATCATAAGGTAATTTTGAATTTTTGATATGATTAACAATAGAGTTAAAGTCTTTTTTACGTAGATATTTATTTTCTAAGCTAAATTTTAAAGCTGAATATATTCCTAGAAAAACAGCTTCGCCGTGATTTAATTTTTTTGAGTAATCTAAAGATGCTTCATAGGAATGGCCAAATGTATGCCCAAAATTTAATATTTTTCTAATATTATTTTCTTTTTCATCTCTCTGGACTATTTGTTTTTTTATTTTACAACTTTCATAAATAGCCTTTTCAATATACGGAGATTTTAAATTTAAAATTTGAGATACATTTTTATCTAAATATTTATAGAATTTTCTATTTAAAATTAAAGAATGTTTAAAAATTTCTGCATATCCGCAGACTAATTCTCTCTTAGGAAGAGATTTTAGAAAATTGGTATCACTAATAACTAATTTTGGCTGATAAAAGCTTCCAATTAGATTCTTACCATAATGGGTATTAATACCAGTTTTTCCACCTATAGAAGAGTCGACTTGAGATAAAAGAGTTGTCGGAATATTTATAAACTGCAAGCCTCTTTTATAAATACTTGCTGCAAAACTAACAACATCCCCAGTAATGCCCCCTCCAATTGCAATTATACAATCAGATCTTGAAAAATTTTCTTTTAGCAGGGTATTGATAATTAAATCTACATTTTTTTGATTTTTATTTTTTTCATTTGCTACCATAAACCTTAGTGACAATTCCTTATTTCTAAAATTATCTTTTAATAATTTTATTATTCTTTTTGGAACTTTTTTATCAATTACCAACATACACTTTCTAAACTTGATTGAATTTTTATTTATTATATTTGATAATTTTGCAATAATATTTGATCCAATTATTACATTATACCCACTAGAGTTTGTATTCACTTTTAAATTAATCTGATTCATGAATTTTTTTTATCTTATTAACAATTTGTTTTTTTGAAAGACCATCACAATTAATACTATATAGAGCTTTTGAGTAGATAATTGAACGTTTTTTTATTAGTTTCATTAATTCAATATTTGTTAAATTAAATGCGATTGGTCTTTTGGGGTTATTTTGTACTCGTTTTAAAATAGTTTCAGAATTCCATTTCAACCAAAAAGAATTATGATTTTTTAATATTTCATTTCTAACATTTTTATTTAGGAAAGTTCCTCCGCCTAAAGAAATAACAGAGTTTTTATTCTTTAATATCTGTAAGGTTATTTTTTCCTCAAATTCTCTAAAAAACTTTTCACCTTTATCTTGAAATATTTGAGGTATTTTCAGATTGAGTTTTTTTTCAATAACACGATCAGTATCAAAAAATTCTAAATTTAATTCTTTTGATATCAAAAAACCTATAGAGGACTTCCCCGAGCCCATCATACCTAAAAAAACAATGTTTTCTTTTGAATTCATAATTTTCTTTATTGAAAAAACACAAATATGTCTTAATTTGAAAATAACTAAAACTATATGCAATTTATAAAAAAAACAAGTTCGAGAGTAAACTTTCTTGGGTTAATAATAAAATTAACTTTGGTTTTAGTTACAATTATAGGAATTGTTTTTTTATTGAATAAAATTGATTTTCCTGCGCCAATAAAAGAAATTGATAAGATAATTCCTAATGAAAATTTTAAAATTATTAAATAAAAAGTTCTTTTTATCATCTTTATTTTGTTTATTTTTTAGTTTTATTTCCTTTGCTGAAAATCAACCAGTCGATATTTGGAATATTGAAAATAAAGAAAATAATAATTCATTGAATAAAAATAAAAATGAGGATTTATCAATAGATGAGTCACCCTCAAAATTTAAAATTTTCGATATGCAAAAAAATAATGAGATGAATATTATTACTTCAGATCAAAATTTAAATTCAAAAGAAATAAAAATTTATGGTCTTTATGATCCTCAAACTTATGGACTTGATATGAGTATGTGGTTGAACTCTGACGGTGATCAGCTTAAAAGTATTTTTACAAAATTGAATAGAATAAGCTTATCAAAAGATGCAAGTGAAATCATGAATATTGTCTTATTAACAAATGCAGAGTCTCCACAAAGAAATATTACTAATGAAGAGTTTCTAAAATTTAGATCTGATTGGTTAGTTAAAAATTCTGATTTAGATCTAATTGAAGAATATCTTGTAAAAAACCAAGTATTCAATCTTCATCCGCAACTAACAAAGTATTTGGTAAATCAGTATCTATCCGAAGCCAACATAAAAAAATCTTGTGAAATATTTTCAAAAATACTGGATCCGTTAAAGGATGAATACCTTTCAAAATTTAGGATATATTGTTTAGTTTACTCAGGTAAAGAAGAAGAGGCTCAACTTATTTTTGATTTAAAAAAAGAGTTAGGTTTTGATGAAGAGTATTTTGAAAGGAAGATGAATTTTTTCTTTGGTTATAATACAAAAGTTGATACAGCAATATCGGAGAAAACTATTTTTGATTTTTATTTAGCTCACAAGTCAAATCCAGAATTTAACTTTGAACCAAATGATAAGACAAGTAAAATGATTTGGAAGTATCTGTCTTTCTCCGGTCTTTTAAAATCTGTCGAATTAATAGATATCTCGAAGCTAGACGAAATTTCAACTTTAGAGAAAGCTACACATAATAAAAACTATCCTGAAAAAGAATTATTTAAGATATATAAACGATTTCAATTTAATATAAATCAACTTTTAAACGCTGAACAATCTTACAAGTCTTTGACTAATATTGAGGGAAGAGCATTACTTTATCAAAAAACTCTTTTGGAGTCCGACGTAATAAGAAAATTAAATTATTTAAAATTGTTAAAAAAATCTTTTAAAGATAATGACCTAGAAAACGCGTTTGATAATGAATTAAAAAAGTTTCTTGAAAAAATAGATCCTATGAAAATACCTGATAATTTAACTAGTTTTTATTACACAAATATTGAAATTAAAGATGACGATAAATTTGAGAAAAAATATAATAAAGATGTTTTGCATCAATCTAAGTTAATAAATTATTTTAATGGTGATTATTCAAAATCAAAGATAGAGAAAGATGTGGAGAATTTTTTAAAAAAAATAAAAAAGAATAAGAAGTATTTTTTTTCTAAAAAAGATCAAATATTTTTAGAGTCTCTAAAGTATGATGGTATCGTGATCTCTGATAAATATGATGATTTATATGAAGTAAATAAATCTGAAATACCAACAGACATTCAGGTTATGATTAATAATAATGAGAAAGCTGCTGCATTGTTAAGAATTATAGAGGTCATAGGTCAAGATAAATTAGAAAGAATTGATGAAGATACCATTTATTTTATTATAGCTACACTTAATCAGCTAAATATAGATTTTTTGAGAAACAAAATTTTACTTAAAGTTCTTCCTTTAAAAGTTTAAAAATTAGTTTATCTTTTTAACTAATGGGTATTAGAGATATCATTACTGTTCCGAATGAAGTTTTAAAAAAAGTTTCAGAGCCAATAGATAATTTTGGAATAAATGAAAAAAAACTTATTAATGATCTATTTGATACAATGTATAAATTTAAAGGCATTGGTCTTGCAGCTGTTCAGGTTGGCATACTTAAACGTGTAATTGTAATTGATGTGTCTGAAAAAGATAAAAAAAAAGAGCCATTAAGCTTGATAAATCCTAAAATAAAAAATTTAAGTAAAAGAACATCAATTTATGAGGAGGGATGTTTATCTATACCAAATACCTTTATTGAAATTGAGAGACCTGAGGAATGCGAGGTTGAATATATCGATATAAACGGAAAACTGAAAATTTTAAAATGCGACGGTTTATTATCAACTTGTATACAACATGAAATAAATCATTTAGATGGTAAATTAATCATTGATCAATTATCAAAATTAAAAAGAGATCTCATTATCAAAAAAATTTCTAAGTCAAAAAAAAATCCAGATAGAGTAATAGTATAATGTCAAAAAAAATCGTTTTTATGGGTACACCAATGTTTTCTGTGCCAATTTTAAAATCTTTATACATAGATGGATTTTCAATTAAGTGTGTATACACTCAGCCTTCACAAAAATCTCATAGAGGTCAAAAAATTAATAAATCACCCGTTCAAATTATATCGGAAACTTTAAATATAAATTTTAGATCACCGCAAAGTCTAAAAAATAATATTGAAGAATACAATTTCTTTAAGTCAATTGATGCAGATGTTGCAATTGTTGTTGCTTATGGGCAAATAATTCCTAAAGAATTTTTAAGTTTAACTAAAAAAGGTTTTATTAATATTCATGCATCCATTCTACCCAAATGGAGAGGAGCAGCGCCCATACAAAGATCAATAATGAATTTGGACACTGAAACAGGAATAAGCATAATGAAAATAAATGAGAAATTAGACAGTGGACCTGTGTGTAATACATATAAGATTAATCTTAATCAAAATTTTAATTCAAAAGAAGTTTCAGAAAAGCTTTCTCTCTTAGCGGCAGATAAAATTATAGGAAATGTAAAAGATATCCTGGAGGGTCACTCAAAGTTTGTTGATCAAGATCATTCAAAAGCAACCTATGCCAAAAAAATTGAAAAAAAAGAGGGACAAATTAATTGGAATGACGATGCATTAAATATTATTGGTAAAATTAATGGCTTATATCCCTCACCAGGGGCTTTCTTCAATTTTAACTGCGAAAGATATAAAATCATAAAAGCTGAAATTGGAAATGGCACGGGCAAAAATGGTGAGGTTATATCAGACAATCTTGAAATAGTTTGTGGAAATAACAAATCGATCAAGATTATTGAAATCCAAAGAGAAGGAAAAAAAGTTCAAAAAGTTGAAGAGTTTATTCTTGGATCTCAAATTAAAAAAGGATCTTTGTTAACTAATGCTTAAGTATCAGATATTAATTGAATATGTTGGAACTAATTTTAGAGGTTGGCAAGTGCAAAAAAAGGGCAAAACTATTCAAGGATTAATTCAAGATAAAATCTCACTGCTTTTAAAAGAAAAAATTAATCTTTTAGGTGCTGGCAGATTAGATAAAGGTGTTCATGCGATTGAACAATCTGCACATTTTGAATGCAAAACAAAAATAATAAATTTAAATAAATTTCTTAAATCCATAAACTTTTTTTTGAATAAAGATATGGTGACAATTTTAAAAATTAAAAAGCAAAATAAAGATTTTCATGCGAGATACTCAGCGAAAATGAGAATATACAGGTATGTAATAATTAACCGTATAAGCGAATCAGTATTGGATCAAAATAGAAATTGGCATATCATTAATGATTTAGATATAGAAATGATGAAAAAAGCAGCAAAAAAATTAGTTGGCACAAATGATTTTTCTACTTTTAGAGCTGCCAGTTGTAGAGCGAAAAGTCCAATTAAGACTATGAAATCTGTAAAAATAAAATCAAAAAATAACAAGATAGAAATTGAGTTCCAATCCCAATCTTTTTTGCAACAACAAGTTCGTTCTATGGTGGGTTGTTTAAAATATGTAGGTGAAAAAAAATGGTCTTTAAAAAAATTCATTTTTGTAATGAATTCTAAGAAAAGAGCTTTGTGTGCACCACCTGCACCTCCCGAAGGGCTTTACTTAGTGAGAGTTATTTATTAATTTTTTTACTCATCGAAAATTTTTTATTAATTCGCCACCTAGACTCCTCTCTAACAATATAACCACAACAATTTTTTGAGCCACATTTACAAGGAAATTGTTTGTAGTCTTTATCAAAACCAAATCCATAATCACAAGTGAATTCTTCACCTTTTTTAATATCCCTTATAGCTGTAATCCAAATCTTAAGGCCTTTACCTTCATAATCGCAGTTGTTATTACAACTGTGGTTTATAAGTCCAGCAGTATTCCAAGAAAAATCTCCATCTAGAGTATACTTTTTATTTAATGTGAATAAGTAAATAGGTTTTTGGTTATCAAATTTTTTTGATTCATCTACTTCTTTATTTGTAATAATTTTTCCAACATAATTGATTATTTTAGTTCCCTCCTTAATATCACGGTTAGCATAAAGTCCTCGTCCTTTGTTATCAATTTTAGATCTTTTAATTTTATAAAGTTTCATGGGAGTGAATTATTATTAACTAAGTTTAAGTCAATTGAATTCTATAAGAGCATTAATATGTTCATTAGCACTTTCAGCTAAAGCGTTTAAATCATATCCGCCTTCAAGTATAGAAACGACTTTACCTTCAGTAAATTTATTAGTAGCTTTTAGAGTTCTTTTAGTTATCTCATAAAAGTCTTTTGAACTCAGCTGGAATTGAGCTAACGGATCATCTTTGTGTGCATCAAAACCTGCTGAAAATAAGAGAAAATCTGGTTTATATTCTACCAACCTATCCAAAACTCTATTAAATGCGTTAAAGTATTGTTCTGAGTTTGTACCAGCAGGCAAAGGTATATTTAAAGAATTATTAAAGTCACCCTTATCTTTTTCTGTTCCTCCTCCTGGATAAAAAGGATATTGGTGAGTAGATATGTATAAAGAATTTTTATTATTACGCATAACATCATAATTACCATTTCCCCAATGAACATCAAAATCTACGCAAGCAATTTTCTTATATTTGTATTTACTAATTAAATAATTGGTAGCTACCCCAGCGTTTGATATACAACAAAATCCCATCGCTTTATCCTTTTCTGCATGGTGTCCAGGAGGTCTTGCTAAGCAAAATGCGTTCTTGAATTCTTTATTTTCTATTCCATCTATTGCTCTGATTGTTGAGCCAGCAGCATCAAATATTGCTCTTTTACTATCTGGTGATATCACGGTATCTCCATCAAGAAACTTTAGACCCTTTTGAGGAAAAGAACTTTTTAAGTTATCAATATATTCTTTTGAATGTGTCATTGCCAATATATCATCAGGCACACTAACTGGTTTTTCCCAAATAAGATCCTTTCTTTTTTTTAACTTTTCTTTTATTACAATTACTCTTTTAGGCTGTTCTGGGTGACCGTTACCTGTGTCGTGTTTTTCATAAGAGTCTGAGTTAATAATCGCTGTATTCACTTAAAATAATTTTTTAAAATACTTTCATAAATTTTGGTTAGATTTTTAAGATCTTTAAGAGATACTGCTTCATCAACTTTATGCATAGTTTTTCCAACTAAACCAAATTCAAGACCAGGACATATAGTTCTTATAAATCTTAAGTCTGAAGTTCCACCTGAAGTAGATAATTTTGGTTTCAATTTAGTTATCTTTTTAATAATATTTTGAATCATAAATGTAGTTTTATTGGGTTTTGTTAAAAAAGCTTCACCAGAAACTCTGTATTCAATTTTAAATTTTGATTTATGTTTTTTGGTTATTCTTTTAAAGATTTTGTTGAGCCTTTTTTTTAGAGAGTAAGAAGAATGTTTGTTGTTAAATCTTATATTAAATGTTGCTTCAGCCGTTGTAGGAATAACATTATCTGCAGTATTATTTATATTAATTTTAGTAACTTCTAAGTTTGAAGGCTGAAAATCTTTAGTCCCTTTATCAAACTTAATTTCTTTTAATTCTTTTAAAATATTAATAATTATGGTCGAAGGATTATTTGCTCTAGAAGGATATGCGACATGGCCTTGGTGGCCGATTATATTCAATTTCCCAGTCAAACTTCCCCTGCGTCCGATTTTAATCATTTCACCTAATTTATTTGGATTAGTTGGCTCACCAACAAGACAAAAATTTATTTTCTCTTTTCTTTTTTTTAAATATTCTACAACTTTTTTAGTACCATTTATTGCATCTCCCTCTTCATCTCCAGTAATTAATAAACTAATTGATCCGTTAAATTTTTTATTTTTTAATAAAAAAGTGCTTACAGCAGAAACAAAAGCTGCAACAGAACTTTTCATATCATTTGCACCTCTTCCAATTAAATGATTATTTTTTACAGATGGTTTAAATGGATTTATCGTCCAATCTCTTATGTTACCTGGGGGAACAACATCTAGGTGACCTGCATAACAAAAATTAGGTCCTTTTGTTCCCAACCTTGCATATAAATTTTTAACTGGTTTGAAATCTTTTTCTTTAAATTCAAGTAATTTTGTTTTGAAACCGAGTTTTTTCAATTTTTTTTCTAAAAATTTCATTACCCCAGCGTCTACTGGAGTAACAGATGGAAACCTAATTAGCTCTTTAGCTAATTGTAATTGATTAATCTTTTGCATGTCTAATCTCTTAAAAGATCATTAATTGATGTCTTTGATCTAGTCTTTTCGTCTACTTGTTTGATTATTACTGCACAGCTTAGTGATGGTGCAGATGGACTCTTTTTATCAGGAAGAGAACCTGGAACAACAACTGAGTATGGAGGAATTTTTCCATACGTGATCTCACCGGTTGATCTATTAACAATTTTTGTAGATTGTGTAATCAGCATTCCCATGCTCAACACAGAACCTTGTCCAACAATCACTCCCTCAACCACCTCAGACATTGCTCCTAAAAATACATTATCTTCTATTATTGTAGGTAATGCTTGAGCAGGTTCTAACACTCCTCCAACTCCTGACCCAGCAGATATATGACAATTTTCTCCAATCTGGCAACAACTACCAGCACGACTGAATGTATCCATCATTGTTTTAGCTCCGATGTAAGCACCAATGTTTATATAACATGGCATAAGAACAGCATCTTTACCTACGAATGATCCTTTTCTAACAGGTGAGTTTGGAACCATTCTAAAACCTGCTCTCTCATGATCTTCTTTTGACCATCCTGCTGTTTTACCTTTTAGCAAATGAGACTTATCATACCAACTACTATAAGGCCCATTTAAATTTTCCATAGGATAAATTCTAAAGCTTAACATTATTGCTTTTTTTAAGTGTTGATGGGTTACCCATTCACCATTAATTTTTTCAGCAACACGAGATTTACCACTATCCAAATCACTTATAACTTGGTTAATAGCATCCTTTAAAGATTGATCCGAATTTTGATTTATTTGATCTTTAACTTCCCAGGCATCATTAATAATTTTTTCTAAAGACATAAACTAATTACTTTTTAATAGCCTTATTTCTTTTAGAAATAAAGATAGATTTTCAATTTTATGGGAAATATATTCTTTATCAGAGTCCATCTTTCCAAAATGTTCATCATTAATTAACCAAACAGTTGAACAGCCACGCTTATGTCCAATGCTAAGATTTTTTGCAATATCTTCGATGTAGATTGTTTCTTTAGGGTTAATTCCAAATTTTTTTGTCATTAAATCAAAAGTTTTTGCTTCAGGCTTTGGTACGTATTCTGCATCCTCAATATCGAATACTTTTTCTCTACCAAATAAGTCATAAATACCAAGATGAGTTAGAATATTTTTAGCATGTTCCGCGCTACCATTAGTAAAAATAAATTTTTCCATGTCCAATTGCTCAAGTTCATTTCTCATTATTATATCTTTTTTCATAAATGATAAATCTATATTATGAACATACTTTAAAAATTCTTGTGGAGGAATGCCATGGTGAATCATTAGCCCGTTTAAACTAGTATTATATTTATAAAAATAATTGGTTTGAAGTTCTTTTGCTTTTTTTTCATTTATTTTTAGTTTTTCAGATATGAATTTTGTCATACGATTTGAAACTTGCCCAAAAACTTTTTCCAAAGAGTAGTTGTTATGTTTTCCATAACAAACACCATCAAGATCTAAAAGTAGATATTTCATATTTTTAAAATTTTTCATTTTCTTATTAAAGTTCCAGATCCTTTATCAGAAAATATTTCAAATAATACTGAGTGTTTTTTTCTTCCATCAATAATTCCAACAGCTGTTACCCCATTATTAATTGCATCTAAGCATGTATTTATTTTAGGTATCATTCCCTCAGTAATAATTTCGTGATTTATCATTTCTATAATTTCTGAAGAAGAAATTTCTTCAATAAGTTTTTTATCTTTATCTAAAACACCCTCAACATTTGTCATTAACAATAATCTTCTAGATCTAAGAGATTTTGCTATCGCTCCTGCAGCTATATCGCCATTTATATTATAAGATTGTTTATCTTTATCTAAACCTAGGGGAGAAATAATTGGAATAATTTTTTTTTTTATTAAGTTATCAATAAAATTAGTGTTTATTTTATTAGGTGTTCCAACAAAACCTAATTCCTTAACCTCAGGTATAACCTCTATTATATTATTATTTTTTGTATGTATTTCTACAGCAGGGCATTCATTTTTTTTCAATGAGTTTACAATATCTTTATTAAAATCAATTAGCACTTTTTCAACAATATTTATAATTTTTTCATCTGTAACTCTTAAGCCATGAATGAATTTAGATATAATCCCAGATTTATCTAGTTCCCTTTTTATTCTTGGCCCCCCTCCATGTACGACTACAATAGAAATTCCTAATTTATTTAAAATACAAATATCATAAATAAAGTTGTTAAAAATTTCCCTATCAATAAAAACATTTCCACCATATTTAATTACAATTAAATCATTTCTGTATTTATCTATGTATTTTGCGACTTCTTCTAAAGGTGGTCCGTATTTAGGAATTATTTCTTTTATATTCATTGATAAGTTTTTGTTATTTGACTTATGTTAAAGTTTTAACTGTTGTTCTCTTCATGATAAATACTTGTTGAGCCATAGTTAAAATATTGTTTATAGTCCAATAAATTACAAGTCCACTAGGAAATGGTGCGAGTATAACAGTTAAGAATAGTGGAAAAAACATAAAAATTTTAGCTTGCATAGGATCTGTAGGGGCAGGATTTAATTTTTGTTGAATCCACATCGAAACTCCCATGGCTACAGGCCATGCTCCTATCACAAGAAATGATGGCACATCGTAGGGCAACAGACCAAACAAGTTGAATAAACTTGTTGGGTCTCTTTCGCTTAAATCTTGTATCCAGCCATAAAATGGCATTTGTCTCATCTCTATGGTAACGAATAAAACTTTATATAGAGCAAAAAAAACAGGTATCTGAACAAGAATTGGAAGGCACCCGGACATTGGATTTACTTTTTCTTTTTTATAGAGTGCCATCATTGCCTGTTGAAGTTTCATTTTATCATCCTTGTGAAGATCTTTTAATCTTACCATTTCTGGCTGAAGTGCCTTCATTTTTGCCATGCTTCTAAATGAAAAATTTGCTAATGGAAAAAAAACTAGACGAATACAAATTGTTATTGCAATAATTGCTAAACCATAATTCCCAAATAATTTAAAGAAATAGTCAATTCCAAAAAAAAGAGGTTTAGTAATGAAATATAAGAATCCCCAATCTATTACTAAGTCAAACTTATCTATATTTAAAGACTCTGCATAACCGTCTATAACATCTACTCTTTTGGCTGCTACTATAACTTGCAACTCCTCTTCAATTTTACTATTTCCATTTAATTCAAGTGGTTGAGTGGATATAAAATTAGCTCTAAATTTTTTTTTGTAATCAAAAGTTGTTTTAAATTCTTTATTTTTTGGTGGAATCAGTGATGTAATCCAATATTTATCCCCTATGCCCAACCATCCCTTTTTGGCAGTTTTAGTGAACTTATTCTCTTCTATATCGTCGTAGTCTTCCTCAATAAGCTCATCATCTAAAGTAGCTATAAGCCCCTCATGAAGAATATAAAAATTTGAAATTTCTGGTATCGAATTTCTTATGATTTGACCATAAGAGTAAAAGTCATATTTCATTTCTGTTGAGTTGATTACTCTTTGTTTAATTGTAAACAAAAATTTATCATCTAACTTTATTTCTTTTTCAAATGTTATTCCTTGATCGTTAGTCCAAATTAATTTTATCGGTGACTGATTTGTTAATTCTTTATTTCCCATAATAGACCAAAGTGAGTCTGAATTTGGAACATCAATATTCTTATCTGTTGTTACAAAACCACTTTCAATTAAATACCCATCTTTTATGTTTCTAGGATTTAAAAGTACTACTTTTTCATTACTTTGAAGCTCAGTGTTATATTGTTTAAATGTTAAATCATCAATGCTAGCTCCTTTTAAAGATATTGATCCAATTATACTTTGATTTTCAAATTTTATTCTTTGACTTTGCTTGATAGACTCTTCCCGAGAAATCTGAATTTGAGTTTCCTCTTGGCTTAGACTAGGTGCATCAGTGCTTCTTTCAACTATATTTTTTTCATTAAGGTTTTGATTTTTTGCGGACTGCTCAGGGATAAAGAATAAAGAATAAAGAACTATTACTGCAGAAGATAGTGCGATTGCTGCGATTACATTTTTGGTTTCCATTATTTTTTTATCTCCCCCTTTTTTTTAACTGGATCAAACCCACCATTACTCCAAGGATGACACGATAAGATTCTTTTAAAACTTAAAAAAAGTCCTTTAAAAATACCAAATGTTTTTAAAGCCTCTATAGCGTAATCTGAGCAAGATGGTAGATATCTACAAGAATTACCAAATAAAGGACTTACCAAAAATTTATAACATTTTATTATTTTTATTAAAAGATTGGTTAAAATATTCATCATCGTATTTTTTCTAGTTCTCGAAAAAGTGTTTCTTTCATTTTTTTAAATTCATTATTTAACATAGTTGGCTTAGCAATAACAAGGTATGAATATTTAAATTTTATCGAATTGATTTTAACAGCTTCATTTATTATATTTTTTAATCTTCTTTTGATTTTATTTCTTTTTACAGCATTTCCAATTTTTTTTTTTGTAACAAAAGAAATATTTAATTTTTGTTTATTATTGTTAACTAAATAGCCAAAAAAAATTGTGACATATTGATTAGAAATTTTTTTCTTTTTTAGAAGAGTTTTAAATTCCTCATTTTTAGAAAGAGCAATTATTTTGCTTTTCATTGAGTAAACTCATTTTCTTTTTCTTTTTATACTTGAAGATACAGTCAGTTTTTTTCTTCCTCTAGCTCTTCTTCGTTTTAAAAGCTTTCGTCCACCCTTAGTTTTCATCTTAGATCTAAATCCATGAGTGCGACTTCGTTTTTTTCTAGATGGTTGGTATGTTCTTTTCATAAATGTGGTCTATAAATATTAAATTTCGCTCTTTATAATAATTAAATATATAAATAGCAAATAGAAGATTTTATAAATACGATAACAACAATGCAAAAATCAAAAAAAATTAAAATATTGATAGGTTTATCTTACCTTATTTTAATAAGTATATTTTTGTTTTTGTTTTTTTCAAAATTTAGTCTTCAAGAATTAACATCCTATGAATTTATCAAACAAAATAGATCGTATTTTATTGAATTAAAAAGTTCTAATTTATTTTTAGTACTCATAGCTTTTTTATCCTTTACTATATTATGGGTATTCCCTTTTCTGGGATTTGGATCACCAATTGCTCTTCTTGGTGGTTTTATTTTTGGAAAATGGATTGGAACAATTATAGTGGTATTTGGTTTAAGTATTGGTGCAACCTTTTTATATATATTTGGTAATTATTTTCTAAAAGATCTTATTAGAGAAAAATTTTTAAATAAGTTTCAAAACCTTGAGAATAAATTTAAAAAATCTGAATTTAATTACCTTTTAATTTATCGTTTCTTAGGAGGCATACCATGGCAAATCAGTTGCTTATTACCAACTCTTTTTAACGTAAGGACTTTAAATTTTTTCTTTGCTACGTTAATTGGAATTATACCCCAAATCTTTCTTGCTGTATCTATAGGGAGTGGACTTGAAATGATAATAGAGCAAAATTCTGAAGTTCCAAAAATTATTGACATAATTTTTACCCCAAATATATATATTCCAATTATTGCTTTTTTTACTTTAGTTATTCTTACTATTTTTTTAAGAAAAATATTTTATAGAAATTAAATCTGGTGCTCCCACCCTGTACTGACCAGGGAATTAGTCCTTACCAAGGACTTGTTATACCATTTAACTACAGGAGCAATATATCAAATGTATTTTAAAGATAATAAAGCATTTTTTACAAAATAATGCCTTAATTTTTCTGATAATATGATTTATATCTACTTAAGGAAATTTTATGGGTATTCATTACGATTATAAATCTACAAGAAGTGCAAAATTAATGGAAAAACAGGCTAAGCGAGAGAAAAAATTAGCTGAAAGAAAAGCAAAAAGATTGGCCAAAGAAGGTCCTAAAAAAGACCAAGATAAATCGAAAATCTTGGATGCATCAAAACCAATCACACTAGATTTTCTGACTAATCCAGATAAAGAATGATAATTAAAAAAGATAAAAATGAGCGTCTCAGCCTAGCTTTAAAAAAAAATTTAAAAAAAAGAAAGTTATTTCAAAGAAAATTTCTAAAGAAAAAAAATAATGTCAGTCCTTTCCGATAAATGGATAAGAAAAATGTCCAATGAAAAAGGTATGATAACACCTTTTGAAGAAAAACAAGTGAGAGGTGACAATATATCATTCGGTTTATCATCTTTTGGTTATGATGCAAGAGTAGCTGATGAATTTAAAATTTTTACTAATGTTAATTCTGAAATTGTGGATCCTAAAAACTTTAAACCTACTAATTTTGTAACAAAAAAAACTTCGGAATGCATTATACCCCCAAATTCTTTTGTATTAGCGAGAACAATTGAAAAATTTAAAATACCTGATGATGTCCTTGTAGTTTGTTTAGGTAAGTCAACTTATGCAAGATGTGGTATAATAGTGAATGTAACTCCTCTCGAGCCAGGATGGGAGGGTTATGTAACCTTAGAATTTTCAAATACTACGCCATTACCAGCAAAAATTTATGCAAATGAAGGAGTTGCTCAATTTATTTTCTTAAAAGGAAATGAAAAACCTGAGGTGACCTATGCTGATAGAGACGGAAAATATATGGGCCAAACAGGTGTAACTTTACCTAAAGTATAAGTATGCAAAAATTAGAGGTTTTTGGGCCAAATAAGCTCAAAGGGAAGATTGATATTTCGGGCTCTAAAAATGCTTCACTACCAATATTAGCTGCTACTTTATTATCAAATAGAAAAATTTATTTAAAAAATTTACCAAAAGTAAAAGATATAGAGACAATGATTAATTTATTAAAGTCGTTGGGTTCAAAAATAAAATTTAAAAAAAAAATTTTGATAATAAACAATACAAAGCAAACTAATAAAATTGCATCTTATAAATTGATGAAAACAATGCGTGCAGGAATTTTAGTGCTGGGACCTTTGTTGGCAAAGTTTGGGCACGCAAAGGTATCATTACCAGGTGGGTGTGCTATCGGCACAAGACCAATCGATATTCATCTTAAAAGTTTAGCAAAGCTTGGAGTTAAATATAAGATTGACCAAGGATATGTTCATGCTATGGCACCAAAAGGTTTAGTAGGAACGAAAATACGTTTTTCAAAAATTTCAGTCGGTGCAACGGAAAATTTGATAATTGCTTCAAGCTTAGCCAAAGGAGTTACTATTTTAAAAAATTGTGCCTTAGAGCCAGAAATTAAAGATTTAGTAAATTTTCTTAACAAAGTTGGCTGTAACATAAAATGGATAGCAAAACGTTCAATAAAGATTAGTGGGGTAAAAGAAATTAACGAAAATTCTTATTCAATCATGTTTGATAGAATTGAAGCTGGAACTTATCTGATTGCCGCAGCTATAACTGCAGGAAATTTAAGGATCAAAAATATTAAATCAGACTTTTTGAAAACTGAGATAGATATATTAAAAAGGATCGGATCAAAGATTAAAGTAAAAAAAAATGAGATATATATTCGAGGTGCAAAAAAAATAAAAAGTATCAATTTAAAAACAGCACCTTGGCCTGGTCTTGCAACAGATTTGCAAGCTCAAATGATGGTATTGCTATGTAAGGCAAATAAAAGTTCGGTGATACAAGAAAATATTTTTGAAAATAGATTTATGCATGTATCTGAACTTAATAGAATGGGAGCTAAAATTTCTATAAAAGGAAATAAGGCTCTAATTAATGGAAACACTAAATTTGCCGCTGCAGAATTGATGGCAACAGATCTTAGAGCTTCTGTTTCACTTGTATTAGCCGCTTTGACTACAAAAGGTAGGTCTATAATTAATAGGATTTACCACCTTGATAGAGGGTATGAAAGTATAGAAAAAAAATTAAGACGAGTAGGTGCTAAAATTAAAAGATTAAAATAATGAAAAAAAAATATTTAGCACAAATAATAGCGATGGATAATGAGGGTTTACAAATGATTTCTGCATGTAGTGCTGGTGCAAAGGTTAAAGTGGCTGATATAAAATATCTTGGATCAAATAAGGTTTTCCTATTATCAATGGAGAGAAATAAAATAGAAAAGAGCCAAATAAATAAAAAAGTAAGTAGTGTATGTAGGTTTGATTTTGTAGATAAAGTAAAATCAAAAAATATCGATCAAAAAAATGAGAAATTTATATTAGAATTAATCGGTATTGATCAAATGAAGAATGGTAATAATTATGAAATTAATCTTATTTTTAAGAATAATGCTCACATTACTTTAACTACAGAAACAATTGAAGTAAGACTTGAGGATCAAAATGAAATAAAATAATTAGATGCCAATGAAAATTTTAAGTAGTAAAAAAAAAAATTTTAATAAAATCCTTGATGGATTTCTTCAATTAAGAAAAGATAAGTTGAAATCAAGCAATGTAACTGTAACAAAAATTATTAAAGATGTTAAAAAAAATGGTGACAATGCATTGTTAAAATATGAAAAAAAATTTAATCAAAATAAAATTATAAAACCTTCATTAAAAAAAATATCTAAGGCAATTTCCAAACTTGATACAAAAGTAAAAAGAGCCATTGATTTAGCATATAGCCGAATTTATAAATTTCATTCATTACAAAAGTTTAAAAATATTTCTTATGTAGATAAATTTAAAAATAAAATTGATTATAAATATTTACCACTTGAGTCAGTTGCGATATACGTTCCTGGCTCAACTATTTCATACCCGTCAAGTGTATTGATGAATGCAATTCCTGCAGTTGTTGCGGGTGTAAAAAGAATAGTTATGATAAATCCTGGTTTTAAGGGAAATCAAAGCGCAGCTGTGTTATATGCTGCTCAAAAATGTAAAATAAAAGAAATTTATTCAATAGGCGGTCCATCTGCTATTGCTGCAGTTGCATATGGAACAAAAAAAATCAAAAAAGTTAATAAAATTGTTGGACCAGGGAACTCATATGTTGCTGCTGCTAAGAAAGAAGTTTTCGGGGATGTTGGTATAGAGGGAATGACTGCAGGTCCATCAGAAGTAACTATAGTATGCGATAAATTTTCTGATCCTGAGTGGGTTGCAAGCGATCTTATTGGTCAAGCTGAGCATGATAATTTAGCACAGTGTATTTTAATTTCAAAAGACAAAAAGATAATAGAAAAAATAAAATTTGAAATTTATAAACAATTAAAAAAAATTCCCAGGATCTTGGTTGCTAAAAAAAGTTTAACTAATAATGGAATGATTATACATGTAACATCTAATAAAAAAATTGTTGAAATTATTAATCTCATTGCACCTGAGCATTTAGAACTAAATGTAAAAAATTATAAATCTTTATTGCCCAAAATAAAAAATGCGGGTTCAATTTGTATGGGTAAATACGCAGTTATGGCTATGACGGATTATAATATTGGATCTAATCATATATTACCTACAAATAGTTCTGCAAAATATTCAAGCGGTATAAGTGTGCATGAGTTTTATAAAAGAATTTCTTACATAAACTTATCAAAAAAGGGTATTGAAAGTCTTGGACCATCAGTTATAACACTTGCAAATTATGAAGGGTTAGTTGCTCATGCAAAGTCCGTCCAAAAAAGAATTAGGAGAAAATAAATTTGGCAAAACAAGATTTACTTGAATTTAAAGGTAAGGTAATAGACTTACTTCCTAACGCCATGTTTAGAGTTGAGCTTGAGAATGGAGCAAAAGTTACCGCTCACACTGCTGGTAAGCTTAGAAAAAATAGAATAAGAGTTTTACAAGGAGATAATGTTACAGTAGAAATGACTCCTTATGACCTTACTAAAGGTAGGATTATCTTTAGAGGATAATATACGGCCGAATAGCTCAGCCCGGTAGAGCAGCGCCCTGAAAAGGCGTGTGTCACAGGTTCAAATCCCGTTTCGGCCACCACATCTTTACATCTTGAAATTAAATGAAAAAAAAATTAATTTATTAGATAATAACAAGAAATATAAGGACGAGTAAAATGACGACACTAAAGGGTACTTGTAAATGGTTCAATCTTCGCAAGGGCTTTGGTTTTCTTGAAAGAGATGACAAAGAAAAAGATTGTTTTGTACATATCACTGCACTTAAAGCTGCGGGGTTAAGAACATTACAAGAAGGAGAAAAATTAGAATTTACTACTGAGGATGGTCCTAAAGGCCCATCAGCAGTAAATCTTAAAAAGATAGATTAATTTTCTAAAAATTCTTTGGACGTTTTACCTTAAAAAGTAGAACGTCCATTTCTTTTAAGGGTTGCATAATTTTTGTTTTTGTCTAAAAGATTGTTTATGAATAAAATTGAGTTAAATATAATGACAATTAAAAGTACTTTAAGAAAAGTTCTTAAAGGAACTAGTAGAGTTGCGCACGCTCATTTCCATGCTGGCTAAAGCTAGCATTTAATCATTACATTATAATTTTAAATTCACATAAAATAATATAAATATAATTAAGGATAGGCGCCCTTAGCATATGGGTAATGTTCCTGGTTGTGGTCCAGGCTAAAGTAGTTCGAGTCTACTAGGGCGTACCAAACAAATGAAAAAAGATAAAAAACTAAATCCAGAGCTTGCTTTAGGATTTACAGATAGAAAAGGTGATGAATTATTAGTTAAAGATCGTTTAATTGAAATCATCAAAAAAAATTTTCAACTTTACGGATTCGAGCCTTTAGATACACCAGGATTTGAGCTGTCAGAGAATATTGGTAAATTTTTACCAGATGAGGATAGACCAATGTCTGGAGTTTTTGGTTTTAAAGAAAAAAGCCAATGGTTATCATTAAGATATGATTTAACAGCCCCGCTTGCACGTTATGTATCAAGGAACTATAGAGATATTTCAAGACCTTTTAAAAGATACCAAATAGGAACTGTTTGGAGAAATGAAAAACCAGGCCCTGGAAGATATAGGGAATTTACACAAATTGATGCAGATATTGTTGGAACAAAAAATATTTATGCAGATGCTGAGCTATGCATGTTGATGGCAGATACCTTAATTAAATGTGGTTTAGAAAAAGATAGGTTTATAATCAAGATTAATAATAGAAAAATATTTCAAGGAATTCTTGAATTTTTTGAAATAAAAGATCCAAAGCAAAGTTTAACTATACTTAGATCAATTGATAAATTTCAAACTGTTGGAAAAAAAGGGGTATTAGAACTTTTAACAAAAGGAAGATTAGATAAATCTGGTGATTTCACTAAAGGGGCAAATTTAAAAAAAGAGATAGCCGAAGAGATTTTTGAATTATTATCTGCTGACTCAATTATAAGAGATAAAAAAACTGGCGTATGTAGACTATCAGCAGGTGACTCATTATTTAAAATTGAGAACGATACGTATTTAGAGGGATTAAAAGAAGTTGATACTATTTTAAATTATTTGGGTGAAAATAAAGAGGTAAATATAATGAGCACAGATTTATCATTTAAACAAGATATGATTAATTTTCAAATGGATCTATCCGTTGTAAGAGGTCTAGAATATTATACTGGCACAGTAATGGAGGCAGAGACAACTGATACTTCATTTTGGAAATCATCAAGAGACGCAAATGCATTTAAAAAAATAAAATTGGGTTCACTTTCTGGTGGGGGCAGATTTGACAAACTTGTATCAAGGTTTTTAAATGATGACTATCCATCTGTGGGAATATCTATTGGTCTTGATAGAATTTTAATGCTTTTGAAAGATAAATATAAAGATCAAACATTAAAAAATCCTATAATAATTTGTGTTTTCGACAAAAATTATTTTTCAAAATACAATGAAATTTTACAGACACTAAGATCAGCAAATATCAATTCTGAAATTTATATTGGAGATGGAAATCTAAAATCTCAAATGAAATACGCAGATAAAAGAAATGCTCCAGCTGTAATTTTTTGTGGTGACAATGAAATTAAATCTGGAAAAATTACACTAAAAAACTTGAAGTCTGGAGATGAAATTTCTTTAGAATTAAAAAATCTTACTAATGAAATCAAAAAAATTATCTAATAAAATCCTTAAAACTATTAAGTCTAGAGGATTTAAGTTTGTTGAATTACCTCCCGTTATAGAGGCTAGCCATATTCTTCAAAGATCAGGCGAAAATTTTAGAAAATATTTGTTCTCTTTCAATAATTCTGATGGTAAAGAATTTGCTTTAAATCCTGATCTAAGTCTTTCAGCTATATTGCATTTCGCAAAAAAGGATGTCAACAAAAGAGAAAAAATTTTTTACTCAGGTAACGCTTTTAGAAAATCTTATAATAATAAAAAGACAGTTATTGACCAAATAGGAATAGAGATTTTTTCATCTAAAGATGAAAACAAAGATGACAAGGAAATAATTGATACCTCAATAAAGATGTTGAAAACTTCAGGATTTAAAAAAGCAACAATAAAAATTGGTAATTTTAAATTATTCGAACTTTTAATAAAAAAGCTACCGATCGTCACTAGGTGGCAAAATCGTCTTTTAAAATTTTATTGGAATGAAAAATATTTTTCGCAACTTTTAAAAAGATTAGAAAGCAATCTGGATATTGATCCTTTTGTAGTTTCTGCTGATCATAAAATTTATCTAAAAATGAAAAAGGATAATCCTAATAAGATGATTGCTGGAAGATCGTATAAAGAAATACTTTCAAGGTACGAAAATAAACTACAAAATCCAAGAATAACAAAAACTGGAAAATATAGTGCAAAAGTTATTAAAGAATTTCTAAAAATCAAATCATCTTTAAAAGACGCACCAGAAAAATTAAATAAATTTTATAAAAAATATAATCTTAATATATTTGTTGGAAAAGATTTTTTTCCCGTAACTAATTTTAACCAAAATGATTTAAAGTATGAATTCTCAGCTTGTAATGGCAGAGGTAAAGAAGTTGAGTATTATGATTCATTCAATTTTTCAATAGATGTAAAATTAAAAAAAAAAACAAAGACTTATATTGCTGGAGGTAGATATAATAATATGGCACAAAAAAATCTTGGCTTAAAAAAAATACCGGCTGTAGGAGCTGCAATAAATCTTGGAGTTTATGAGTAAAGAAATAATTAACATAGGATGTGTTTCTAAGGGTAGGTTAAAAATTCAATCTGAACAATTATTAAAAAGAAAAAAACTTAAAATTTTTTTTGACAGAGGTGATAGAGAATTAATTGGCAAAGTCAAAGGTCGTCCAGATATTTCTGTATCATTTATGCATGCAAGAGAAATATTAGATCAATTATCTATTGGAAATTTGGATATTGGTATAAGTGGATTAGACCTTTTAAAAGATTCCGAAGCAAATGTTCAAAAAAATATCAAGATAGAAAAAAAGCTTAAATTTGGGTTTGCAAATTTGATTCTTGCTTGTAGGAAGGAATTCATTGACTTGTTTACCACTCTAGATCTTGATGAAGTTGCAGAAGATTATAAAAAAAAGAATAAATCTTTATTAAAAATTGGAACAAAATACCCAAATCTCACAAGAGAATTCCTTTATTCAAGAGGTGTTACCAACTTTACTATAGTTAAGTCACTCGGTAGTACAGAATTGATGTGTGCAATGAATACCGCACAACTTATATCCGATATTACAAGCTCTGGTGACACACTTAAGCAAAACAACCTTAGAATACTTAATGATGGAGAAATTCTAAAATCTCAAGCCTGTATATTTAGTTCAAAGAAAAGTAAGAAAAAAAAAGGATTAAAAAGTTTAATAAGATTACTTACCAAGTAATTTGTCTTTAAAGTAAATAAGAATAATCTTAATAATATCCAGGTTTCTTAATACAGCGTAGCACCCAATAATCAGCAAAAATATTAAAAAAATTTTAAACATAAAAATTAAGTCCATAAAAAATTCTAATCAATTGATCAAAGTATTCAATATTTATTTCGCCAATAGTACTCTTTACTTCTTATTGTATCGCATTCAGAACAATTACTTCTTTTTTTATTAGTCGAACCATATTTATCATTTGGAAACTCATCTAATGATTTAAATTTTTTACAAATTGAGCATTGCAATTTATCATTTTTATATTTTTTTTGATTACCAACATTTTTGAATATTAAACCTTGTCTTTCGGTCTCTGACCTTGTTAATATTTTGATTTTGTTATTTTTTCCTTCTCCTCTAAGATCTTTTTTAGTCCAGGTTGGATGTTGGTTAATTATTTTTTGAATTTCTTCGTCACTTCTAGTAATCCATTGATTAGAGCCCTTTGGATTTCTATTAAAATTTTTAACCATAAATTTTAATCATTAAAATTAAATTTCATTTGTGGTCCTAATTCTTCTTTTCCTGTGAAGTATAAATCTTTACCTTTTGCCTTTATCATCCAGTCATGATGATATGAGATTAGTTTTTTATTTTCTTTTAGGGTCTTTTTGACTGCTTTCATTATTTTTTCTGCTCCTAATACAGGTACAGCCATTCCAATTTGTCTTCTAACAGATTCTTTTCCCCCTACAAAATTGTAGGTGAATGGAAAAGTTTGTAAAGTTGCTCGCTCTCTATTAGTCAATGCTCTATTTTCTTTATAATGATATACATGCGTTCCACCACCTCCACTTCCTGTGACAGTATAGGCAGGTTTAGAACTATCTAGTCTTTTATAGATGTGGCTCATTCTTGCTTTTTTAACTCCAGGAAGACCGTCTTCATCGTCACCTAAATCCCATACATTTTTACCTTCAGCTGTTTTTTTTAGTCTTCTTATAACTCTTTCATCATGTTTAGTTTTTTCCGTATGTTCCATTCCATCAGGAATCTCATTCAAAGCTTCTTTACATGTCTTGAAAGGCCCTTTATTTTTTTCAGGTTTTTCAAAATTAATTTTATTTTTCCTAAAATAATCTTCTCTAAAACCAACAAGTATAATTCTATGTCTTGTTTGAGGTATGCCGTATTCTTCAAATTTGTAATTATCTGCATAAATCCTATATCCATGTTTAGAACAATTGGCTAAATCACCCATTATCTTTTTAAAATTTTGATAATTTTGGTTTTGAAGTTTTTCTTTATTAAAAACTTCTTTTACTAATACTTGTTCTGAAGAATTAAATTTAAGTTTTTTACTTAAAGAAGTAACATTTTCTGCAACAAAAAATTCTGGTTCAAAAAAGTTAAGAACTTTACATGCATATCTATAAAGTCCTCCAAATTTCCCCTCCATTTTTTTGTTTTTTCCAACTAGACTAAAATCATTGCAGGGAAATCCAAATAAAAGACCATTAATTTTTCCAAAATCTTTCTTTACTTTTTCGAGCCTTTTCGGCTTTGAAAAATCCTCTATTTTTTCATGAAAAGCCTCACATTTTTGATTATTTTTAAAGGTTTCACAAGAATCTTTATGAATATCAACTCCCCAAATATGCTTAAATCCTGCCCTTTTAGCTCCTTCAGCAAAACCTCCAGCTCCACAAAATAATTCAGCAATTTTTAACATAGAACTTGACTTTCTTGTTTATTTATTGTACTAAATACATATACTATTTATATATACTTTACAAATATATTTAAATAACTATATATTAAATAATTATTTATGGAAATGAAAAAAATTGTTGATTTTAGAGGTCCAAGAAAAAAAACAAAAGGCTGGGGCCCAGAGAAAAAATTTAGAGAATTTGCGGCCATTAGAGTCCCAAAATTACTAAGAGCATTAAAAAATGTCCAAAACTTATCCACAGTTTACAATGAAAAAACTAAAATTGGCTACAGATATTCTGATGCTGAAAGAAAGAAAATTTTAAAAGATGTTAAGGAAGCTTATCAAGCTATGATGAAGGCTTGGGAGAATGCAGGTAAAAAAATTAAAGAAAAAGAAAAAAAATCATATTGGGATGAATAAAATTAATAAATTTGACGAATTGATGCACATTAAAAAGAAGGGGTTATCATACACGGTATACAGCTATATCGATAGAACATCAGGGATACCTCTTGCCAGCGTGCATCCTGGTTTTCTATTGCCCTCATGTTCAAAAGTTGTTTTAAGCATGTTAACTATGCAAACTTTAATGCGTGCAAAGCTACAGCTTTCTTTCTTTCTATGTAGCTTGTACGCGTTAAAAAATAACCACAAAGGAGTTTAAATGAAAAAAGATTATTTCCATTCTTGTTTACAGGATAGATTGCAATACGCTCAAGAGTTTGCAAAAGATTACACAATATACCTACGAAGTGTTGAATTTACAAAAAAAGCAGAATCAGAGTTTTATAGAAATAATAAGATATTATTTTTGTTAAACAAAATTCTTAATTTACCAACTAATACACTAAAATTTTTCAAAGTTTTAAAAAGCAGGTTTATTTTGAGCAAATGCCTAAATGAAATTGAGGTGATCAAAAAAGAATTAAAGGCTTACGAGGAAAATTAATGCTAAAATTTATTCCTGATAAATACTCTGGTGGAAAAGTAATAGATCCAACCCCACATCAAAAATTTGAAAAACCTGATAACTGTATTTTAGAGTGTGTTCAAAATGCAATTGATGCTGCTATCGAACAAAATAAAGAAAGGAAAACAACTAAATTAAGTTTTCAATTCAAAATGATTAAAAAAGATGATTGTTCATTTTTTGATAAAAACTTTGAAAAACATCTTAATGAAAGAAGATATAACAAAAGAACAAATTTTACGTCTGATATTCCATGTTTAATTATGGAGGATTTTAATACAACTGGTATTACTGGGGATCCTGAAAAACTTGATGAGGAGACTGACTCAGGAGAGAGAAATAATTGGTATTATTTTCTACATGACTTTGGAGGTAAATCAAAACTTGAAGATCATACTAAAGGAGGAAGTGAAGGTGAAGGTATGCAAACTTTCATGCTTAACTCAGGCATATCAACTTTTTTTGGTCTTTCAGTTGATTCTACGAACAATAATAGAGCTAGTATTTTTGGAATGTCTTATTTCGGTTCAAGAAAAGTTGATGGTTTAAGATATGGAGTTTTTGCTTCTTTTGGAAAAGAAAAAGAAATAGATGGAAACAAAGAATGTGTACCAGAAAACGATCCTACTAAAGTAAAAAATTTCATTACTCTTTTTGGTTTAAAAAGAGGCATTTCTGACTCAGGGACGAGTATTATTATTCCTTTTTATAATAGAGAAGAAATAGATGAAAAATTTATTATTCAGAAACTTTTAGATATTTACAGAGTTCCGATTTTTAGAAATCAACTTGAAGTTCAAGTAGGGAGTGTAACAATAAATCATGAAACAATTCAAAAATTAGCGATAGATAATGAAGAAGGCCTTGCAAATAAAAGATTATGTGACGATTATTTTAATTTTTTATCTGAAATTAAAAACAGACCAGACAGCACTAATACTTACGAATTAGTTTTTTATGATCAAGATGATTTAAAAAAACAAGACATAAGTTCATTTGATAAATTAGTTGAAGAGTTTAATTCATATAAACTATTGCAACTTCGAGTTAAATTCCAAATTAAAAAGTATCAACAAAATTCTAAAACAAGAACCATAGACTCTCATACTTATTATGATGTTTTTTTTAAGAAATATCCAGCAGCAGTGGATAACCTAAGAGAGACATTTAATGATTTTATTAGAGGGCCAATGCCACTATACAAAAGAAGAAATAAGCAGTGTACAATGTTTCATTTAGTAGATGTGCAAGATAAACATGTTGCCCTTTTGTTTAAACACGCAGAACAAGCTAACCATTCAGAAATTAGTGCTGATAACTGGAAATTAAAAGAAGATTATAAAGGTTTTAGAAAGATAATTCTTTTATCAAGAAATATAACCACAAAAATTTATAGACTTATCACCCTTGAGAATACCGAAGAAGATTTTGAGGCTACTCAGGATCTTTTTAAAATCAACGAAGAAGGTTTTGGTCAAAATGAGGAAGATGAGGATCTAGGAGTTGATGAAGAAAACAAAGAAGAAAAAGAAAATAAAGACAAATCAAAAACAAAAGTTACTCATATTATTGTTCCACCAATATTTAAAGGATTAAAGAAATATGAAGTGTCTCAGAATAACGAAAAAGATGGCACTATAACATACAAATTAAAAGGAATTTCTTATGATAAAAATAAAATTAAAGAGTCAATTGAAAAAGCACAGAATTATTTGGAAGAAACAAAAAAAATAGATATTACAAAATACACAGATGAACTAGGTAAGAAACAACTAGATCTAATGCAAACAACCATCGCAAAGTATGAAAAAAGGATAATCGAATACCAAAATTTTTTGACTGATGGCTGTACATTTTTTCCAAGAAGAATTGTGATCGAAGCAGCTTATGATTCCGAGGGGTTATCAAATCCTTTTAAAAGATACAGTATCAGAGATTTTGATTTTTCTGATGAAGAATTCAAAATAAATATGAAAAATGTCAAAGGTATAGAAAAAAATTATAATCAAATTGTTTTTTTTGTTCACGATCCAAAATTTGAATTTAGTGTAAATGGTTTTGGTGAAGGAATTGAAGATATAAGATGGAGAGATAGAAATTATAGCTTATAAATATGACACAAGTAGTATCTAACAGAACAGGAAGAGAAAAGATAATTACCGCCGAAGGTGAGAATACTGAATTTTCAGTAGAAGTTAAAAAACAAAAAAATTTACTAAGAGTGAGATCTTCTATAAAATTAAGCAAAGATCACAATTTTAAAGATTATTATAAAATTTTTCTACAAGCTTATGAGTCAGGAGGAATAGCTAAAGAGCCTTGGTCTTTAGGTACCGTTGGTGATACAGGAGAATTTGAATTTAGTATTGATAATATTAGTTACGATACATTATTATTTAGATTAAAAATTATAGATAGTTCTAATTTTGTAAAAGGATATGCAGAAGAAATAAGACCTAACGTAGAAAGTAGTGGGAAGGATAAAAGATCAAATGATTCAGAAATTTCAAACACACTCCTTCCTATAAGAGAAACAGATAAAATTTCATTACCATTTGCTGTTGAAATGAGTCCGGATAGTAAACCTATTTTGTTGGTAAAAAGTAAGTTAAATTTAAAAGAGCAGTTTAAGCACGATATTAAAACAAAAGTTTTTATTTATACTTCTGTAATAAAACAAATCTTAACAATTTATCTATCAGATAATAATTTTAAAAATTGTTATGAAAAAAAAAGGTTTATCAATAAAGTCATAAGCAATACTGGAACAGATCCAGATCTTGTAGAAATTCCTAATTATTTTGATGAAAATAATAATATCAATCAAGAAGCACTAGATTGGATAGATAATATTACATCTGAATGTTTAAATAATCCTGTGGAGTTTAAAGGTAAAAAAATTAATTACATAACTGTTTTTGAAAAATATTGCAGAGAAGAAAGGTTTGACGAAGAAGATGAAGATTAGAAAGTTTAATTCAGAGGGTCATAATAAATGGGTAGAATTATATAATGAGTTATTTGTAGAGATAAAAAGAATTTCCAAAGGATCAAAAATTTCTCCAGAGGATATTAAGAAGGGGTACAACAAACACTTTAAAGAAAAATATGAATTAATAAAAAATTCAAATGATTTTTCTGAAGAATTGTCAAATAGTAAAGATTTTAAAGTTAAAAATTTCGATAACTCTTATGAATTAGCAAAAAGCATCAATATTGCTTTATCAGAGTATAACTTTTATGAAATAGATAGATCAGAAATTTGGGATTGGATTGCGATGATCTTATTTGATCAAATTTTTGTTCCAGGAAAAATCAGGGGAGCTTCTCCATATAGATATGTTGTAAATATAAACGATTTTTTTACTAGTTTTAGACATTTAATAAGAGGTCCTTGTTGGGCAGAAAATCAGTTTAAAGAAAATTCTAAGATTTTTACACATACAAAGCCATATCAGCAAAATGACTGGCTAGAGCAATTTATTAAAGTTTCTTTTTTAAGAGAAATGAAAGTTATGGGACAAGTTTGTTCAGAATTATATTTCGACTATAAAAAAAATGAGGCAATTCAAGGAACTAGTAAAGCTCCAGGTAATGACCCTGATAAGCCAGGAATTTTTCCTAGATTAAGAAATAAATTATCACAATTTAATAAAGTAAAATATTTATGGGGAATGAGTGCAGAAGAAATAATCAAGATGCTACCTAAGGAGTTTAATAATTACAAAAAGAATATTACAAAATGAATTCAACTTTTGATTTATTAATAAAAAATTTAGAAACTTCTCATAAGGATAGACTTCTGTGGTTTCAAAAAAATAAGAATGAAGAATTTAATGGATGGTTACCTAGTTATGATGAAGATAAACTTTTAGCCACTAAGGCAAAAGGTATTTATAAACCAAAAGAATTAAAATATGCTTTAAGTATTAGAATGACAAAAGATGGCCCTTATGAAGATAAAATTGAAAATAAAGAAGAAAATAAAGTATTTACAATAAAATATTTTCAAGAAAATAAAAATATTAGAGAAAGAGATACAGAGTATACAAACCTAGGATTAAAAAAATGTATGATTGATAATGTACCTATTGGAATTATCAAACAATTAGAAAAAAAACCAAATAGTAAGTACCAAGTAATTGGAACTGGAATAATAAAAAAATGGGAAAATGGATATTATCATATAAATGTTTTTGATGCCCAGGGAGAAATTGGATGAGCATTTCAAAAAATACCAAACCAGAAAAATTAATTAGATCTAAACTATATAAAAATGGTTATAGATTTAGAATTCATGTAAAAAAACTTCCTGGTAAACCAGATATTGTTCTGCATAAACATAAAACAATTCTAAATGTTCATGGTTGCTATTGGCATTATCATGGCTGCGCTCATAGCAATGTGCCAAAGACAAAAACTCAATATTGGATAGAAAGATTAGAACTTAATAAGAAAAGGGATTTTGTTAATAAAAATAAATTAATAAAATTAGGTTGGAAAGTCATTGATGTATGGGAGTGTACTTTAAAAGGAAAGAATATTGATAAAACTTTTAACACTCTGGAACGTCTAATCATTGCCTAAAGATATATATCAAATAATGGATAAAAGTTACTTAATGGAGCTGAAACTATCAGAATTAAAATCAGAAAATCAAAAAGAAGTTTTCTTTAGATATTTATCTATCGCTGAGCATTATATTTCAACTGAAAATGAAAAGGAGGCTGAGAAGATTTTAAAAAATTTGGGCTATAATAAAAAAACCATCAAGTCATTCATAAAAACAGTTCAAAATCATGTTGCTTCAGAATTTCAAGACATGAAAGAAATTATGATGGGTAAGGTTCCAAAAAGGTTATTAAACTAATGCTAATTTTTAATTACAAATCCAAAAAAGAGCTCAAACAGAATATTGGAAAACCTCTTAATTATACCGAAACAAGTATATTTGGACCTGAGTATAAGGAAAGTGGAGTGTTAGTTGGTAGCAACAGACCTTATTCAACTGAGAATAAAGGACGTGAATTTTTTGCAGAGGTAATAATAAAAAATAACATAATCGTAAAAGTAAATTGAAAAAAACTTTAAATATAATCAAGGAGGTATAACATACGAATCATGGATACAATTTTAATAATAATTTTAGGTTTATTGCTTATAGCAACATTAGCAATTCTTTATTTGAACATTAAGTCTAAAACTAAAAAAGAAGATGAAAATAAAGAGGCTGAAGAAATAGCTAATTTAAATGCAGAAATTGTAAAACTCAAAGATAGCTTAAATGCTACAATCAATACCTCATTAAGTTCTATGTCTACTTCGTTTAATGCCTTATCAACTGGTGTTACAAAAGACATGACTGAGGCTTTAACTAAGGTTGATGAAAAGGTTGGAAATTTTAATCAACAGGTTCAATTGCTAAATCAAAGCCAAGAAGGTATTACAAAAATACTTGCTGGTGTTAAGAAATATGGTGTTTTAGCAGAGAGCAGCCTTGATGCGCTTATGAGGGATTTATTACCCGCATCTCAATTTATGACTAATGTGAAGATGAAAGAGGATACTAGTGAGAATGTGGAATTTGCTATCAAACTTCAAGGAGATGTTTTGGTCCCAGTGGACTCTCATTTTCCGGTAGAAAAATTTAAAGCAATTACTGATGCACATGAGGCAGATGATAAAAAAGCAGTTGCTGATGCTAGAGCAAAATTGGCAAGCGCTTTTAAGTTGAAAGCAAAAAGCGTTAATGAGAAGTATATAGTACCACCAAAAACAACTGATTTTGCCATTGTTTATGCAGCCTCAGAAAGTCTTTACAGAGAATTAACCGAGTATCAAGATCCAAGTACAAAAGAATTACTCACTCAAGAATTGATGAGAAAATATAAAATTGTTATTTGTGGTCCTAATACCCTGTCAGCTTATTTACAATCTTTACACATGGGTTTTCAATCATTGAAAGTTCAAAAAGGCGCAGTGGAAATTTATAACCATTTAAAAACAATCAGCACAAGATTTGCTAAACATTTTGACAATGTAATAGTTTTAAGAAAAAAACTAGATGAAGCAATGAGTGTTGTTGATAAGTTTGGAACTGACGCAAGATCAATTACAAGAACTTTAGAAAATATTAAAGATCCCGAGCAAGTTGAAAAAGCCATACTAACGGAGAACGTTGAGAATTTTGTTGAGAGAAATAAACAAGTTAAAAAATAATTTCTTTTTTCACATATTACCGACTATAAGAAATCACATGCGCTGGAATAAGAAATACAATTATCCATCAAGTTCAAGGGCTACCGAAGATGGAATAAGAAGATATGTTTTAGGAGAGGCAAAATTACCAAGTGTAACGTCAATACTTGATGCAACAAAGTCAGAGGAGGATAAAGCAGCGTTAGCAAATTGGCGAGAAAGAACTGGCCATAAAGAGGCTGAAGCTATTACAAAAGCGGCCAGTAGTAGAGGTTCTCAGATGCACAGCTATTTAGAATCTTTTCTTTTAGGAAGAGAAAATTTAAGTTTCTTTGAAGATAGTGAACAATATAAAAAAATGGCAAAAGAAATAATTGACAAAGGTTTAACAAACAGATTAGAGGAAATATATGGTGTGGAATGTACAATGCATTACCCTGAAAAATATGCAGGAACAGCAGATTGCGTTGGTGTTTATGAGGGAAAAGAAACTATTATTGATTTCAAACAATCCAATAAACCAAAAAAAGCTGAATATATAGACTCTTGGTTTTTACAAACTGCTGCTTATTCTTTAGCACACAATGTTGTTTATAATTCAAATATCAACGCTTGCGTTGTTCTTGTATGCACTGTAGATAATTTGTTTCAAGAGTTTAAAATTCAAGGACCTGAATTAGTAACTTATCAAAATTTATTTCTTGGAAGACTTAAAAAATTTAATGAACTTACAAATTTGGAGTAGTGTAAATAATGGATAAAATAGTAATTTATGATACCGAAACAACCAATAGTACTATTTGGGGATCAATAATTGAAGTAGGTGCTGTTGTTGTTGATAAAAATCTTAAAGAGATTGGAAAATTAAATATCAGAGGCAGAATGCCAGAAGGAGAGGTGCCCAGTGCAAAGGCCTTACTTGTTAATTCAACTAGCATTGATTTACTTACCAAAGGCAATTATTCACATTACGATTTTTTAGGTGCTGTTGAAAATTTTTTCACAAAGTGTGCTCCCGCAGTATTTATGGGTTGGTCAAATTTAAATTTTGATCGAAGAATGTTCCACTTTAATTTTTTTAAGGGTAATCGGTATCCTTATGCTACCCACTCATCGCCCAATAGTGAACATGATGGTTTGCACATAGCTAGAGCAGCCCAAACATTAAACTCAGAGACCCTAAAAACAGAGCTAACCGAAGCAGGTAATCCAAGTCTTGCTTTGGAATCTTTGTCTAGAATGCAAGGTTTTGACACTTCAGCTAGCCATACAGCCTATGTTGATGCACAGAATTCACTGAAGGTTTTAAGAATTATAAAAGACAAACATAAAGAAAATTGGGATACGTTTTTAAAGACATCAACAAAGACTAGCGTTGAAACATTTTTAAAAAATGAAGGTATTTACTCAGTATTTGAAAATGTGAAGGGTAGAAATATGATGTATCTTACTGGCACTCTTCATCCAAATCATTGCTTTCATCCATCTTATGCATCTTGGGGATATGTTTGGGATTTAAGAAGGGATCCAGAACCATTATTAAACTTAACGGTAAATCAATTAAGAGATGTACTAAAAAAATATAGTCCTAAGGCTTTGAGAGTTTTAAAAACTAATAAAGCTCCAGTAATTTTAGACAAACAATTCGCTATTAAACAGAAACCTTATTCAGATTTAGATTTAGTAACAATTCAAAAAAGAGCAAAACTTGTTAGAGAAAATGAGAATTTTTGTAAGAATATTCAAGTTATAAATAGAGAAGCTGCAGAGGAAAAGGAGCAAACAAAAACTCAAGAAGATTTATTACCAGAGGAAACTCTTTATGAGAAATTTATTCCAAACAGAGATACATCATTATTTAAAACATGGCACAGTTCGTCATGGGAAGATAAATTAAGAATGTTAGATAAATTTACAGATAAAAGATGTAGTTGGTTTGGACAAAAAATTATTTATCAAGAAGCTCCTCAAATTTTGCCACCTGATTTATATAAAAATATTAAAAGTGAAATCGCAAGACGGATTCTAAGTAAAAACAAAGAAAAATGGCAAACTGTTAATATGGCATATACTGAAATTGATTATTTAAGAGATCAAGCTTCAAATAGAGATGATGAAAAAGAATTAAAAAAATTAGATGAAATTAATGAATTTATTATGTCGATTGAGAAAAAATATGAAATTACCTAGTTGACTTTAAGATACTAATTTATAGAAAGTATTAATGTTAGTAG
This sequence comes from uncultured Pelagibacteraceae bacterium, assembly GCA_902518835.1. Classification (GTDB taxonomy): domain Bacteria; phylum Pseudomonadota; class Alphaproteobacteria; order Pelagibacterales; family Pelagibacteraceae; genus Pelagibacter. Next base: position 62,304 of record CABYHH010000002.1, read on the forward strand.
ATTTTAAAGATGAAGATTTTGATAGTAAAATCAAAAATGAGGATATTTCAGTAATTCAATTTAGTGCTGCTTGGTGTGGACCTTGCAAAACTCTAAAACCTGTAATGGATAAATTAGCCGAGGAATATAAGGACAAAGCAGGTTTTTATTATGCTGATATTGAGGATGGTGGAATAAACACTGGTAGTGCAGCAGGTATTAGAGGTGTTCCGACCGTGATTATATATAAAAAAGGTGTAGAGGTAGATAGAAAAGTTGGTGGTGTTCCGGAAAGCCATATGAAAGAATTTTTAGAAAAAAATATCTAATTTAAGTCTAAAATTTCAGAACAAAGATATAAAGATCCAGTAACAAGCAAAAGATCTCCTTTATCTAAATTAATACCTTTTATAGCTTCTTCGATACTTTCTTTATAGTCAACATTCGGAATATTGTTAAACTTTTCTTTTAGTTGTATCCCACTAATTGCACCAGATTGCTTCTTTATATCTACAGTTGTTAAAGAGGCAATATTCTCAAAGTGACTAATATATTTTTTGTGTTCCTTGTTTTTCATCATACCAATAATAATATGTTTTTTACAATCTAAGCTTCTAAGATATTCATTTAAAACTCTTGCGCCATCTTCATTATGATCTCCTGATATCAAAAATAAATTATCTTTTACTAAATTTTTTAATTTACCTGATTTAATTTCCTGAAGTCTTGCAATATTCTCAATTTTTTGAATACCCTTTTTGATATGATGGTCTTTAATATCAAGATCTAGAATTCGTAAAGTTGCTATTGCTGATGAAATATTTTCTTTTTGATATTGACCTAAAACATTAGGCTCTGGTAACTTTAATCTACCGAATTTATCTTCATAATAAAAAAAATTGTTATCTTCATCCGAGAATGAAAAATCCTTATTAAAGTAATATTTATCAGATTGATTTGTATCAATAGTTTTTTTTATTTTTTTCAATGTTGAAATAGGATGTTGTCTTGCAATTATGAGATTTGAGTCTAAAAGATTTGAAGTTTTTTCATAAATAATTTTATCAATTGATCTTTGATTTGCTGGAAGCCAGTCCAAGTGATCTATTGAAATAGAAGTTATTATACTTGCTAGATTATTTTTTAAGATATTTGTTGCATCAAACCTATGAAATAAACCTGCTTCGATTAAATTGATGTTATTTGGATATTGTGCTGCCTTATAAAAGAAACAAGCTGTTAAAATTTCAAAAAATGTAATTGGTTTATTATTATTGATTTTTTCGACCTCTAAAAAAAGGGAGGCCAATTCGTCGTCATTTAATTGTTTGTTATTAAAAACAAACCTCTCATTTATTTTCTGAATATGTGGACTGGTATAAACGTTACATTTTTTTCCTGCTTCTTTTAAAATTGAATAACAAGCTTGAATAGTAGAGTTCTTACCGTTTGTACCAACAACACTTATGGCTTTTATTTTATCTTGAGGATTACCAAGTTTTTCGCAAAGATGATTTATTCGATCTAAGCTTAGATCGATTTCTTTTTTATGCAATTTTAGAAAGCGACTGAGTATTTCCTGTATTTTCATCTTGTTCAGTGCTTATATCAGAGTTTTTATTTAACAATATTGATAATAAGGTTCCAATTTTTTTAGTAAGGTCTTTTCTATCAACAATTAAATCTACAAAGCCAGTTTTTTTAACGTAACTACTTTTTTGAAATCCTTCTGGCAAATCTTCTTTAACAGTGCCTTGTATTACACGAGCACCTGCAAACGCAATTAAGCAATGGTCACTTTCTGCAATTTCAAGATCACCTAACATTGCGTAGGATGCTGTTATACCACCTGCTGTAGGATCAGTCAGAACAACAATATAAGGAAGATTTTTACTTTTAAGTTCATTGATTGCTAATGTTGTTCTTGTCATTTGTGATAATGAAATTAAACTTTCCATCATTCTCATTCCACCCCCTGAGCTAAAACATATGAATGGAGTTTTATTTTCTATAGCATATTGAATTCCGTATAAGAAAGCCTCTCCTTCTGCAGCAGCCATCGATGCTCCTAAAAAATCAAAATCAGATGCAACTGCAGTAATTTTAATTTCATTTATATAGCCACTAACAACCATCATTCCACAATCCATTCCTGTTTTTTTTCTAGCAGATTTTAATCTATCCTTATAAGATTTTGAGTCTGTCCAATTTAACGGATCATCTTTTGGAACGGGTGTTTTAAATATCTCATAGTTGTCTTTTCCGAATAAAATATCAAATCTTTGTTTTGGTTTGATTCTATGATGTTTATTACAATCTGGACAAACCCAAAGATTTCCCTCTAAATCTTTTTTTAAGATTGGGCCTTTGCAACAAGATGTCCAATCACTATTCGCAACATCTTCTTTAGATACTCTTTTGTTAATAGCAGATTTTATCTTTTCACCTGCTTTGATAATTTTTGTAATCCAATTCATTTAATTTTATTTTTTAACTTTTTTACTAATCTATCTACATTTGTGACAGGATTTTGTCCACTTTTTAAACTTCTTGTAATTTCTTTACAAATTGTACTTCCAACAACTAGTCCATCAGCAGATTTGAGTTTTTTGATTGTTTTTTCTGTAATTCCAAACCCAATCACAATATCTTTTTTTGGATTTAATTTTTTTATTTTTCTATACTTTTTAAGTATTTCATTTGGTGATACTTTTAGTTTACCACCTGTAGTGCTTAACATTGAAATAAAATAATTCATTGAATGTGAATTTTGTATAATTTCTTTTAATCTTTTATTTGTTGTTGTAGGTGACAAAAGTTGAATAAAGTAAATTGATTTTTTCTTACATTTCTTAGCAAAAACTTTATTTTCTGGCCAGGGTAAATCAACAACTATTAATCCATTGATCCCTGAGGCCTTACATTTATTTAAAAAATTATTTTCTCCGTATTGGAAAATCATATTATAATACCCCATTAATATGATAGGTTTATCTTTAACTAGTTTTCTAAAGTCTTTAACAATTTTAAAAATATCATTTAATTTTATTCCATTTTTGATTGCTCTATATGCACTAGTCTGGATTTGGCTTCCGTCTGCAACAGGAGTGTTGTGTGGAAAACCTATTTCTAAAATATCAGCATTTTTAGAGATTGATTTAAGTATATTCAGAGATTGTTTTTTTGTGCTATCACCAGCAACTGTATAAGTTAAAAGTGCTGGTCTATTTTCCTCTTTGGCTTTTTTAAATGCAATACTAATTGGATTTGACATATTTTTTTCCCAATCTTTTTTCTAAAATTCCTCTGTCTTTGTATGCATCTCCGCAACTATTAACTACTACAATAGTATCTTTGCTTAATCGTTTTGCCTCCTTCAGAGCAACAAAAAAAGCATGACTTGGCTCTAAGGAAGGTCTTAAATTTTCAAACTTTGTAACAAGTTTATAAGCACTTAAAGCTTCTTCGTCACTCGCAGCAGTATACCTCGCTCTTCTAGTATCTTTTAAAAAACAATGAAGTGGAGAAATTCCAGGATAATCAAGCCCTGCTGAAATTGACTCAGTTTCCTCTATTTGACCATCTGAATCTTGATTAACATACTGAGCTGCTCCATGAAGGATCCCGATTTTTGATCCATAAGTTAAGGGAGCGGCATGTTTTTTACTTTTTGCTGGCCCACCAGCTTCTACACCAATAAACTCACATTGTTTTTTATTTAAATCCATAAATTCGTTCCAAAATCCAAAACTCGAGCTTCCACCTCCAACGCAATTATATAATTTAAGTTTTTTAGGAATTGATCCAAATTCGTTAATCAACTGAACTTTTAATTCTCTTGAAATTTGACTAGTGCTCCATCCACAGATACGAACAAATACAGCTGGACCCACAGTGCTGCCAACACACATAGCTGTAGTATCGCAATTAGCAACCCAGAACCTCATGCATTCAGAAACAGCATCTACAAGTGTTTGACTTCCTGAATAAACAGGTACGACTTCAGCTCCATTTTTTTTTATAGCTTTTACATTTGGTTGTTGTCTCTCAATATCTTTTACTCCCATAAATATTTTACATTTTAAACCAAATTTTTTAGCTGCCATACTCAACATTTTACCTGCATATCCAGCTCCAGTATCACCACATATAATTTTCTTTCCAGAACGTTTAGCAAGCAAACAGTGAACTGTAGCATTGTAGATTTTGTGAGCACCCCCGTTCGCATCTGATACAACTTTAGACCAGATTTGGGCTCCACCTACATGTTTCGTGAGGTTTTCCAATTTAATGAATCGAGTAGGGGTTCCAATCCAATTCTTAAAATATTTATCTCTTTCTTTAATAAATTTTTTATCCCTTTTTAATTTATTGAATAGAATTTCCAAATCTTCTATTGGTTTTTTTAAAGTTTCAGGAACAAAGTTACCTCCAAACTTACCTCCCCAAAATCCAAGTTTATTTCCCTGATCTATTAACGGAATTCCTTTTTTTAGTTTCATATTTTTGCGACTAGATTTAACAATTTGTTAATTTTATTTATATCTTTTTTACCCTCATTATTTTCGATTGATCCTGATAAATCAATCATGAAGTCTTTATCTTTAAAACTAGGAATATCATCTATTTGTATATCTCCTGCAATCATTTTATTTAATTTATTAGGTACTTCATCTAGAAGGTAATGATCGAAACTTTGAGATTCATGATAACCTTTTGAGTCAAAAAGGATAATATCTGAAATTTTAGAATAATCTTTATATTTAATTACATCATCCTTACAGGAAACTGTTATTGCTGTTATTATTTTTTTTTTGTATTTAAATTTAATTTCTTTTGTTCTTTCAGCGCCTACATCATAAAGTTGATAAAAATCAAAATTTAAATCTTTAATTTTTTCCAAAATTTCATTAGTGGGGTTTACAAGTACTGAGACAAAATTTATTTTATTTTTATCAACGTTAACTAATTCTTTTAATTTATCAAATTCAACATACCTCTTACTTTTCTTAAAATTTGTTATGAAGCCAATAAATTTTGGTGGGCAGGGATGTTTTAAAATATAATCTAAAGTTTTGGGATCCGAGATTCCACATATTTTTAAACCTCTAATCATTTTCTTAAGTGATCAATGAGTTTTTGAATATTTTTTTTGATATTCCCTTTAGTTATAGGTCTTCCCATAACAAGCCAATCACTTCCATTTTTATAAGCTTGTTTAGGCGATAAAATTCTTCTCTGATCATTTGAACTTGAATTAAATCTTATTCCTGGAGTGATAATTTCCTTTTTAAATATTTTTTTAACTATTTTTATCTCTTGTGCACTACATACGATGGCATCTAACCTAGCTTTGTTTGCCAATCGCGCTTGATGAGCCACTAGTTTTTTTACATCTTTATTAAAACCAATTTCTCTAAGTGACCTATTATCTAATGATGTGAGAACCGTTACTCCTATTAATTTAATTTTTCCTGATACTTTTTTTGTTGTCCGAAGAGCCTGCAAACCTGAACTAATATGTATTGTTAAATAATTTACTCTTAAATCTTTTATTGCTTTTACTGCCGATGCACAAGTGTTTGGTATATCATGAAGTTTAAGATCTGCAAAAATTATTTTATTTTTTAATCTAGATAAAAAAAATCTCCCATTTTTTGAGTTAAGAAATTCAAGTCCAAATTTATATCCAACTTTTATTTTTGAATTTTGAGTTTTTTTAATTATTTCCTTAATTTTAGAAATATTATTGCTATCGCAGGCAACAAATATTTTATTCTTTTTCATTATTTAATTTATTAAACAAATCTTTTGCCATTTTGAAGTGAATAGTTTTTTTCTCTGGAGTATTAACTTTTTCGCCAGTTTTAGGATTTCTGGAGATTCTAGCTTTCTGTCTTTTTGTTGAAAATATACCAAACCCTCTTAATTCGACTCTTTCCCCTCTCTTTAACGTATCTTTTATTTCGTTTAAAATGATATTAATAAACTTTTTAAGATCTTTTTTAAGAAAATTAGGATAATTTTTTGATAAATCCTTTAAGAGTTTAGATTTTACAACTGCCAATTTTTTAACTATTTTATTTATTTATCTTTCTTTTTTAGGTCATCCGACAAAGATGAAAATGGTAAATTTTTACCTGAGCCTTCTGCACCATACTTCTCTAGAGCCTCTTTTTTCTCTATTTCCTCCAACAATTTTATACTTAATCCAACTTTTCTTTTGTTTAAATCTAACTCAGATATCGCACAATCAATACTTTCACCACCAGTAAATCTTGCGGGTCTCGCATCTGCTGCATTAATTGCAATTTGATTTTTTTTAATTAAAAAATCCATTTCACATCCTATAGGTCTTACAATTAAACCTTTATTATCTGTTGAAATAATTTTTACAGTTATGGTTTGATTAATATTTTTATCTTTAAACCAATCTAATGGGTCAGTTTGTGTTTGTTTAAAACCAACTCTAATTTTTTGCTCAGCGACCTTTATCTCTAAAACTTTGACTTTGATTTTGTCATTTTTTTTGTATTTAGCTAGCTCTTCTTCCCCATTGTTAAAATATGTTAGATCGTTACAATGTAAAAAAGCATCTATTTCAAAATCTTCTATTTTAACAAATAATGAGTATTCGTTTTTATTGACAACAGTGCCTTCTACAGTAGAACCCATTGGAAATTTTTTTTCAAAAACTTCAAACGGATTTTCTTGAGAAAGTCTATGTGAAATTGCAACTCTTCTTTTTTCTTTATCAATTTCAGTTATTACACAATCTATTTCATCACCAACTTTAAACATTTTTTTTGCGGAAACATTTTTTTTTGTCCAACTTAGCTCACTGCTATGTAAAAGAGTTGTAAGCCCAGGTTCTAATTCACAAAAAGCTCCAAAGTCCATTATCTTTACCACTTTAACCTTATAAACTTTTTTCAGTTCATAATTCTCTATATGTTCAAATGGATCAGGGGAGAGCTGTTTTACTGAACAACCAACTTGTAATTTTTCTTTATCTACTGAAATTACTTTTAGATCATGTTTTTCCCCAATATTAAAAACTTCCTCAGGGTGATTTACTCTAGAATAGGAAATTTCTTGTAAATGCACCAAAACATCAAGTTCACCATTGACATTAAAAAAACATCCAAATGAGCTATAACCTTTGACTTCTGCATTTTTAATTATATCTCCAATTTTATATTTTTCTATGATTTTAGCTTTATCTTCTTTTTTAAAACTTGAAATAATTTCTCTTCTAGAAACACAAGCATTTCCTCTTATTTTATCAAGCTTAATTAATGCAAATTTTTGAGGTTCATTCATTAAGTGAGAAATATCTTTCAAAGGTTTATCACTTATCTGTGAGCCTGGCAGAAACATTAGAGAGCCAGTTTCAATATGTTCAACTATACATCCACCCTTACATTTAGATGTAATTTTCCCCATTATGGGCTCTTTTTTTTCATAAGCCTCAACCAATTTATCCCAACCTTTGATTTTTTGTGCTTTGCTTGCAGAAACTAAAATCTCACCATTTTTATCCTCAATTCTTTCTAATAATACAGGAATTTTTTCCCCAACTTTAATTTTTTCACCCCAACCCATTGTTTTGAGCTCATTGATATCTAGAACAGGTTCACTTTTTAAGCCCTCTATAAATAGAAAAACAAATTTTTCGGTAATTTTATTAATTTTTCCTTCAATAATCTTACCTTCCTCAATTTTGTTTTTTGAAAGTTGGTTATTTAAGAGTTGTTCGAATTCTTTTGATGCAGCACTTGATAGATCTTTAAATATTTCCATTGATTACAATTTTTTATCCATAATTTGTTTTATTTTAAAAAAACATGATCTTTTAGTTAAATTTGTTGTATTAATCAAGATCGAATCTTTTGTCTTCTTGAGAGGTGATATTTTTCTACTAAAGTCGTTTTTATCACGTTTTTTAATGCTTTTTAGAACATCATCATAACTTATTTTGTCGTTGATTGATTTTAATTCTTTAAATCTTCGCAAGGCTCTAGTTTTTATATCTGCCGTTATAAAAAATTTAAACATTGCCTTCTTCATTATGACACTTGTGATATCTCGTCCATCTAAGACACTCCCGTTAAATTTTTTTGGAGGTTTATAAGCACATTTAGTTTGAAAATTATTTACAATTTTCCTGATTTTTTTATCAGAAGCTATTATTGACGCTTCTATGGCAACTCTATCTGATAATAGAGATTTGTTTTGTATGGTCTTTAAACTTAATTTATCTATTTTTTTTTTTACAAACGAGTAATTAAATTTTTTTTTATTTTTTATCTTTAAGTAACCTATAAATCTATAAATCTTTCCTGTATCTAGATAAAGTAAATTATAATGTTTTGCTATTAATTTTGCTTGTGTGCCAGCCCCAGCTGCCGCTGGAGAGTCTATTGCAACTTGAATTAATTTTTTCATAAAATTTTTGCACCCAATGAATGTAGAATCTTTCCAAATTTTGGAAAAGAAGTTTTATAACAATCTTGATCATAAATTTTCCAATTTCCACCCAATGTAAGTGCCGCAATAGTTGCGGTCATAAAGACCCTATGGTCTTTTGAAAAGTTTTTAATTGTAAAAGATTTTTCTAATTTTAAGTTTGGTTTACCCCATATTTTAATACCATTATTTTTAATCTTTTTAATTTTAACACCCATCATTTTTAAAATCTTAATCCCCCAATCTAGTCTTTTAGACTCCTTTTTATTCAGTTCAGAAAGGTTCCTGAAGGTACTTGCACCTTTGCACACACTGGATACAAGAAAGATTAATAAAAATTCATCTATTGCTGAACTGTTTAATTTTGGATCTAAATTAATAGCTTTTAAATTTTTTTTTGATTGAATATTTACATCAGCTATTGACTCTCCTCGATAATTTTTTTTTTTAAATACCTTTATCTTTGCTCCCATCATATTTAGCACTTTAATTATACCTATTCTTGAAGGATTGATATTCAAATTTTTTATAGTCAAATTATTTTTTTCTGAAAGCAATGTTAAAACAATAAAAAATGATGCAGAAGAAATATCACCCGGTATCTTGTAATTAAAATTCCTAAATTCATTCATTCCTTTTAATCTAATATAATCATAGCCCTCTTTTTTTTTAATCTGGATTGGAATTCTTAAAACATTCTTAAACATAAGTTCAGTATGATCTCTTGAAGGTAAACATTTTAGGTTTGTTTCACCTTTTGATTTAAGAGCTGCAATCATTAAAGCTGATTTACACTGAGCCGAGCCTAATTTTTCAGTATAATTAATTGGTTTAAGAATTTTTGGTCCTTTAAATGAAATTGGAAGCTTAGTTTTATTTCTTTTAAATTTAGTTCCAAATTTTTTTATAGGGACAATTATTCTTCTCATATCTCTTTTTTTTAAAGATTTATCTCCTGTAATAGTTATCCAAAAATTTGAGTTTGCAAGCATTCCACAGATTAATCTTGCTGTAGTTCCGGAGTTTCCAGAGTCTAAAATCAAATTTTTTTTAAATTTGAGACCAAATAAACCTTTGCCACTAATTTCACAAAATTTACTTTTAATTTTTACTTTTATACCTAGTTTTCTTACAATGTTTATTGCGCTCAGAACATCGTCAGATTTAAGTAAATTTGTTGCAACACATCTTCCACTACTTAAAGATGAAAGCAAAACAAATCTAATGCTTATTGATTTATCACCATCTACTGTAATTGATTTTTTTCTAAAAGATTCAATTTGGTTTTTTATAAAAACTGATTTATTCACTTAATTTTATTTAAACTTAAAATTATCACCAAAATAATATTTTGTTGCATTTTCATTTTTCATCAGTTCATTTGGGGTACCCTCAGCGACAATTTTTGAATTTGATAATATTAGAGCTTTATCACAAACTACCAATAAATCTCTAGCTTGATGATCTGTAATAATAATTGTCAGATTATACTCTGATTGTAATTTAATAATGATATTTTGTAACATTTGTATAGTTTGGGGATCTAATGCAGCTAAAGGTTCATCCATTAGTAAAATTTCTGGCTCACCTAATAACGACATGCTTATAACAAGTCTTCTTTTCATTCCACCACTTAGGAATTTTGCTTCAACCTTTCTAACTGCATCTAATTCAAATTTAAAAATTAATTCCTCAACTTTCATTTTACGAATTTTAGGATCTTCGACTAAAATTTCTCCAACTGCATTTAAATTATCTTCAGCTGATAAATCTGAAAAATATCCACCTAACTGTGGACACATAGATAATTTAAATTTCTTAGTTCTTTCATAAATTGGATATTGTGTAATATCTTTTCCATCTATCAATATGTTTCCATAATTAGGCTTAAGAATTCCAGTAATTAAATTCATTAATGTACTTTTCCCAGCTCCATTAGGACCCAATAAACCTATTATTTGTCCCTTAGAAATATCTAAAGAAATATTATCTAAAATTAAATGATTTTTTTTGAATGATAATGAAATTTTATTTAAAGAAATAAGTGGTTTGCCACTTTTAATTTTTGTAATTCTAAATTTTTTTATTATAGACATTATTTTATTTGAGTCGTAGCAATAACTTTTTTATATTTGTCCGTCATGTATATCTTTATATTTTTCGTAATCAAATCTATTTCTAATATATCTGCGGATAAAGTATATCCAGGTTTTGTGTAAAAAACATTTCTGGAAACTCTTATTAAGTTCTTATCTTCTTGGTTAGATTTTAAAGCTTTATTCACTTTTTCCTCTAAAACTAAATATAATTCCGCACCAGTGATAACTTCATCACTCTTTTTTACTATCACATTATTAATAAAAGTTGTTTCAAAAGTTTTAGTATTAAAATTTGCAAAGTCTGAGTTGACTGTAATAATTTCTCCATCCTTAAGAGTAATTTTACCATCTACTTTTGTTAAAAACATTAAATCAGGATTGTCTAAATAAATTTCCCCTGTTTCTGCCAACAAAAGATAAATATCACCCTTATTATTATTTGCAGTATAACTTATGTTTTGAATTAAATTTTTTTCGTCTTTTTTCACTTCTTTAATTTCTTTATTTTTTTCAGTAAGATTTTCCTTATTCAATGAAGTATCTGAATTAGAGTTATAATAGACTTTAAAAAACAAAAAAGTAATTACAATTAAAAATATGAGTAGTATAATTTGAATTAACGTTTTTTTACCCATATCTTAAAATATATTTGCATCAATTAAAGAATGGATGTGAAGAATTCCAATAGTTTTTTTTTGATTTGATTTTTTATAAACACATAAACTTGTAATTTTTTTTTCATTCATAATGCTAACTGCTTTTGCTGCAAGTATATCTTTATCAACGCTTATCGGATTACGTGTCATAAATGATTTGATCATTAGATTTTTAATATTAGATTTTTTTTGAATTGTTCTTTTAATATCTCCATCAGTAAATATACCAGTTGTCTCTCCTTTTTTATTTCTGATTATTGCAACTCCTAATTTTTTGTTATTAATTATTTTTATGGCTCTACTTAACGATGAATTTTCTTCAACGAAAGGGATTCTTTTATTTTTAAGCATTAAGTCCTCTACAGTCCTTAATTTTTTTCCGAGGTTTCCAGATGGATGAAATTTTTTAAAATCTATTTTCTTAAATTTTTTCTGATACATTAGTGATATTGCTAATGCATCTCCAATTGCAAGTTGTGCAGTTGTACTTGAGGTAGGAACAATACCATAACCCGATTCTTTTACTTCTGGGATCAAGAGTTTTATATTAGAATTGTTAGATAATATTGAATTTTTTTTGGACATAATTCCAATTAATTTAATTCTATTACGATTAGCATATTCTATCAAATTTCTAAGTTCATCAGTGTTACCTGAATAACTTAAAATAATTAAAATATCTTTTTTAGAAATCGACCCTAAATCTCCATGAGAACTATCACTAGCTGATAAATTAAAAGAAGGTATTCCCACAGATGATAAAGTTGCTGAAATTTTAGAGGCAATAAGACCACTTTTTCCAACTCCACATAATATGACTTTTGATTGACATTTACTTAAAAGATCAACCGCATCATTAAAAGATTGCCCTATTGATTTTTTCAACTTACGTAAAGCTTGAATTTGTAAATCTATAACGCCTCTTCCAATTTTATTATTTTTTTTTATCATCTTAATGTTCAAAGGTTGATAATTTATATCCCGCTATTTCCATATCAACTAAAATAGGTATTACATCCATCGATTTTTTAAAAAGTTCAATTCTTTTTTCTCTTTTGAGCATTTTTTCTAATTTTTTTTTAATCTCAAAAAGATATTCGGTGTCAGAGGCAGCATATCTAATTTGTTTTTCTGATAGATTAGGATCACCCCAATCACTTTGTTGTTCTTTTTTTGATATATCTTTACCACATAATTCTCTTACTAAATCTTTATAACCATGAAATGAGCTGGCAGTTCGTGCAATTTTTGATGCTACTTTTGTGCAAAAAATATTCTTTGGTTGAACCTTTAAGTGATATTTTAGCCATAATAAGTCCTGTCTGGCATAATGCATAATAAATTGGATGTTGTTATTCGATAAAACTTTAACCAAATTAGGCGCTCTAAAATTTTCCCTGTTAAGCTTTATTAAATAGAAATCTTTCGACTCCAATCCTAATTGTACCAATGTGAGTGGGTCCCTTCCCAAAACTAAACCTAGTGCTTCATTATCTAATCCAATAATTTTTTCTTTGGAGAGATCTAAATCTTCGGGTAAATCATTTTCAAAAACTTTGATATTACTCATATATTTATATATATAAAGACTAAACAATAATGTCTATTCTTTGGTTAAAATAATGAAAAAAGTATTGATCTTTGGAGGAACTGGTCAGGTTGGAACTCATCTTGTAAGAAAGTTAACTAAGAATAATTACAGGGTTACAGTTATAACAAGAAATATTCATGAAAAAGGCCATAAAATTAAGATTATGGGAAATGCCGGATATATAGATTTAGTAGAGGCAAGTATTTTTGAAGAAAAAAAAATCAGAAATCTTTTTGAAAATGCAGATATTTGTATAAATTTAATAGGTATATTATTTGAAAAAAAAAAGGGAAGTAATTTTTCGAATATCCATTCTGTGTTTCCGTCTCTATTAGCTAGATTAAGTAAAGAGTATAAATTAAGTAATTTTATACATTTATCAGCCTTAGGAATAGATAGGGCTTCAGATTCTAAATATGCAAATAGTAAACTTGAGGGAGAAAAGAAAATTCTTAAATATTTTCCCTTAGCAACTATTTTACGACCATCGATCGTTTATAGCTCCTCAGACAATTTTACATGTAATTTTATGACGCTCTTAAATAGGTTACCCTTTTTCCCGCTTTACTATTATGGAAAAACAAAATTTACTCCGATTCATTGTTCCGACTTAACAGATATCATTTATTATGTAATTTCAAAAAAACTGTATCCAAATATAGTAGAATGTGTCGGCCCGGAAGTTTTTACATTTAAAGAAATTTTAGAGAAATTATTAGAACTTATTGGAAAAAAAAGATTTTTAATACCTTTACCTTTACCTTTTGCAAATATATCAGCTTCAATTTTTGAATTACTTCCAGAGCCTTTGATAACAAGAGATCAGATAAAACTTTTAAAATATGACAATGTAATTACAGGAAAATATAAAACTAACTCAGATATTGGATCACCTTCAAAAAGATTTTTTTACGATGAGGTAAAAAAATATTGTTACATGTGGAAAGAAGGTGGACAGTTTTCTACAAGTAAATATATCGATAAAGAAATTAAATAAACTAAATATTTTTTTATGCAGATTTTATTTTTTTTTCTATAAATTCTGGGATTTCGTCTTTGTCAATAGGTTCATCTTTTTTATTTTTTGATTGATAACTATATAATAAGTGAAGTTTACAATAACTGAAATCTTTTAACGCAGTCCTTCCACAAAAATAAAAGTCTTTTTCGTCTGGATGGCCAATTGGATATTTGCAGTCATTATCTGTGAGCTCTTCTAATTGCTTTGGATTTTCAGGCTCAAAATCTTTTTCAATTATAAGAGATTTAAATTTGCTTCTTCTACTTTGTCTAGTTTTTACTTTTTTTGTATCTAAAGAATTTTCAAAATTATTGTTGGAAGTTGCTGATCTAGTTTTTATTTTTGCAGATAAATTGAGTCTGTGAGCTTTCCCGATAACAGCATTTCTACTAATTCCACCAATTATTTCTGCAATTTGACTTGCAGTATTTCCTTTGCCCCAAAGTTCTTTTAATTTATTGACTTTTTCCTCTGTCCAACTCATTTTTATCTACATTTAGTATTATTTAAAATAATATATACAATATACTGATATAAATTTTATATAAACAAGTAATTATTTAGAGTTATCAACAATTATCGAAATAAATATTAATGAAAATATTCAATCCTGACTTGTATTAAATATTTTTATTAATACAAAGTTTATTTAAAAAAATTATGAGTTTCTTGGTAAAAAATTATAATAGGAAAAAAATTTCATTTTCAAGAGGGAAGGGAAGTTTCCTTTATTCGGCTAGTGGAATAAAATATTTAGATTTTGTTCAAGGAATAGCAGTTAATTGTTTGGGGCATGCTCACCCAAAATTAATAAAGACAATACAAAATCAATCAAAAAAACTTTGGCATGTTTCAAATGCTTTTAAAATTCCTGAGGGAGAAAAATTGGCAAAAAAATTATGTCAAAAAACGTTTGCTGATTTTGTAATGTTTCAAAATAGTGGTGCCGAGGCTACTGAGGTTGCTATTAAGGTTGCTAGAAGGTATTTTTATTCTATTGGAAAACCCAATAAAAATAGAATTTTATGTATTAAAAATTCTTTTCATGGAAGAACAATAGCAGCCATATTTGCAAGTGGATCAAAAAAAATGACAGAAGGTTTTGGACCTAAAGTTCCTGGATTTGATCATTTTGTTTTTGGGAATCATCAATCTATGAAAAAAAAAATTACTAAAAATACCGCAGCAATTATGATTGAGCCTATCATGGGGGAAGGAGGCATCAAGCTAATTCCTGATTGGTGTTTAAGAGAATTAAGAAAATTATGTAACAAAAAAAAGATTCTATTAATAGTCGATGAGGTCCAAACCGGAATTTCAAGATCTGGTAATTTTTTAGCATTTGAAAGTTCAAAAATTAAACCAGATATAGTACCAATCGCCAAAGGAATAGGCGGTGGATTTCCAATTGGTGCAGTACTGATGAATAAAAAAGTTGCGAAAAGTATGACACCCGGATCTCATGGTTCAACTTTTGGTGGCAATCCACTAGCCATGGCCGTAGGAAACACAGTTATAGATATAGTATCCAATAAAAAATTTTTGAATAACGTAAAAAATTTATCTAAATATTTTTTCTTAAATTTGAATAATCTCAAAAAAAAATATCCTAAAATCATTAAAGAAATAAGAGGAAGAGGTTTTTTAATGGGTATCCAACTTTATGGGAGTCAAACAAAATTTATAAAAAAATTAATGGATAATAAACTATTAACTATAAGAGCTGCTGAAAATGTCGTTCGTGTTTTGCCACCATTAAATGTAAAAAAATCAGAGATCGACCTAGCAATTAAAGTTATCGATAAAGTTTGTAGAGAGATAAAATAGAATGAAACATTTTATTAATTTGAGAGATATCTCTTCTAAAGATCTTAGAAAGATTTTGACTGATGCAAAAAAACGGAAAAAAGAAAGACAAAAATTAAGCAATCTTGAAGTTGATAAGGATTTACCTTTAAAAGGAAAATTATTAATTCAGATGTTTGAAAAATCAAGTTTAAGAACAAGGTTAAGTTTCTATTTATCTATTAAACAACTTGGAGGCAGCACTATAACGCTAAGACCAGATGAGCTACATTTGTCTAAAGGAGGGGAAAGTATAGAGGACACAGCAAAAATACTATCAAATTTTGGAAATGCCTTTATGCTTAGAACTGACAATGATGAAAAGCTATTAGAATTTAAAAGACATTTATCGGTTCCTATGATTAATGGACTAAGCCCATCATCTCACCCAAGTCAAATATTATCAGATATTTTTACAGTAGAAGAGATCAAAAAAAAACCAATCTCAAAATTAAATATTACTTGGATTGGAGATTCAAATAATGTTTTAAATTCTTTAATTGAAGCATCTGTAAAATTTTCTTTTAAATTGAAAATTGGTTGTCCAAAATCTTATCAACCTAATAAGGATGTTATGCGCTATATAAAATATACTAAAAATGAAATTTTAATTTTTAATGATCCAAAAAAAGCTGCAAATGGAGCTGATGTTATTTTTTCAGACAAAGTAATTTCTATGAATGATAAGGTTGATAAAATAAAAAAATTAGTAAATTTTAAAAAATTTAAGATTAATGAAAAATTAATGGGTCATGCAAAAAAAGACTGTATTTTTTTACATTGTTTGCCTAGAGGCACTGAGGTTGATGAAAAAGTATTTGCAAGTAACCAATCAAAAGTTTGGGAACAAGCATCAAATAGAGTTCACGTTCAAAAAAGTATTTTATTATATTGTTTTAGTAAACTAAGGTAATGGCAATGGATTATCAGAATTTTGATTTAAATATTTAATAACCGAAGCTCTATCTTTTTCTTTTCTTAGACCAGCAAAGGACATTTTTGTTCCTTTTATCCATTTAGCAGGTTTTATTAGGTAGCCATTCAACTCTTCAAAAGTCCAAGCCTTTTTATATTCGCTCATAGCTTTTGAATATTTATAATCACTTATTAAACCAACTTTTCTTCCGACTACATTATATAAAGCTGGACCAATATTATTTTTTCCACCTTTGACTATTGAATGACAGGCAGCACATTTTTTAAAAATTTTTTCTCCGCTAATAACGTCACCCAAAGCCATTAGAGCAGCAATATCTACTTTAGCCTCAACAACTTTTACGTTTGGGTCATCAACTTTTAAAACTTGATCAGTCTCAACAATGTACCCGGGTGTCTCAGGTTTTTCTACATAAAATACTAGATCTGACACTTTGCTGATTCCTATTATCAGCAAAGCTACCATTAAAATTGCAGCTATTATTTTATTAATTTCAAAAGAATCCATTTTGTTAAAAATTGTTGAACCTATAACATTATAAATATAAAAATGCTTATATTTTAATGTATAATTTTGCCTCTGTTTATAATCTAATTCTAGTTAAAAAGAATGAAAACATTAATAATAATTCCATCTAGGTTATCTGCCTCAAGATTACCTGGAAAACCTTTGTTAAAAATTAATGGTTTATCAATTATTTCTCATGTTTTCAAAAAAGCAGAGCAGGCAGATATTGGACAGGTTTATGTTGCCGCAGAAGATCAAGAGATCGTAGATGATGTTAAGAATAATGGAGGTAAAGCTATTCTTACAAGCAATAAGCATAAAACTGGGACTGATAGAATTCTTGAAGCGCTAAAAAAACTCGGAAAATCTGATATTCAGTTAGTAATGAATCTTCAGGGCGATGAACCTTTGATTGACATAGAGGATATAAAAAATTTAAAAAAACGAATGATAGAAAACAAATCTGAGATTGGAACATTAGCCTTTGATATTAAAAATGAGGTTCTTTTTGATAATAAAAATATTGTCAAGGTAATAACTGATGAAAAATTAGAACGATCAAAATTTTCGAAGGCGATAAATTTTATGAGAGAAAGCTCAATTAATTTGAAAAACACATATCACCATATAGGGATTTATTGTTATCAAACTGATATTTTAAAAAAATTTTGTTCATTAAAACAATCGCAAAATGAGTTAGAGAATAAATTAGAACAACTAAGAGCTTTGGACAATGGTATTACAATTAATGTTGCTTTAGCAAGAGCAGTATCACATGGAGTTGATACGGAAGAGGATTTTGTAGCTATAAAAAAAATTATGGAATATAAATCCTGATGAAAAAAATTTATTTTCAGGGTACGTTTGGAGCATACTCTCACTTAGCTGCTTTATCAATTGATAGAGACGCTGAAATTATACCTTGCAAAACATTTGATGAATGTTTTTTAAAAGCTTCTATAGACTCAAATTCGAAAATAATTGTTCCCGAGTCAAATAGAATCACCGGAAACATTGGAATAGAATATTTAATATTTAAATACAGATTAAATATTTACTCAGAGTATTTTCAAAAAATTGAACATAATCTACTTGGGTTACCTGGGACCAGAATTAAGGAAATTAAAGATGTATATTCTCATGGACAGGCTTTATCCCAGTGTTCTAAGTTTATTAAAAGTCAAAATTTTATTGAGCATGTAAGAGCTGATACAGCTGGCTCTGCTCAAATGGTTTCAAAAGTTAAAGACAAATCTAAAGCAGCCATAGCCTCTTCTTTAAGTGCAAAAACTTACAATCTAGAGGTAATTGAAAAAAATATAGAAAACGAAAAAGGAAATCTTACACGATTTTTGGTTATGGGGAAAAATATTTTACAACCTGAATATGGTAAAAAAAAATATATCACTTCTTTCTTATTTAAATTAAAAAGTAAACCTGCTGCGCTTTACCAATCTTTAAGTGGTTTTGCTATCCATTCAGTGAATCTTACAAAGTTACAAAGTTACCCAGAAAAAAATACTTTTGATTCTTATTTTTTCTTATGTGATCTTGACGGACACATTGAAGATCTAAAAGTACAAAAATCATTAGAGGAACTTGGGCTACATTGTGAAGATTTTCACGTTCTAGGTGTTTTTGAGGCTGACAAACACAGAGAAAAATAGTTTTCAATCTTTTCTTGTAGATTAGAAATCATTACTGCTATAATAGTTTTGGAGGCTAGAGGTGAGTGCTGCTTGAATCAGTTCAGAGAGGAAACTCAGCAGACTTAGAGACAGTTTTTCAGGTTCTAGTCTCCTTATTAAAAATTATGAAAGAAGTTTCTAAAGTCCTAGCTTTAAAATATAGACCTCAAACTTTTGATGATTTAATTGGTCAGGAATTTGTGGCTGAAACTATTTTAAACTCGATTAAAGCTGATAAAGTTCCAAATGCTTATTTATTTACTGGAATTAGAGGAATAGGTAAAACAACAATAGCAAGAATAGTAGCAAAGACGCTCAACTGTCCAAATGGAATTGAAAATAAGTGTAAAGTAAAATGTGATAATTGTGACTCGATTGCTAATTCAAATCATATCGATGTATTGGAAATGGATGCTGCAAGCAAAACTGGTGTGGATGATGTTAGAGATCTTATAGAATTTTCTAGATATGGACCAACCTCAGCTAAGTATAAAATATTTATAATTGATGAAGTTCACATGTTAAGTAAGCAAGCTTTTAATGCTTTGCTTAAAACTTTAGAAGAGCCTCCAGAATATTTAAAGTTTATTTTTGCTACAACGGAAATAAAAAAAATACCTATCACAGTTGTTTCAAGATGTCAGAGATTTGATTTGTCTAGAATTAAATCCTCAGAATTATTTGAATTTGTAAAAAAAATTAAAGACAAAGAAAAAGGTAAAGCCTCAGATGATGCATTAAAATTGATTGTTAAAATATCAGAGGGTTCGGTTAGAGATGCCCTTTCTTTGCTGGATAGAGCATTACTAACTTTAAATAAGGATAAAGAACTTGACTTAAAAACTGCTAAGAAAATTTTTGGATTTTTCGATAAATCACAATTAATTGATATCTTAAAGCTTATATTGGAAGGTGAAGAAAAAAAAGTTATTGAAATTTACAGAAGTATTTATGATCAAGGTATAGAACCTAAAGTTTTTGTTAACGATTTTTTAGAGTTACTTTACTACTTCAAAAACATAAATTCACTTACTTTAGAAAGTACAAATTTCTCTCTAAATGATGCGGAATTTTTAAGGATAAAAGAATTATCAAATTCTATAAATGATCAAGAAATTTTGTTGTTTTGGCAATTTACCATAAGAACAATTGAGGAGCTAAACATAGTATCAAATCAAAATTTAGCAATTGAGATGTTTTTGATTAGACTGATGTATATTTCCTCTTTTAAATCTACTCAACAAAGTTTTAAAATTGATGACACTTTAAATGAAAATAATAATGAAATTAACCAAATTAATGAAATCAAAAAAAATGATCCAGTTAAGCAGATCAAAAGTGTAACCCAAGAAATAAAGAATAAACCCGAATTAAATATTGATGAAAATAATGACGAAAAAAATCAGATAAGATCTTTTGATGACCTCTTATCAACTTGTATTAAAAAGAAAGAGATTAAATTAAAGTATGAATTAGAAAAAAATGTAAATCTTGTAAGATTTGAAAAAAAAAGAATCGATATATCATTTAACGATAATCTAGATAAAAACTTTATCAAAGATTTATCATTAAAATTATTTGAATGGACAAACGAAAGATGGATTATTACTTTAACAAAATTGAAAGGTGATATTTCTATAAAAGAAAAAGAAATAAATATTAAAAATGAACTTTTAAAAGATGCAAAAGAGTCTAAATTATTTAAGAATGTGTTAGAAAAGTTTGACGATGCTATTCTAGTGGATATTAAAAATAAAAAAGATGATAAAAATTAATGACAGATTTCAATAAAATTTTAGATAAAGCTAAGGAGCTCGAAGCCAAAATGAGAGAAAGTCAAGAAAATATTAAAAAAATTAGGGTGATTGGAGTCTCAGGCTCAAATTCTGTAAAAGTTATTTTAGATGGAGAGGGAGAAATGCAAAAAATTGAAATTTCAGATGAAATATTAAAAGAAGATAAGTCTATTATTGAAGATTTGATTATTGCTGCTCATACGAATGCAAAATCTCAAATTAAAAGCAAAACTTCTGAGGAAATTTCAAAAGCGACAGGTGGACTTGGAATTCCAGGATTTAAGTGGCCGCTGTAAAAAAATAATGAGAATTGTTAAGGAGATAGAGGATCTAATTAAACTTATCTCTAAGTTACCTGGGTTAGGCCCTAAATCTGCAAAAAGAATTGTTTTAAAGTTAGTAAATCAAAGAGATCAATTAGTAAAACCTCTCGTGAATACCTTAGCTGAAGTTCATAAAAATGTGAAAAGATGTAATATGTGTGGATCATTAAAATCTAATGTGGATGGATGCGTTAATTGTAAAAAATCCAAAGAAAAATTTAATAAGATATGTGTCGTTGAGGATATAGCTGATCAATGGTCAATTGAGAGTTCAAATATTTTTCAGGGATATTTTCACATATTGGGAGGAACAATTTCCTCTGTAGGACAAAAAAAAGAAGATTTATTGATTAGTTCTTTAATAGAAAGAGTAAATAAAGATAAAATTGAGGAAGTTATATTGGCCACAAGTGCAACTGTTGAAGGGCAAACTACAGCTTACTATATCCAAGATAGTCTTAAAAATTGTAAAGTAAAAATAACAAAACTAGCTCAAGGTTTACCTGTCGGTGGGGAAATAGAGAGCTTAGATGATGGAACTTTATTTTCAGCTTTTAAAAACAGATCTAATCTAAATTCTAATTCTGAATAGATTTTTTAATAATTCTATTTAAATGAAGAAGAGGTTCAGTATAACCAGAGGGCTGTTCCCTTCCTTTGAAAATTAAATCGCAAGCAGTTTTAAACGCTATTGAATTTTCAAAATCATCACTCATTTTTTCATAATTTTTGTCATTACTATTTTGTTTATCTACAATTTTTGCCATTTGTTTCATAATCTCCATAACTTGAATTTTTGTCGTAATTCCGTGATGCACCCAGTTAGCTATATGTTGAGATGAGATTCTTAAAGTAGCTCTATCTTCCATAAGTCCAACATTATTTATATCAGGAACCTTTGAACAGCCTACTCCTTGATCTATCCATCTTACGACATATCCAAGTAGTGTCTGAGCAGAATTTGAAATTTCAGAATTTATTTCATCTACTGACCAATTAGTTCTATTAGCTATTGGAATCGTTAAGAGGTCGTCTAATTTAGCTTTACTACGACCTAAAATTTTCTTTTGTTCATCAAATATATTTATTTGATGATAATGGAGAGCATGAAGAGAAGCTGCTGTTGGGGAAGGCACCCAAGCGCAATTTGCCCCAGCTTTTAAATGGTTTATTTTTTCGTCTATCATTTCTTTCATTTTATCTGGCATTGCCCACATTCCTTTTCCAATTTGAGCTTTACCAGAAAAACCACATTTAAGACCAATATCAACATTGTTGTCTTCATATGCTGAAATCCATTTGGATGACTTCATTTCCCCTTTTTTAATCATAGGTCCTGCTTCCATTGATGTATGCATTTCATCTCCAGTTCTGTCTAAAAAACCTGTATTGATAAAAAAAACTCTATTCTTTAAAGTTCTTATACATTCTTTTAAATTAGATGAAGTTCTTCTTTCTTCATCCATAATTCCAATTTTACATGTGTATTTTTCTAATCCAAGCAACTCTTCAACTTTAGAAAAAATAAGATCTGTAAATGCAGTTTCTTCTGGACCATGCATTTTGGGCTTTACTATGTAAACTGATCCAGTTCTGGAGTTTCTTTTTTTCTTTAAATCTTTTAAAGCAGCGGCTGTGGTTAAAAATGCATCCATAATACCTTCTGGAATTTCACTTCCATCTTTTAAAATTATGGATGAATTTGTCATTAGGTGGCCAACATTTCTTATTAGCAATAAACTTCTACCATGTAATTTTGAACCAATACCATTTTTAGCAATATAACTTCTATCAGGATTAAGTTTTCTCTCTAAAATTTTACCATTTTTTTCAAATTGAGTTTTTAGATTTCCATTCATTAATCCAAGCCAATTTCGGTAACAGGCTACTTTGTCTTCAGCATCAACAGCTGCAACACTGTCTTCATTATCACAAATTGTCGAAACAGCTGACTCTGCTATCACATCACTTATACCTGCAATATCATGGGCAGCACTAAATGCTTTTGGGTTAATTATAATTTCAAAATGGAGGTTGTTATTTTTTATTATAATTGCTTCAGGTTTTTCTGCTTTTCCCCTATGACCTATAAATTTACTTTTATCTTTAAGATTATAATCATAATCATCTTTACAAATAACAAGTTCATTGTTGATTACTTTTAAAGCTGCAATATTTTTCCAGCTCGTCCCATCGATAGGAATATATTTGTCAAAGAATTCTCTGACAAATTTTATTACTTCTTGTCCTCGATTTGGATCATATCTTTCTCCTCCACCTTCTTCGGACTCAATTATATTTGTTCCGTATAAGCTGTCATATAAACTTACCCATCTTGCATTAGCTGCATTCAAAGTATATCTTGCATTCATTATTGGAACTACTAATTGTGGTCCAGCTATTTTAGCAATTTCATCGTCAACATTTTTAGTCTCAATTTTAAAGTCCGGACCTTCTTTTGTTAGATACCCAATTTCACTTAAGAATTTTTTATACTCATTTATATTAATTTCATTGCCCTTATTTTTAATATGCCATTCATCTAATTTTTTTTGTAAATCTTTTCTTTTTTCAATTAATTTTTTATTCTTTGGTGCTAATTCATTTATTGCCTTATCGAAACCAAGCCAGAAATTTTCAGGTGAAATTCCTGTATCCTTTAATAGTTCATTATTTACAAATGAAAATAATTCGTCAGAAACTTTAAGACTATTCACATCTTGGTAATTTTTTGTCATAATTATATGGTTTCTAAAACCCTTAGAAAATTAAGTCAAATAATTAATAGAATCATTGACATTTTGTTGTCATTTTCCATATTTATGTATTATTAAATTTAACATGAAAAATTACCTAAACTTTGAGACTGATATAAAAAATCTTGAGGAAGAAATAGAAAAATTAAAAGATCCTTTTAATCAAAGTGGACTTTCGGAAGTAGATACTGATAAAATTTCAAAAACTCAATCTGAGCTTGACGAAAAATTAAAATCAATTTATTCAAATCTTGATAATTGGCAAAAAACTATGTTGGCGAGACACGAGGATCGGCCTAAATCAAAATTTTTTATTGATAATTTGTTTGAAGATTTTATTTCTCTATCTGGTGATAGATTTTACGGGGAGGATGAGTCTGTGCTAGCAGGATTTGCTAAATTTAATAATCAGTCTGTTCTTGTGATAGGACAAGAAAAAGGTGAAGACCTAGACAGCAGAATAAAAAGAAATTTTGGAATGATGAGACCTGAGGGTTATAGAAAGACAATCCGTCTTATGAATTTAGCTAATAGATTTAATATTCCAATTATTTCATTTATTGACACCCCAGGCGCTTATCCCGGTGTTGGAGCTGAAGAAAGAGGTCAGGCGGAGGCTATTGCAAAGTCTATAGAATGCTGCATGAAACTTGAAGTTCCAACTTTGGCATATATAATTGGTGAGGGGGGCTCTGGTGGAGCAATAGCTTTGGCATCTTCGAGTAGTGTTAACATGTTTGAAAATGCAATTTATTCAGTAATATCTCCTGAAGGATGTGCTACGATTTTGTGGCGAGATCCAAAAAAAATGCTTGATGCTGCAAAAGCAATGAAACTCTCTGCTCAGGATTTATTACAATTAAAAATAATCGATGAAATTATTGAAGAACCCCTTGGAGGAGCTCATAGGGATAAAGATTTAATGCTAAAAAATTTAAAAAATTCAATAATGAAAAATCTAAAGTCCTTTAAGTTGATGTCTGGTGAAGAAATTTTAAATCATAGAAAAAATAAGTTCTTAAAAATTGGCAGAGAAAAAGGATTTACTAGCGACATTAATAATTTGAGCTACCTTAAAACAAAAGACTATAATTTTAAACAAATGTTTAGTTCAAAAAAAATTTTAGTGATATTATTTTGTCTAGTATTAGTGTCAATTTTTTCTCTAATTACTTTTTTATAAAGCACCACAACATTTTTTATATTTTTTACCAGATCCACAGAAACACGGTTCATTTCGACTCATTTTCTTTCCAACATATTTAGGATTAATTTTTTTAGGTTCAGGTGCTTCTTTTTTGTTTTCTGTAGCCTCTATTACTTTTAGATTTATTAAAATTGTTACATAATCTAATTTTAACTTATTTAGAAGATTTTCAAATAAATTAAATGCCTCTTTTTTATATTCTATAAGTGGGTCTCTTTGTCCATATGACCTTAGTCCAATTACCTGCCTTAGTTGTTCTAAATACTGAATATGTGATTTCCAATTTGCGTCAATTACTTGCAAGAAAATTCTTTTTTCAATTTCTCTTGACTGACTTTCACCCAGAATTTTTGTTCTTGCATCTCTAGCTTCCAAAAATTTATCAGTTATTTTACTTTCCAAAGCTTTATTATCAAATGAATGAAAATTCTTAAATTCGTCTTCATCTATTTTTTTTCCTAGAAAAGATTTGAATTTATTTTCAAAAACTTTACTTTTTGGATTTATTTTTTCTTTAATTTTTAGTTCACATAATTCTTTAATTATCTCTTTTAAGAAATCATTTGAGTATTCAAAAATTTGTTGACTATTCATTGCCTCCTTTCTTTGTGAAAAAATTACGTTTCTTTGATCATTGAGGACATTATCAAATTTTATCAATGTTTTTCTTATATCAAAGTTTCTAGCCTCAACTTTTTGCTGAGCCCTTTCCAAAGCTTTATTTATCCATGGGTGGTCTATACTTTCACCATCTTTAAGTCCCAATTTTTCTAAGATGTTATTCATAGAGTCTGATCCAAAAATTCTCATTAAATCATCATCTAGGCTTACATAAAAAATTGAACTTCCCTCATCTCCTTGACGACCAGATCTACCTCTTGCTTGATTGTCTACCCTTCTAGACTCCATTCTTTCAGTGCCTATTACAAAAAGTCCTCCAAGAGACTTTATTTTTGTTTTATCAATTTTAAGTTGATCTTCAGATGTAGAATCTTTCTTTCCTCCTAATTGAATATCAACACCTCTTCCTGAAATACTAGTTGTTATTATTACTGAACTTTCTTTTCCTGCGTTCGCAATTATTTCTGCTTCATTCTCATGATTTTTAGCATTAAGAACTTTATGTTTTACATTTTCTTTATTTAAAAGAGATGAGTATTTTTCTGACTTATTTATACTTGAAGTAAAAACCAAAAGAGGCTGCCCTGTGTAATAACATTCTTTAATTTTTTTAATTATTGCCCTATTTTTTTCTTCCTCTGTTCTAAAAATTTGGTCGTTAAAATCATTTCTTATCATTTTTTTATTTGTTGGAATAACAATTACAGGAAGATTATAAATTTCAAAAAATTCTTGTGATTCGGTTGCGGCAGTTCCTGTGCATCCAGATATTTTTTTGTAAAGTTTAAAGTAATTTTGATAAGTAATCGATGCTAAGGTTTGATTTTCTGCCTGAATTTCAACTTTTTCTTTGGCCTCTAGTGCTTGATGAAGTCCATCACCAAATCTTCTTCCTTCCAAAATTCTACCAGTTAATTCATCTATAATTTTTAAAGATTTATTTTGAATTATATAATCTCTTCCTTTCTCGAATAAGTGATTAGCCCTTAAAGCCTGATTAACATGATGTACTAAATTAAGGTTTTCAGGATCGTAAAAATTATTATTTTTTAAAATCCTTGCAGCTGAAAAAATTCTTTCAACATTATTGATTCCATCATTGGTTAAAAGAATATTTTTATCTTTTTCATCAATTTCATAATCCTTTTCACCTAACTCTCTAATTAGTTTATCTACAGCAAGATATTGATTTGTTTTATCCTCAGCTGCTCCTGAGATAACCAACGGTGTTCTTGCTTCATCGATTAAGCAAGAGTCAATTTCATCTACAATAGAATAAAAATGACCTCTTTGAACCATTTCTTCTTTGGAATATTTCATATTGTCTCTTAGATAGTCAAAACCAAGTTCACTATTTGTTGCATATGTAATATCAAAATTATAATTTTTTTTTCTTTCAAAATCATTTTGATCATTGTTAATAAAACCTGATTTTAAACCTAAAAAATTGTAGATTTTACCCATTTCTTGTGCATCTCTTTTTGCCAAGTAATCATTTACGGTAACAATGTGTACACCTTTCTCCTCTAATGCGTTTAAGTAAGCAGCCAAAGTAATTGTTAAGGTTTTCCCTTCACCTGTCTTCATTTCAGCAATTTTAGATTCATGTAAAACTATTCCCCCAAAAATTTGAACATCAAAATGCCTCTCATTTCTTGTTCTTCTTGATGCTTCTCTTACAAGAGCAAATGCCTCAGGTAAAATCTCATTTAATTTTGTTCCATTTTTAATCTTTTTTTTAAATTCGGAAGTTTTTTTGGGAAAGTCCTCATCTTTCAAATTTTTAATTGAGATCTCTAAATTGTTAATTTTAACAACAATTTTACTTATTCTGTCCAACTCTTTTTGGTTGTTAGATTTAATAAATTTAGATAAGAAGCTTAAAGGATTTAGCATAAGTTTTTGATATATAATTTAATTCTAAATTTAATATAATCATTTAATAATTATTTTAAACATTATGGGTATTAATTTAATCAATTTTTTATCTTCAAAATCAAAAAACAAGAGAATGATGGAATTTCAAGATCTGGATCATATAGACGGAGTCTCAATCTCTACAATTAGTGCGGAATTATATAAAAATTCGAGAGACGATTTAGTTATGTTTTATTTTAGGGACTCGGCTAATTTTGCATCAGTTTACACTCAGTCGAAAATTGTTTCTGAAAATATCAAGTGGAACTTAAGTCAAAATTCCAAGAAAATTTTCTCATTAATTATAAACGCGCGAAACGCAAATTGCTTTACTGGTAAACAAGGATACAAAAGTTTGGAAAAAATTGCAGAATGTCTTGCGGAGAATTTGTCTCAAAAACAAGCTGAAGACGAAGATTACCCAAAAAAAATTAAATCTAAAGAGATAATTTTTGGATGCACCGGTACAATTGGAGAAGTTTTTCCTGAGGAAAAAATTAAGAATAAGATTCCGGAATTAGTTAAAAAAGCAAAATATACCCAAAATAAATATATTTGGATGAAAGCAGCGTTAGGTATAATGACAACTGATACTCAGCCTAAGATGGCAATGGAAAAATGTTTCATCGGAAACTCTGAAATTAAAATTTTTGGTGTAGCGAAAGGTTCAGGAATGGTTTACCCTAATATGGCAACCACTTTAGGGTACTTATTTACTGATGCAACTATTCCTAACAAGGTTTTAAAAAATCTTCTAAAGAAGAATATTTCAACAACTTTCAATGCAATCAGCTGTGACAGTGATACTAGTACAAATGATATGGTATCAATTTTTTCAACATGTAAGGTTAATCATTCAAAAATAAATAATATAAAAGATCCAAAATTAAAAGAATTTGACGAAACATTAAATAAGGTGTTATTAAATCTAGCCAAAAGAGTTGTAGCTGATGGAGAGGGTTCCTCAAAGTTTATTACTATTAATTTACAAAACTGCAAAAAGGAAACTGATGCAAAAAAAATTGCATTTGCAATTGCAAATTCCCCATTAGTTAAAACTGCAATTGCAGGTGAAGATCCAAATTGGGGAAGAATTATTATGGCCATAGGTAAGTCAGGTGTGCCAATTAATATTAATAAATTGTCAATTAAGTTAGGAAAATTAAATATTGTGCAAAATGGAAAATTAAGTGTTAATTATAATGAAAATGATGCTTCAAATTATATGAAAAATGATGCTATTGATATAAATGTCAATATTTCAAGTGGTTCAAAAAATTTTACAGTGTACACAATGGATTTTACGAAGAGATATATTGAAATAAATGCAGACTATAGAAGTTGACTAATATTGAAAAATAAAAAAAAATTGTTTAATTATAAATCATGATTAAATATAAACTCTTATGTAGAAATTGTGATTTATCTTTTGACAGTTGGTTTAGTTCTTCTAAAGAATATGAAAAATTAAAAAAAAAAAATTTTCTCTCTTGCCATCATTGTCTCTCAAAAGATGTTGAAAAAAATTTAATGGCACCAAAAATGATAAATGCATCCTCGACCCATCTTTCTGATAGGGAAAGTTTAAGATTTTCTAAAATTGATAAGAAAATAAAAGAGTATCAAAAATTTATTAGAAAAAACTTTGATTATGTTGGAGAGAACTTTTCTTTTGAAGCTAGATCAATACATTATGATAATAAAAAAAGAAAAAGAGGTATCTATGGAATCGCATCTCAACAGGAGATTAAAGAATTAAAAGATGAGGGAATCAAGACAGAAACGATTCCATGGATAGATGATAAAAAAAATTAATTTTTAATAAATTTTCCTATATAGTTTATAGACTTATCATTACTTATTGACCATCTATCTTTAATCAAATTGAATTTCATTCCATCTAAAGAATCTAATTTTAGTTTGTTTTTAATTAACATATTAGTCAAATCATTGGGTTTAACAAATTTTTCCCAGTCGTGTGTGCCAATAGGAAGCCAATTTAAAACATACTCTGCACCAATAATCGCAAAAAGATAAGATTTAAGAGTTTTATTAAGTGTTG
Source organism: uncultured Pelagibacteraceae bacterium (assembly GCA_902518835.1). Taxonomy (GTDB): domain Bacteria; phylum Pseudomonadota; class Alphaproteobacteria; order Pelagibacterales; family Pelagibacteraceae; genus Pelagibacter. Next base: position 91,778 of record CABYHH010000002.1, read on the forward strand.
CAACAAACATTATTCCATTCTTTCTCAAGAGATTTGAACATTTCTTTAAAAAAAATTCTACATCATCAACGTGCTCTATTATTTCCATGTTTAATATTACGTCAAATTTCGTTTTAGTTTTGAAATTTTCAGGTGATGCACAAAAATATTTTATTTTTAGATTATTTTTTTTAGCATGAAGTTTAGCAACCGTAATATTTTTCTGAGAAGCATCAATACCTACAACTTCAGCTCCTAGCCTTTTCATCGGCTCTGATAATAATCCACCCCCACATCCAATATCAAGAATTTTGACATTCTTTAATGGTTGTTTATTTCTTCTAAGGTTAAATGTATTTACTACATTATCCTTAATGTAGGAAATTCTAATCGGATTAAATTTATGCAAAGGTTTAAATTTACCTTTAGGATCCCACCATTCCTCAGCAATTTTAGAAAATTTTTCTATTTCTTCTTTATTAATTGTGTTATTTTTCATAAGAAAGTTAACTTTATATTCAGCATGTATTTATTCAATATTTTTTAATTTTAAGAGATAATCTATCATGAAAATTGTAGTATTAAAATTTGGAGGCACTTCAGTAGGAACAATAGAAAAGATTAAAAAAGTTGCTGAAATTATTACAGATTATAAAGAGAAAAATTATAATGTAATAGTTGTTTCATCAGCAATGAGTGGTGTGACAAATGATTTAATAAAAAAATCTTTAAAAATTAGTAAAAATTTTTCTAGTTCCGAACATGATGTTTTAGTTTCATCAGGAGAACAAGTTGCATGTTCTTTAATAGCTGGAAGATTAATTCACAATGGATACAAATCTAGATCGTGGTTATCTTGGCAAGTTCCTATTTTTACTAGAGGAATGCACAAAAATTCTAGAATTAACCAAATTAACAAAAATAAAATAATAAAATATTTAAAGGAAGGCGGCATACCAATAATAACAGGATTTCAAGGTGTGAACGATGAAAATAGAATTACAACTATTGGAAGAGGTGGATCTGATGCTAGTGCAATTATGATTGCAAAATTTTTTAAAGCTATGAGATGTATAATTTATACAGATGTTGAAGGAGTCTACACTACAGATCCAAATAAATTAAAAAAAGCAAAAAAAATTAAGATAATTTCTTATGAAGAAATGCTGGAAATGGCTTCTCTTGGTGCAAAAGTCATGCAACCTGTTTCTATCCAGGATGCAAGATTAAATAGAATAGATATTGAGGTAAAATCATCTTTTACTAAAAAACCTGGAACATTAATTACGAAAAGATCTAATATTATTAATAACAAGATTGTTACAGGTATTTCCTCTACTCAAAATGACTCAAAGGTTTCGTTAATTGGCGTCAAAGATAAACCAGGTGTAGCTGCATCAATCTTTAAACCACTTTCAAAAAATTTAATAAACGTTGATATGGTTGTTCAAAATATTTCTGCCAATGGTAAAGAAACAGATTTAACATTTACAATTAAGACTGAAGATTTGAATAAAACAAAAAAAATAATTAAATCAAACCGAGATATAAAATTTCGAAAATTATTATTAAAAAAAAATGTTTCTAAAATTTCTGTAATTGGTGTTGGGATGATAACTACACCAGGTGTAACTTTTAGAATGTTTCAATCACTTGCTAGTAAAAATATTAATATTCAAGTAATTTCAACATCTGAAATTAAAATTTCAGTTTTAATTGATAAAAAAAATACTAAAAAGGCATTAATGGTTTTACATAAAGAATTTAAACTAGATAGTAAAAAATGAGCATTAGACCATTCAGAGATATTAAAAGAAGAAAAACTAGAGAAATCGATGTGGGGAAAGTTAAAGTAGGTGGAAATAATCCTATATCAGTGCAATCGATGACCAACACCCTAACTACTGACGTAAAAGCTACAATAAAACAAATAAATGAAATCCATAGCGAGGGTGCTGACATAATTAGAGTTTCTTGTCCTGATGAAGAATCATCTAGAGCATTAAAAGAAATCATTAAACACATTGATGTTCCTATAGTTGCAGATATTCATTTTCATTATAAAAGAGCAATTGAAGCAGCAGAGAATGGTGCAAGCTGTTTAAGAATTAATCCAGGAAACATTGGTGATATTTATAAAATTAAAGAAGTTGTTAAAGCTGCAAAAAATAACAATTGTTCTATAAGGGTAGGAGTAAATGCTGGATCTTTAGAAAAAGATATTTTGGAAAAATTTAAAGAGCCATGTCCGGAAGCATTGGTTGAAAGTGCTTTGAGAAACATTAAAATTTTGGAAGACGAAGATTTTAATAATTTAAAGATAAGTGTAAAATCCTCAGATATTTTTTTATCAATAGAAGCTTACCGCCAATTATCAAAAATTACAGATTATCCTCTTCACTTGGGGATTACAGAAGCAGGAAGTTTTATTCCTGGTAGTATTAGATCATCAATAGGATTAGGGACACTACTTCTTGAAGGAATAGGTGACACAATTAGAATTTCTTTATCAGATGATCCAGTAAAAGAAGTTAAAATTGGGAATGAAATTTTAAAATCGCTCAATTTAAGGGAAAGAGGTGTCAGGATTATCTCATGTCCTTCATGTGCAAGACAGGGATTTCAAGTTATAGAAACTGTAAAAGTTTTAGAGAAGAAATTATCACACATTAAAACACCTATAACTTTATCCGTAATTGGGTGTGTAGTTAATGGACCAGGAGAGGCTGCAACGACGGATGTGGGAATAACAGGCGGTAAAAAGGGAAATAACATGCTTTATCTTTCAGGAGTTCAGTCAAAAAAAGTATTAACAAGCGAAATGATAGAAAAAGTTGTAAGTGAAGTTGAAAAAAAAGCCTCTGATTTAGAAAATAATTGAGATGATACCATTTAAAACAATCCAAGAGCTAATTAATAAACATTCTTCTTTAGAAATGGATCTTTCATCAGGAAAAATAGATAAAAAATTTTTTGCTGAAAAATCAAAAGAATACTCGGATTTGAATGAAATAATAGAGGTTGCAAAAAAATATATTTCTTATGAAAAAGATAAGATTGAGCTAGAAAAAATTTTAGAGGATCAAAGTTCTGATAAGGAATTACTTAAAATAGCAGAAAATGAAATTAAAGATTTACAATCACAGTTCAAAAAAAACGAAAAAAAATTAAAATTATTTTTATTGCCTAAAGACGAGGCAGATAAAAAAAATGCTATAATTGAGATAAGGGCTGGCACAGGTGGTTTAGAAGCGAGTTTATTTGCATCTGATCTTTTTAAAATGTATGAAAAAGTGAGCCACAAAAAAAAATGGAATATAGAATTAATTTCAATTTCAAGAAGCGAGGCTAAAGGTTTAAAAGAGGTTATTGCATCGATAAAGGGAACTAATATCTATTCAACCCTAAAATATGAAAGTGGTGTTCATAGAGTACAAAGAGTTCCAGATACTGAAACTCAAGGAAGAGTTCATACTTCAGCTGCAACAGTTGCAGTTCTACCTGAAGCCGAAGAGGTGGATTTAAAAATAAATGACTCAGATTTAAGAATAGATGTTTTTCGAGCAGGCGGCCCTGGTGGACAATCAGTAAATACAACTGATAGTGCAGTTAGAATTACTCATATACCAACTGGTTTGTCAGTTTCTCAACAAGATGAAAAATCACAACATAAAAATAAAGCTAAAGGAATGAAAATTTTAAGAGCAAGGCTTTATGAGTTAGAAAGATCAAAAATTGACCAACAAAGATCTCAAGATAGGAAAAATAAAATCGGAACAGGTGACAGATCTGAAAGAATTAGAACTTATAATTTTCCACAAGGAAGAGTTACAGATCATAGAATTAATCTTACTTTACATAAATTAGAGGAATTTCTTGAAGGTGAAGCGTTTGATGAAATGATTGAGTCTTTAACTTTGCAAGCTCAAGAAGAAAGTTTAAGTAAATTGTAATTTTATGCATATAAATACTGCTCTCAAATTTGCAACATTTAAATTGAAAAAAAATAAAATTTTTTCATATAAGTTGGACTCGGAAATTTTAATATCGAAGGTTCTTAAAAAAAAAAGAGAGGAAATAATTTTAAATTCAAATTACAAATTGATAGATTCACAAATAATCTTATTTAAAAAATTATTAAAGGAACGATCTAAAGGAAAACCAATCAGTTATATTACCGGAAAAAAACATTTTTGGAAAAATGAATTTATAATTAACGAGAGTAGTTTAATACCAAGACCCGACTCAGAGTTGATAGTTCAAGAGGTATTAAAATATTTAAAAAATAAGCCCTTTTCAAAATTATTAGAAATAGGTGTGGGCTCAGGATGTATCCTATTATCAGTCCTTGATGAACGCAAAAGCTGCTATGGGACTGGCATTGATATAAGTAAGGAATGTATTAATCTCAGTAAAATTAATAGTAAAAAATTAGGCATTATTAATCGTATCAAATTTTATAAATCAGATATTGACAATTTTAATTTTGGGAAATATGATTTAATTATATCCAATCCTCCTTATATCAAAAAACAAGATATAAAATATTTGGAAAAGGATATAGTTAATTTTGAGCCAATAAAAGCGCTTGATGGTGGCTTAGATGGATTATCTGAAATAAAAAAAGTGATAAACAGATCATCTAAATTAATTAAATTAAAAGGTAAACTGTTTTTAGAAATAGCTTTTGATCAAAAAAGAGAAGTATTAAGTTTGTTAAAAAATAAAGGATTTTATATCAATAAAGTTTTAAAAGATCTTGGAAATAATGACAGATGTGTAATTTGTACAAAAATTTAATTTATTAATAATAATGGTTACATTTAGAAATAACAATAATATAAGAAGAAATAATTTTAGAAGAAATGACAGAGGCTTTAAGTCAAATAATGACAGGTCGAAGTTTAGTTCAAATTATGCTAGTAATGACTCTTTTCAACGAAAAGTACCAGGAAGAAATAATCACAACGCTTCAAAATTAATAGAAAAATATAATAATTTAGCAAGAGAAGCATTATCATCTGGAGATAAAATATTATCAGAGAATTATTTTCAGCATGCTGATCATTTTACAAGAATCTTAAAAGAACAGGAGATAAATAGAAAATCAAAATATTTAAATAATGAACAAGTCAAAAATGAAAGTAAAGAAAATTTTGTTAAGAAAGAAATCACAGATCCTTCGCAGGATAATTTATAAATAGACATTATTCTTTAAATATTAGTTAATCCCAATAATTTTTTCAGATTTTAATACATCAAGTTTAATTCTTCGTGTTTCAAACAATTTTCTTTCTTCACCCTTTAAAATCTTACCTGATGGTAATTTAAGTTTCTGAGAATTTATTTTTTTTCCATTTACTATTACCTCATAATGCAAATGAGGTCCTGTTGATTTACCTGTTGACCCAACAAAGCCAATAGTTTGTCCTTGCTTTACTCTTATTCCACTTCTAATACCTGAAGCAAATTTAGACATATGAGCATATACAGTTTGATAAGTAGAATTATGTTTTATAACTATACAATTACCTCCTCCACCACACCAGCCAGCTTTTTTAACCACACCATCACCTGAAGCCATTATGGGTGTTCCTAGTGGTGCTGCAAAATCAGTACCGCGATGCATTTTGTTGAAACCATCTATTGGATGTTTTCTCATGCCAAAAGGAGATGAAAGTCTGGCTCCGTTAATAGGAGTTTTCATTAGAGCCTTTTTTACACTTTTGCCACTTTTGTCATAATGACCTTCACTTCCTTCTTTATCGAAATAATATAAATTATTATTTTCACCATTTAAATTCAAATTTGCAAATAAAATATTACCAGTTTCTTGGACCTTATTATTCTCATCTTTGTAAACTTCAAACATTATTTGAAATCTATCTCTTTTTCTTATATCTCTTTGAAAATCGACCTGAAAACCATAAATCCTTGCAAACTCTAAAATGATATTTGGTGGAATTTTTTGATCTGATGCAGATTTGTAAAGACTCTGTAATATTATATTTTCTTTATAAATAAAACCTTTGTTAAGCTTAGTTATTAAATTTTTTTGGTCAAATTCGTTAGTTTGAAAATTTCTTGTAAGAAAAATTTTTTTTGTACTGGATACTTGAAAAATAAATTCATCTACAACTTTTTTAGATTGATCCAAAGTGAATTGAATTTTTTGGTTTGTATTTAATTTATTTAAATTTATTTTATTCGACAATTTTTTTTTAATTTTATTGATCTCTTCTTTTTCGATTAAATAATTACTAAGAATGTTATCAAAAGTTTCCCCATCTGATATCTTGTGATTGATTTTTTTAAATCTAGGTTCAAAATTATCGAATATACTTTGAACGGTTTTTTTTAAATATACGTTATTTATTAGATTTTTGTAATTAGTGTTAATTTTTTTTTTGTTATAATTATAATAAGTTGTAGATATAACTGTTATAAAAATCAGTAAGGCTAAGGCAAAAATCTCAGTATTTTGCTTAACTTTACTTTTTATTTTGCTTAGGGTAAAAAAATTTTGCATTTTTAATTATTAGTTTAGTATTCTGTAAAAATCAAAAAAACCGTTAAAAATTAGGGTTTTTAATCACTTAATTCGACTCTTAAAGCTTGATTTCCTCTAATTTTAGCCTATAAGCAACAAACTTTCTCAATAAAGTATTGTCGATACAATAATTATGGAGATTATTGGGCTTTTTGCTCAATTAGTTATTTTAAAAGTAAAGATTTAAGAAGAGAAGTGTGGACGGTTAAGGTTACCGAAATTTGTCGTACACACTTCAGAAGTATATAAATTTTATTCTTAGAATTTATATAGAAGCTAGTGTGCGCCGTTTTTAAACTTGAGAGTTTGATCATGGCTCAGAACGTACGCTGGCGGCACGCCTAACACATGCAAGTCGAACGAAGTAGCAATACTTAGTGGCAGACGGGTGAGTAACATGTAGGTATCTACCCTATGGCCTGGAATAACACGAGGAAACTTGTGCTAATACTGGATAAGTCTTTACGGAGAAAGCTTTATGCACCATTGGATGAGCCTGCACTTGATTAGTTTGTTGGTAGGGTAATGGCCTACCAAGACTTTGATCAATAGCTGATTTGAGAGGATGATCAGCCACATTGGGACTGAGACACGGCCCAAACTCCTACGGGAGGCAGCAGTGGGGAATCTTGCACAATGGAGGAAACTCTGATGCAGCGATGCCGCGTGAGTGAAGAAGGCCCTTGGGTTGTAAAGCTCTTTCGTCGGGGAAGAAAATGACTGTACCCGAATAAGAAGGTCCGGCTAACTTCGTGCCAGCAGCCGCGGTAATACGAAGGGACCTAGCGTAGTTCGGAATTACTGGGCTTAAAGAGTTCGTAGGTTGTTGAAATAGTTGGTGGTGAAATCCCAGAGCTTAACTCTGGAACTGCCATCAAAACTTTTTAGCTAGAGTATGATAGAGGAAAGCAGAATTTCTAGTGTAGAGGTGAAATTCGTAGATATTAGAAAGAATACCAATTGCGAAGGCAGCTTTCTGGATCATTACTGACGCTGAGGAACGAAAGCATGGGTAGCGAAGAGGATTAGATACCCTCGTAGTCCATGCCGTAAACGATGTGTGTTAGACGTTGGAGATTTATCTTCAGTGTCGCAGCGAAAGCGATAAACACACCGCCTGGGGAGTACGACCGCAAGGTTAAAACTCAAATGAATTGACGGGGACCCGCACAAGTAGTGGAGCATGTGGTTTAATTCGAAGATACGCGCAGAACCTTACCAACACTTGACATGTTCGTCGCGACTTTAAGAGATTAAAGTTTTCGGTTCGGCCGGACGAAACACAGGTGCTGCATGGCTGTCGTCAGCTCGTGTCGTGAGATGTTGGGTTAAGTCCCGCAACGAGCGCAACCCTCACTTTTAGTTGCCATCATTTAGTTGGGCACTCTGAAAGAACTGCCAGTGATAAGCTGGAGGAAGGTGGGGATGACGTCAAGTCCTCATGGCCCTTACGTGTTGGGCTACACACGTGCTACAATGGTATTTACAACAGGAAGCGAGACGGCGACGTTTAGCAAATCCTCAAAAAATACCTCAGTTCGGATTGCACTCTGCAACTCGAGTGCATGAAGCTGGAATTACTAGTAATCGTGGATCAGCGTGCCACGGTGAATGCGTTCCCGGGTCTTGTACACACCGCCCGTCACACCATGGGAGTTGGTTCTACCTTAAGGCAAGGTTTAAAAACCTTGACCACGGTATAGTCAGCGACTGGGGTGAAGTCGTAACAAGGTAGCCGTAGGGGAACCTGCGGCTGGATTACCTCCTTTCTAAGGATGAATGAAAATTTTTTTCATTCTAAATAATATACATTGGTAATGTGACCGTCCTCATTTCTCTTCTTAAATTTAGTGTTTCTCTTGCACATGGGCCGGTAGCTCAGTTGGTTAGAGCACACCCTTGATAAGGGTGGGGTCGAAAGTTCGAGTCTTTCTCGGCCCACCAATATTAAATTAAGGGGGATTAGCTCAGCTGGGAGAGCGCCTGATTTGCATTCAGGAGGTCAGCGGTTCGATCCCGCTATCCTCCACCATGACACTTAGTTGTAAAAATTGTAAATATATTAATAATTAATATCAATATCTATATCCGAACATTTGATAAGTTATAATCTAATGTTCAATAAAAAATTTGATTCAACACAGAATTTTTTTCTGTGCATAAATCAAGCGTTTAAGGGCGTGTGGCGGATGCCTTGGCACTGAAAGCCGATGAAGGACGTGATATACTGCGATAAGTTTCGGGGAGCTGTATGTAAGTTTTGATCCGAAAATTTCCGAATGGGGAAACCCACCACTTTATGTGGTACTTTAAACTTAATTCATAGGTTTAAAGAGATAACCTGGAGAACTGAAACATCTAAGTAACCAGTGGAAAAGAAATCAATTGAGATTCCGTTAGTAGTGGCGAGCGAAACCGGAATAGGCCAGTAATTTTAATAAAAAAATTTGAATAGTTTGGAAAAGCTAACCATAGAGGGTGATAGTCCCGTATAAGTAATGTTTGTTAAAATTCATGAGTAAAGCGGGACACGTGAAATCTTGCTCGAATATAGGGGGACCACCCTCTAAGCCTAAATACTCTTCAGTGACCGATAGTGAACTAGTACCGTGAGGGAAAGGTGAAAAGAACCCCTATTAGGGGAGTGAAATAGAACCTGAAACCGCATGCCTACAATCAGTCGAAGCTCTTTTTAGAGTGACGGCGTACCTTTTGTATAATGGGTCAGTGACTTAATTTATTAAGCAAGCTTAAGCCATCTAGGTGTAGGCGTAGCGAAAGCAAGTCTTAATAGGGCGATTAGTTTAATGAATTAGACCCGAAAACGAATGAGCTTACCATGAACAGGTTGAAAGCAAGGTAACACTTGCCGGAGGACCGAACCAGTTGACGTTGAAAAGTCTTTGGATGATTTGTGGTAAGGGGTGAAAGGCCAACCAAATTCGTAGATAGCTGGTTTTCCGCGAAAACTATTTAGGTAGTGCGTTGAATAAATAGATGTTTAGAGGTAGAGCACTAAATGGGCTAGGGGGAAGAGATTCTTACCAAACCTAATAAAACTCCGAATGCTAAACATTGTTCTTCAGCAGACAGACTGTGGGTGCTAAGGTCCATGGTCGAGAGGGAAAGAGCCCAGACCACCAGATAAGGTCCCAAAATTATGATTAAGTGTGAAAGGATGTGGAAATTCCTTAACAGCCGGGAGGTTGGCTTAGAAGCAGCCATCCTTTAAAGATAGCGTAACAGCTCACCGGTCTAATAGAGTTTCTGCGCCGAAGATGTAACGGGGCTAAAATCATATACCGAATCTGTGGATTTATAATTTTTTCGAAAATTATAACTGGTAGCGGAACGTTCTGTAAGCCTGTAAAGGGATACCCGTGAGGGATCCTGGAGGTATCAGAAGTGCGAATGCTGACATAAGTAACGATTAAAGAAGTGAAAAACTTCTTCGCCGAAAATCCAAGGGTTTCTGCGCAAGGTTAATCCGCGCAGAGTTAGTCGGCACCTAAGGCGAGGGCGAAAGCCGTAGTCGATGGAAATAAGGTTAATATTCCTTAACCAGATGGTAGTGACGGATCTTGTAAGTTGTAAATTCTTAATGGATTGAATTTGCTGCGAAAAGGTTCCAAGAAATAGCTCCATCATAAGACCGTACCCTAAACCGACACAGGTGGATTAATAGAGTATATTTAGGCGCTTGAGAGAATGATGTTGAAGGAACTCGGCAAAATGCTTCCGTAACTTCGGAATAAGGAAGACCTTTTTATAGGCAACTACGAAAAGGTGGCACAAGCCAGGGAGAAGCGACTGTTTATCAAAAACACAGGGCTCTGCTAACACGTAAGTGGATGTATAGGGTCTGACGCCTGCCCGGTGCTGGAAGGTTAATGCGATGGGTGCAAGCTCATTTCTGAAGCCCCAGTAAACGGCGGCCGTAACTATAACGGTCCTAAGGTAGCGAAATTCCTTGTCGGGTAAGTTCCGACCTGCATGAATGGCGTAACGATTTCTCCGCTGTCTCCAACATCAACTCAGTGAAATTGAATTCTCCGTGAAGATGCGGAGTTCGCGTAGTTAGACGGAAAGACCCCGTGCACCTTTACTGCAACTTTACATTGGTGTTAGGAAAAACATATTTAGCATAGGAGGGAGACATTGAAACATGAGCGTCAGCTTTTGTGGAGTCAACAGTGAAATACCTCTTTTGTTTTTCTTGATATCTAACTGATAGCCGTCATCCGGCATCAAGACATTGTATGGTGGGTAGTTTGACTGGGGCGGTCGCCTCCCAAATAGTAACGGAGGCGTGCGAAGGTAGGCTCAGAACGGTCAGAAATCGTTCGTAGAGTGCAATGGCATAAGCCTGCCTGACTGTGAGACTGACAAGTCGAGCAGAGACGAAAGTCGGTCATAGTGATCCGGTGGTTCTGAGTGGAAGGGCCATCGCTCAACGGATAAAAGGTACGCCGGGGATAACAGGCTGATACTGCCCAAGAGCTCATATCGACGGCAGTGTTTGGCACCTCGATGTCGGCTCATCACATCCTGGGGCTGGAGCAGGTCCCAAGGGTTTGGCTGTTCGCCAATTAAAGTGGTACGTGAGCTGGGTTCAGAACGTCGTGAGACAGTTCGGTCCCTATCTGCTATGCGTGTAGAAGAATTGAGAGGAGTTGACCCTAGTACGAGAGGACCGGGTTGAACATACCACTGGTGGACCGGTTGTAGCGCCAGCTGCAGTGCCGGGTAGCTAAGTATGGACGAGATAACTGCTGAAAGCATCTAAGCGGGAAACTCACCTCAAAACTAGTTCTTCCTATAGAGCCGTGGTAGACCACCACGTTGATAGGCTGGATGTGGAAGCGCAGTAATGCGTGAAGCTGACCAGTACTAATAGCTCAATCGGCTTGATTTATGCACTGAAAAAAATTTTTAATCTTTAAATAATTATATGAACATTTATCCTAGTATTGATAGGTCTGTTATAAAAAATTTTATCAAACAAAATAAAATTAAAGTTAATAAAAAAAAATTTTTACCAACCATTATTGATAAAAAAATATCTGAAGAAGTTATTTACATTTATTATCGTCTTAAAAATAAGGTAAAACACAGAAGTGAATGGTCTTGGATTAATAAATTTAAAAGATCAAATTTAATTAATAGTTTAGAAAAAAAAGATATCAACGAATTAGCAAAAATCTTTTCAAATTTTTTTTTAAATAATGCATCTTATGGCATTATAAGTTGGGATTATAACCAATTAAAATACAATAAAAAAAAAATAGAATTTAAATCAAATGTTTATAGAGATTATTCTACCTGGAATGAATTTGTAAAAAAAAAATCAACAGATATTAAATATTTAAAATCAGAAAAAAAATTTGGAAATTGCTATGGGGTTGATATTGATAATAGTTTAGTAATGATTGATACCCCGCGACATGATTATTTTGCAAGTAAAATTATTGACTTGGTAGGAAACAGTAAAAGCAAAAAAATTTTAGAAATTGGAGGTGGATATGGCGGTTTAATTTTTCAACTGTTAAAAAGAAAATTTAAAGGCACAATAATAAATGTAGATATTCCAGAAACATTAATAATTTCATATTATTTTCTAAAAAAATTTGGCAAAAAAAAAATAATTATTTGTGATTTAGAAAAAAATATTAAATTTAAACCAGAATTTATCTATCTTTGTACTCCTAATTATTTTTTAAATTTAGATTTAAAGATTGATCTAATATGTAATTTTCACAGTTTTTCAGAGATGTCTAAACATGATCTTTTTAATTACATAAATAAAATTAATAGAATGGATTTAAAATATTTATTACATCAGAATTCAAATATTCTATTATACCCAAATTCAAAAAGACATATTGAAATTTTAGCAGATAGATTTCCTATTAATATAAAAAAATTTAAGCAAGTTGGTAAAAATATAAGTCTCTGGGTATCTGGAAGTGGAAGATATAGAGAATATTTGTATAAGAAAAGATGAAAATTAAAAAAGATGAAATAATTGAATTATTATCTCGTTTTGGAAAAATAAAAAAAAATTCCAAGAACTTTAACTTTATTGAGTCTGGTTTTATAGATTCCATAAATCTTTCGAGATTTATAAGCGACTTAGAAGTTAAATTTAAAATAAATATCGATAATAAATATACAAGTTCAAAAAATTTTGGTGATTTGAACGATTTAGTAAAACATATAAATAAATTATTAAAATAAAAATAATTTACTCAATTACTATTTGTATTGATATCCTGCTGTTAGATTTGACAATTCCTCCGTTATGGATAGTTGCACCAGGATCAAATAATAAACAATTTCCTTTATTTTTGGTCAAATATTTCAATTTTTGGGATAAATATTTATCTTGGTTGCTGTTATCATCAATGAGTCTGCCAAAGTTCGTAGTTACTCTGAGAAAACTTGGTAGTCTAAAAACTGCTCTTCTAGATTCTTGATTATGACAATAATTTCCTATCGCTATGGATCTTGCAAATAATGATTGAAGTGGATCATAAATATATCTATTTGATTTAGGCAAAAAGGCCGTTGGCCCGTTGTTCATTTTAACATCTGATAAGTTAATCATAATCTTTAAAACTCCTTCAAGAGGATCTATATGTAGGTTTGTTTGCCTAGTAATTTTTTTACAATCATATAAAAATTGTTTCCAACTATTATCAGTTGGTTTACATAAATTAAGCCTAGCATGGCTTACTTTCATACTTTTCTTTGAATAGTAAGAGTTACAAATATCAATTATTTTTTTTTCTTTAAGTAAAGAATTAATTTTCTTTTTATAATTATTACTTAAATCAATCCATTTATCAAAAGTTCCAGGCGGTGGTCTCCAATCTTTTCTTTTCTTTAATAATTTGATTTTTTTTTTCACCTCAAAATCAATTAATTTTTTTTTTTCTATTTTAAATATTACCCCACCATTATTGTATAACTCTTTAAATTCAGGATTATTTAATTGAGTCGAGTGTACTTTAAATTTTTGATAAAATTTAAAATATTTGTTTAATGTTTTTCTTAGTTTTACTTGATATCTTTTTTCTACTTTAGTAACAGGAATACTATTTGTTGAATTGTAAATTTTATCTAATTCTTTATTAAAACTTTTTAAATCATTTTTTAAATAAAATTCTCTTAATT
>CABYHH010000003.1 GCA_902518835.1 uncultured Pelagibacteraceae bacterium
AGGGTTATTACCATTTGCTGGCATCGACATTAATTCATTTTCACCCAAAATCCTTGCTACCCTGGTTGTTGGTTGTGCACCCTGACTCAACCAGTATTTAATTCTTTCGGCTTCTAATCCTATTCTTTCTTTTTTCTCCTTTGGTAATAATGGATTAAAAAAACCTACTTTTTCTATAAATCTTCCGTCTCTAGAAAATCGACTGTCTGCTACAACAACTCTGTAAACAGGTCTCTTTTTTGTACCGCCCCTAGATAATCTTAGTTTTAACATTTACTCTCCTTTTCATTTTAGCTGGTTAAATAATTCTGGAGGTATTCCTTTATCAGTCATACCCTTCAGATTTCCTTTTGACATCTTCTTCATCATTTCAGACATCATTTTAAATTGTTTCAATAATTTATTGATAGTGGCTGGGTCAGTCCCTGAACCATTAGCAATTCTTTTTTTTCTAGAACCGTCAATTATTTTTGGGTTATCTCTTTCTTTTTTAGTCATTGATAAAATTATAGCCTCGTTCTTCGTAATAATACCCTCATCAATTCCAGCAGCATCCATTTGAGATTTAACTTTTGAAACACCTGGCATAAATGACATAACGCCCTCAATACCTCCCATTTTTTTCATTTGTCTCAGTTGAGTTAAATAATCTTGCATTGAAAACTGTCCTTTTTTAAGATTTTCCTCAGCTTTTTTTATATTTTCTTCACCTAAATCTTGGGCAGCTTTTTCTACAAGAGATACGATATCTCCCATGCCAAGAATTCTATTTGCAATTCTATCTGGATGAAAAACTTCTAGATTATCAATTTTTTCACCAATACCTAAAAATTTAATTGGAACCTCTGAAACAAATTTCATACTCACAGCAGCCCCACCTCTAGCATCACCGTCTGCTCTTGTTAAAATAATCCCAGATAAATTTACTGTATTCTTAAATTCTTTTGCTACCGATGCTGCTACTTGTCCAGTAAGTGAGTCAGCGACTAAAAAGGTCTCTGCAGGTTTAATACTACTTTCGATTTGTCTAATTTCACTCATCATCTGCAAATCAATTTGTGTTCTACCAGCAGTATCAAATAAGATAATATCAGTACCATTTAAATTGGCTGCACTAATTGCTCTTTGACAAATATCAGTTGGTTGTTGACCTTCAATTATTGGAAGAGTTAAAATATTATTTTGTTCGCCTAAAGATTTTAATTGCTCTTGAGCAGCTGGTCTATAGATATCTAAGCTGACCATCATTACTTTCTTTTTTTTTGTGTTTTCTAAATATCTTGCAAGTTTAGCAGTTGTGGTAGTTTTACCAGAACCTTGTAACCCAACTAACATCATTGGTACAGGTGGAATAGCATTCAGATTTACATCGTTATTTTTTTCACCTAAAAGATTAACTAATTCATCATAAACAATCTTGACTACCATGTCCCCAGGTGATGTTGATCTAATAATTTCTTGACCCAAGGCTTTTGGTTTAACTTTTCCGATAAAATCTTTAGCAACTTCAAGAGAGACATCAGCCTCTAGTAAAGCTTGTCTTATACCTCTTAACCCTTCATCAACTTGATTTTCATCAAGTGATGGGGCCTTTTTTAAAGAGGAAAAAACTTCCTCGAATTTATTTGTTAAATTTTCAAACATATTTATTACACACAGCAGCAATCGCACTAGTGGGCGAACCCTCGCTGACTAGTGTCGATCTCTTTGTTTCCAAAGACACCGCAAATTTAATGTTTTTGCGGAAACTGCCACAAACTATAATAGAGGTTCAAAAAGTCAATAAATAAGTTAATAACTATATATGGACTTCAAAGCTTTTAAAATGGATGGATTAGGTAATGACTTTGTAATTATCGATAATAGACAAAAAATTACCAATTTAACAAAGGATCAAATAATTAAAATTTGTGATAGAAATTTTATCGGCTGTGATCAGCTAATATTCATTGATCCTGATAGTTTTGCAGATGCAAGTTTAAGATTTTTTAATTCAGATGGAGGGGAGTCTGGAGCGTGTGGAAATGGAACGAGATGTGTTGCAGACTTAATTTCAAAAGAGAAAAATAGCAAATCTATAATTTTGAATACACTATCTGGAAAATTAAAATCTCAAATATTAGAAAAAAAAATTGTTATAACTGAAATTGGTAAAGCAAAGTTAAAATGGAACGAAATACCCTTATCAAAAGAAATAGATACAAAAAATTTGAATATCAAAATTGTTGACACAAATAATAATGAACATTTAGGCGGCACAGCAATTAATGTTGGTAATCCACATATTATTTTTTTTGTAAAAAAGATTGAAAATTTTGATATAGAAAAAATTGGTCCTGAGATAGAACATCATGAAATTTTCCCAGAAAAATGCAACGTAACAATTGCACAGATTATTTATAAAAATTTGATAAAAGTGAAAGTATGGGAAAGAGGAGCTGGTCTTACTAAAGCATGTGGAACCGCAGCATGTGCCACCGCATATGCCGGTAAATTAAATAGTCTTACAGGAAATAAAACTGACATAGAGTTTTCAACCGGAAAATTGTCAATTTTTATAGATGAAAAAAATTCTATTCATATGAAAGGACCTGTTTCAGATATTAAAGAAATTAATATAAAATTATAATGGGCATATTTGATAAATTTAAAATCGGATTTAAAAAAAGTGCATCAGCGTTCACATCTGGACTTAAGGAAATAATCGTTAAAAAAGAAATTAACGATGAAAATTTAAATAGAATTGAAGAATTTTTAATTCAATCAGATGTGGGAGTTGAAGCTGCCTCTGAAATAAAAGAGATAATTTCTAGAAAAAAAATTGATCCAAATAAAGACTTATCTAAAGAGATAAACTTTATTTTAAAAGAATATATAATTTCTTTGATGAAACCTTTAGAAAATAACTCTTTTTTTGAAAAAAAAGAAAAGCTTAATGCAATTTTAATTTCTGGAGTTAACGGTGTTGGTAAAACAACAACTATTGGTAAAATAGGAAAGATATTGAAGACTAACGGCAATAAAGTTATGTTTGCAGCTTCAGATACTTTTCGTGCTGCTGCAATTGAACAATTAGAAAATTGGGCAAATAAAATAGATGTTAAAATCGTGAAATCATCTCAAGGGGCTGATTCAGCCTCAGTTGCTTTTAAGGCTGTAGATGAAGCTATTAAGAATGATTTTAATCAAGTCTTAATAGACACAGCAGGAAGACTTCAAAATAAAAAAAATTTAATGGAAGAATATAAAAAAATAGCTAATGTTACAAAAAAAATAGATCCCAATGCACCTCATGATGTTATTTTAGTTTTGGATGCAACATCAGGACAAAATATCATCAATCAAGTTGAAGAATTTAATAAAATCATTGCGATAACAGGTATTGTGATGACAAAATTAGATGGTACTGCAAAAGGGGGTATCCTTTTAGCTTTAGCAAAAAGATATAAAATTCCTATTATTGCATTAGGCTTAGGTGAAAAAGCAGATGACCTAGAATTATTTGAAGCAGATAAATTTGCTAATGCTTTTACTCAATTTAATTAAGTAAATTACTAGAGATCAAAGGTTTATAGATATTACATTTATAATTATCATCAAATTTATAATGTCCACAATCTTTAGAAAATGACGAGATTATAAAGTCAAACTTACCATTAGTAGGGTAGAGTTCTAATTTTTTATTTATGATATCATATTTAAAATTGGCATTTAAACTCTTTACAGCACTAATCATTACTAGTGTTTTGTCATCTTTCAATAAATAATATGCAAAATCATCAGGAAAAACAGGAAAATCGTATTCCTGTAAAAAATATTTGGCTTGAGAAGGAAACCAATCATATGAAATTAAAGGAGAAGAGGATTTTGTTGAATAATTATAAATATAAAGATCTTTTGGATAGTCATTTATATAGTTCTGATTCTCACCTCTAGCCAGGATAGATTTTTCTCTACCTTTAAAATATAAACTAAAATCTTTATTATGTGAGTCCATTTGATCGATATAAAATAAATCATCTGGTTGAAAATATTTATCTTGTGAATAAACGTCGACCGTAAAAATAAAGAATGAAATTAATAATAAAGATACTTTTTTCATTATCTAACTTTAAGATTAAATTCTGAAGTATATTTGTTGAGATTATGGCTTAATTTAAACTTCTTAAAAAGGAATTAAGAGCTTTAATGAGGTTTTCATCAAATTCCATCATATGATTGTCATGTTTTGTAAAATAAGAATATTTTGGCTTATTTGCTATATCATGCATTTCTCTTCCCATAAAAAATGGAACTATCTGGTCAGCCTCACCGTGCATTATTAAAACTGGAACATTTATATTTTTGATCTTGCTTTTGTTATTATACTTATCTTTCAATAATAAACTGACAGGTATGTATGGATAAAATACTTTAGCTGCATCAATCATAGAAGTGAAAGGAGTTTCTAGTATAACACCAGCGAAATTTCTGTTTTGTGACAAGTGAGTTGCAACACCAGTTCCTAATGACTCACCATAAATAACAATATTCTCCTCCTTAACACCTTGGCTAAGCAACCAGTTTATTGCACTTCTTCCATCTTCATAAAGTCCTTGCTCAGACGGTTTTCCTTTATTTCCACTAAATCCTCTCCAGGCAATTATCAAAAAGTTAATATCCATTTTACGAAAATGATTTAATTTATAAATTCTATTTTCAAGAGAACCAGCATTTCCATGAAAAAATAAGATTGTTTTATATTTTTGTAAATCTTTTTTGTGGTACCAACCTAATAATTCAATATCATCTTTTGTATAAATTTTTACTTTTTCAATTGAAACTGATATCTGATCATTAGAATAATTATTTTCATTTGGGTGATACAATAAATTTCTCTGATAAAAATATAAAAAAACTAATATTAAAAAATAAACTAAAATAATTATTTGAAAAAATAATAACAAATTGTACCTAAGTTTTTTTAACATTTTTTTTCTTTGCTAAGTATATGCCAAAAAATACTAAAATCGTTCCAATGAAATGATAATTTTCAAATTTTTCATCGAATAAAAAATAGCCATAAATAGCTCCATAAACTGTGAAAACATAAAGCGTGAATCCTGTTAAGGATGCACCTAGCTTCTTTTGAGCAACAGTATAAAGCGTGAATGCAATTATTCCTGGTGAGATGGCAGCAAATATTACCCATAAATAAAATTCGGGCATAAAAGTAGTCTGTTTGTAAAATATTTCTTCACAAATGTAAAAAGGCAATAAACTTATTGCGCCAAAAAACGATATTAAAGTAAATCTCTCTAAAATTTTAAGTTTAGTATCCCAATAAAACAAATAAATCGAATACAAAGCCCAACCAATTGCAGCAGCCAACATCCATAAATCCCCAATAGTAAATTGTAAATTAACTAATAAGTTTAAATTACCCTTTATTATAATTGTAAAAACACCAATTAAGCATGCAATCAGTCCAATTACCTTGGTAAAATTAATTTTCTCATTAAAAAAAAAGTATGAAATCAAAATAATAAATACTGGTGATGATGTATAAATAATTCCCATATTTATAACTGTTGTAGTTTCACCAGCTAAAAATGGAAAAGCTCCACAAACACCACATCCCATTGAACCTAAAAAAAATAATCTTTTATATTCTTTTTTAATAAAATAAAATTTTTTTTTTAAAGTTAAATAGGTAAAAGGTAATAATATGAAAAAAACTAATGTCCATCGCCAAAAAGCTAACGATATTGGGGGTACAAACTCAACTCCACCTCTTGCTACAACGAGGTTGCTAGCCATAAAAATTGGCTGGATAAATAACAGTGAAAATGAAAAAAAATTTTTTTTCAAATTATTCAATTTGAGGGAAATTAACTTTTATCAAAAAAGGCTTCATAAATCATCATTATGATAGCTGCAGCCATTAAAATATAAACTGGCAATACATCAAGAAAACCAATCATCATTGATTTAGTAAGAGTTGTTGCTAAGCCAATTAAAAAGAAAACAGCAAATGACAAACCTATTATTGTTGTTATTTTATTCATAAATTTATTCCTGACATTCTCCTTCTAACCATTTGGCAACACCTAAAAATCTATGATCGTCATATTTATTGCCAATTAATTGAACACCCAATGGTAAATTATTTTCTCCCTCAAGTAAAGGTAGTGAAATACATGGTGTTCCAAGATAAGACCAAACTTTATTAAATTCAGCTGTGCCAGTGCTTTTCAAGCCTTTAGGAGCAACCCCAGGGCTGGATGGTGATAAAACGCCATGATAATCCTCAAATACTTCTTCATAGGACTCATAACTTCTTTTCATAAAATCAATTGCCTCAGCATATTCCTTAGCGGTGTACTTATTTCCATTTGAAATAGCATTAAGCATATATTTAGAAAGTTTTTTTTTAAATTTTTTATAATAAACAGAAAAATTATTAGCTAAATCAGTTTCATGAATAATTTGATGATACTTATGTATATCTTTGAAATACGATGGAGTATCGAAGATCTCAATATTTTTTTTAAAAGATTTTATAAAATACTCAAAAGACTCTCTCGATTTTTTATCAATTATTTTCCAATGATCAGTTTTATAAAAAATAAATTTAGGCTCGAATAGTGGACCTTTTTTTGTTTCTGATAAAATGTTTTCTGTAGAATAATGGATTGTAGCTGAATCGTATTTATCTTTTTTAATCAAGATTTTTGCTAGCATAGCCACATCTTCTACTCTACGACCAAACATACCTATTTGGTCTAAATTATAAGATGTTCTCAAAACTCCATTTCTTGAAATAAGTCCATAACTTGGTTTATAACCAACAACTCCACAATAAGATGCAGGTCTAATTATAGATCCACCTGTTTGGGAACCGATTGAGGCTGGTGCCATAAAAGAGGCTACAGAAGCAGCGGAACCACTTGACGAACCACCTGGTGTTCGACTTTTATCATGTGGATTTGTAGTTGGTGGTGGCCCCAAATATGCGAGCTCTGAAGTTGCAGTTTTGCCCATTACAATTGCACCAGATGAATGAAGTAAATCAACTATTTCAGCATTTTGAGAGTACGATTTACCTTTTCTAATAACAGTTCCACATTCAGTTGGCATATCAACAGTTCCAATAATATCTTTAACTGCTATCGGTACTCCGTGAAGAAGCCCTGTTGGTTTGCCTGCTCTTCTATTTTCATCTGCTTCAGTTGCCTTTTCTAATAAAACCTTTTTATCAAAATGTGCCCAGGCTTTTATATCTTTATCAAACTTTTTTATTCTCTCTATGTATGTTTCACAAACTTCAACTGATGTAAGTTGACCGCTCTTTATTTTTTTGGCTAATTCTTCTAAACTTAAAGAGAATATGTCTGTCATTCAAAATTAGTTAGCAAATAAAGTCTCAGGCAACCAAAGTGCTATACCTGGGAACAAATACATTAAAACCATTGCTAAAATTACAATTCCCAAAAATGGCATTATACCACTAAATATTTGCATTAATTCTACATTTCTTGATTGTACACCTTTTAAATAGTAGGCAGACATTGCCATCGGTGGGGTTAAAAATGAAGTTTGCAAGTTTAATGCTATCAACATTGCAAAGAAATATGGATTTACCCCAAAGAATTCAACCAGTGGTAAAAAGATTGGAACAAAAATAATTAAAATTTCTGTCCATTCTAGGGGCCATCCTAATAAAAAAATAATTATTTGGGTTATTACTAAAAACTGCCAAGGTTGAAGATTTAAAGATTTAAAGAAATGCTCAAACACTTCATGACCACCTAAATAAGAAAAAACAGAGGCGAAAGTCCAAGAACCGATAAACAACCACATAATCATAGCTGTTGTTTTAGCTGTTAAAAATACTGACTCTTTAAAATTCTTCCATTTTAAAGTTTTATAGAAATAAGAAAGAACTAAAGCTCCAAAAGCACCAACAGCAGCGGCCTCTGCCGGTGTGGCAATACCCGCAAGTATTGTCCCTAGAACCAAAATAATAAGTGAAAATAATGGTAAGAATGAAACTAAAACTTCTTTCATGATTACAGATGGTGGTGGTATCTCTTCTGCAGATGGTTTTGGAGCAATTGATGGATTTAACCAAGCCCTAAAAACTGCATAACCTATATACAATCCGGCTAACATCAGTCCTGGAAATATTGCAGCTGCAAATAACCTTAATGGAGATAATTGTGCAATAACAGAATAAACAATCAACATAATGCTAGGCGGGATCAATATTCCTAAACAACCACCAGAGCAAATTATTCCAGACGCAAATTTTTTATCATACCCAGCTTTAACCATGGCTGGCCAAGCTAAAAGTCCCATTAAAGTCACAACAGCTCCGATAATACCTGTTGCTGTTGAAAATAAAGTACAAGTAATGAGTGCAGCAACTGCCATTGAAGCAGGAAGTTTGTGAGAAGCCAATCTAATTGCAAAAAATAGTTTTGCAACAATTCCTGCCCTTTCAACTAAATAGCCCATAAATAGGAATAGTGGCACGGCGGTTAAGACATTATTATCCATTACTGTATAAGTATTTTGAACAAAGAGCTGGAATATTCTGTTATCAAATAGATGTTCCATTTTTGTTGGGTCGAAATAAGCATAATATCCAAAACCTAAACCCATAGCCATTAAAGTAAAAGCAATTGGGAAACCTAATAGAACTGCAAATAAAAATATTCCCATCATCAATATTGCAACTTCTGGATTTGTAAGACTAAATAACATCTTCAGTATTACCTTTCTGAGACGTTCTCATTAATAATTTTTCTGTTTCCTCTGCATCTGCAGAATCTCTTTCAGGCCAGTTTCCTGTCTGAATACAAATAATACACCTAAAAACTTCACTCACACCCTGAACAGTTAAAAGTGCACCGGACAAAGGTATTAATGATTTTGCCATGTAAATTTGGATTTGAGCTGGACTATTCCAGCTGGTTTCTTTTATTTTCCATGCTAGCGCAGCATACTCATAACCATAAAAAGCAAGAGCGATTACTCCTGGAAAAAAGAAAATAAAATACAAAACTAAGTCTATATAAGCCTGGGTCTTTTGAGAGAATAATCTATAAATAACATCTCCCCTCACATGTGCTTCTGTAGAAAGTGTATAAGCTCCGGCCATCATAAATATAGCACCATACATCTGAAGGCTAAAATCAAAATTCCACAAAGTAGGAGCATTTAGTGCATAAGCCATAAAGACTTCGTAACAAGTTCCTCCCATTAAAATTACAATACACCAAGAAAAAGCTTTGCCCATTGAAATACTTAATCTATCTGCAAATTTAATAAATGATCTCATCATAAATAATGTCTTTTAATGAATTGTGACTAAATAATCAAATAAAAAGGGGGCCTAAGCCCCCTTTTAAAATTTAATATTTAGAAGTTAATTAGATTTTAACTTTTCCAATTGGTCCAAACTCATTTTCATAAGCAAGTTTGTAATTTGGCTGATTCATCAGCAAATACTTCATTACTCTCTTCGCATATGATTTTTGAGAATCAACAACTTTTTTAAAGAAAGGATCTTTCTTATTAAAGTCACCAATAACTTTATCCCAACCTTTTAGCTGTTGAGCTAAAATCTCATCTGAAGTTTGGTAAACATTTACTTTATGCTCATTCATTAACTTAGCTAAATCAGCTGAGTATCTTACTAGAGCTTTGAAGTAGTTATCACTGTTAGCAGCATAAGCAGCATTTTTTAATATCGCTTGATGCGCTGGTGATAAACTGTTGTATGTTTTTTTGTTAACTGGTATTTCAAACATCTCTTGAGATTGGTGGAAGCTTCCTAAGTGATAATGCTTAGAAACATCTTGCATACCAAATTGAGAGTCTGAAGTTGGGTTGTTAAACTCAGCTGCTTCAATCAAACCAGTCTTCATAGCTGGCTGAATTTCACCACCTGGTAATTGTCTAACTACCATTCCCATTGCAGTTAAAACGTTAGTCGCAAGACCAACTGTTCTGTACTTCATACCTTTGACATCAGATACTTTAGTTACGTTCTTTTTAAACCAACCAAAGGGCTGAGCTGGCATTGGCATATGGAAAAATCCAATATAATCAAAACCTACTTTTGCAAGTGTTTCATCATATAGTTTTCTTCCTCCACCGTATTCCATCCATCCCATAACTTCTTGAGATGACATACCATATGAAGGACCAGTTCCAAATAAAGATGCAGCTGGATTTTTACCATACCAATATGCTGTCACCCAGTGACCCATATCAACTACACCTGAACTTACTGCTTGTCCTATCTCTGAAGTCTTTACGACTGCTCCAACTGGTTGAAGATCAATCTTGAGTGTTCCTCCAGACATTTGATCTACCATTTTGCAGTAGTCTCCGGCCATTTCAAAAAAGATGTTTGCTCCACTTGGCCATGCAGCTTGCATCTTTAAAGTTGTGTGACCACCAGCAGTTGCTATGTTTGGCATTGCAACCGCAGCTGCAGCTACAGCACTAGCTTTAGCAGCAGTCTTAAAGAACTTACGTCTTGAAGATGTTTTAATCTTCAATGATTTATTTTCTTTAGTCATTATTTCTCCTATATAGTTAATTAACTCAGATAATTTAAACACAGAATCAAATTAGAGTCTTTCTAAAAAAAGGGGCAGATGTCGCAGAAGTTGAATTATATACAATCCTGAGTAGAATTAATTAACTTTATTCTTACAATCCCCAGTTTTAAAAAATTCATCGATATTGTCAATTGCTAAGTTAGCCATTGCTGTTCGAGTTTCTTTAGTAGCACTTCCAAGATGGGGTAAAATAAAAGCAGTTTTATGATTTAAATAACCTGGATTTAAATTAGGCTCATTTTTATAAACATCTAATCCAACAGCATAAACTTTTCTTCTATTTAAAGCATCTATCAATGCATCATCATCAACAATGTCACCTCTTGCAACATTAGTGACTATCGCGCCTTTAGGTAAATATTCAATTGTTTCTTTGTTAATCATATCTATTGTTTCTTTTGATGCAGGACAACAAATTGATAATACTTCAGATTCTTTTAGAAAATCTTTAAAATTTTTATGATACGCTGCCCCATCTTCTTTCTCATCACTTAGTTTAGATCTATTATGATAGTGAATGATCATGCCTAAAGATTTTGCAACTTTAGCAATTTTTTGTCCTATTCTTCCCATACCTAAAATACCTAACTTTGTTCCAGTAAGTTGTTTCCCAATTAAATAATCAGCCGACCACTTCCAGCCACCTTGTCTTGCGCTCTCGATTCCTTCTGATGCTCTTCTACAGGCACCTAAAATTAAAAGAACTCCAATTTCCGCTGTTGCATCAGTTAGTACATCGGGAGTATTAGTTACAGCTATACCTCTGTTTTTTGCTGCGTCTAAATCAATATTTCCAAAACCTACTGCAAAATTTGAAATTATTTTTATAGTTTCTGGAAGCTTATTTATAGTATCTGAGTCAAGTTTATCAGTTAAAGACGACAATATACCATCACATCCGTTACTTAGTTCAATAACCTTTTTTTGAGAGTAAAGTTCATCATTCGAATTTAAAATTGCATTAAAAGTTTTCTCGGCTTTATCCTCACAAGATCTTAATAATCTTCTAGTAACCAAAATTTTTTTCATTCTTCTAATTTAAATCAAATATCTTACCTGGATTCATTATATTATTTTGGTCAATACTTTTTTTAATAGTCCTCATTAACGGAATGCTATCACCATGTTCTTGTAATAAGTAAGATTTTTTATGTAGTCCTACCCCATGTTCACCTGTTATTGTACCATTTAATTCTAGAGTTTTTTTTATTAATAAATCACTAAAATCTCTAATTTTTTCATATGTTCCTTCTTCCTTTGGATCATAAGGTAAAATTACATGAAAATTTCCATCCCCTAGATGACCAACCATAGGAGCTCTGAGACCCAGCTTTTTTGACTGTTCCTCAGCATAATTTACACATTCAGTAATATTTGAAATTGGTAAACATACGTCTGTTGAATAGACTCTGCCATTATTAATTAAAGCTTTAACAGAATAATAAACATCCCATCTTGCTTTCCAAAGTTTGTTTCTTTCTTCTAAATCTTTTGCCCATTTGAATGAACTTCCATTGTTATCTTTACTTATTTCTTCAACTATCTTTATATTTTCTTGGTTAGATACCTCAGAACCATGAAATTCGAAAAATAAAGTTGGTACTGCTTCGATATGCTCTAATTTGGAATAATTTATACTAATTTCCATTTGCTCTTTATTTAACATCTCAATTCTTGCAATAGGCACTCCATACTGAACCACTTGTTGAGCAGTTAATACCGCTTCCTCTAAAGAAGGGAAATGACATACAGCACTCATAATGCTTTCAGGAATTGGCGATAATCTTAATTGAATTTCTGTAATTATTCCTAAAGTACCTTCAGAACCAATAAATAGGTTTGTCAAATTATAACCTGCGGAAGTTTTTTTGGTTCTACTTCCAGTCTTAATAATATCTCCATTAGGCAGGACAACTGTAAGTCCAGTAATCACAGTTTTCATAGTACCATATTTAACTGCCATAGTGCCCGAAGCAGAAGTTGATGCCATACCACCTATTGCAGCATTTGCACCAGGATCTATGGGAAAAAAAACTCCATCTTCTCTTAAATATTCGTTTAACTGCTCTTTAGTTACACATGCTTGAACTCGACAATCAAAATCTACTGCATTAACATTTAAAATCTTATTCATTTTTTCTAAGGAGATTGTAATTCCTTTATCATTACCGACAACATTACCCTCTAAAGAAGTGCCAGTTCCGAATGGAACTACAGGAATTTTATGCTCATTACATAAACTTAATATTTTTGAAACCTCTTCATTTGTCTCTGGAAAAACAACTGCTTTAGACAATACAGGATCATAAGTATCCTCGCCTCTAGCATAATTTGCCCTTGTAGACTCTGCTGTTGAAAATCTTCCATTAAAAATTTTCTTTAGCTCTGCTTGTACTTGATCATTCATTTGAAGATATTAATAAAAATTAAATCAAAAATACAGCTTATTTAGTCAACATTTTCTTGATATTTTCTAAGGCTTGAGAAATATTATCTCTAGAAGCGGCAAAACTAAATCTAACGTAATTTTGGCAAGTTTCCCCAAATGCTGATCCAGGAACAATTGCTACTCCTGCTTCGTGCATGGCCTTTCTTGCAAATTCAGCACCATTCATTCCAGTTCCAATTACTTTAGGAAATGCGTAAAAAGCCCCTCCAGGCAAGCTACATTCTACACCTGGCAAATCATTTAAACCTTTGTGAATTAAATCTCTTCTTTGAGTAAATTTTTCCATCATTTGATCAATAGAGTCATCCGGTCCATCTAATGCAGCAATTCCAGCAAATTGAGCTGCAGCGTTAACACAAGATACACTATTGATTAATAATTTATTGACATGTTCAATTAAGTGTTGCGGCCAAAAACTCCAACCTAGCCTCCATCCTGTCATTGAATAAGCTTTGCTCCATCCCTCTAATACTATTAATCTTTCTCTTAACTCTGGATAATTAAAAAATGAAGGCATTTCTTTATTATCAAAGATCTGTCTGCTGTAAATTTCATCACTTAGAATTGTTACATGAGGATGTTTTTTTAGACCATCAGCTAAAAAATCAATATCACCTTTATCAACAAAACTTCCAGTTGGGTTGTTAGGATTAATTAAAATTAACAATCGAGTTTTATCTGTAATTAAGGACAATACTTTATCTGGATTAAATTTAAGATCCTTATCCTCAGTTAAATCATAAGGTACTGATGTTGAACCTGTATAATTTATCATCGACTCGTAAATAGGAAAAGCTGGTGTAGGATGAATAATTTCTGCGCCTGGCTCCCCAAAACATTGTATAGCATAATGCATAGTTGGTTTTCCACCAGGCATTATAAGAATTCTTTCAAAATCAACTTCAACATTGTAACGTTTTTTTATCCATCTAGTTACAGCCTGACGACACTCAGGAATACCATTTGACATAACATACCCATGATGTCCATCGTCTAGTGCTTTCTTAGCTGCATCTACAACATGTTTCGGAGTTTTAAAATCTGGTTGTCCCAATCCTAAATGGATCATGGGCTTTCCTTGAGCTTCCAATTTCTTTGCCTCAGCCAAAACTGTAAAAGCGGACTCAGTTCCTAATCTTTCTAAACTTTTAGCTAGTTTCATATTATTTCCTCTCTATTTTCTATAGATTAATTTCGAACTATTCAACTCTTTTAAATTCTTACAACCCATTAAAACCATATTTCTATTTATCTCATCGTGCATGTTTTGAAGTAAATGTTCAACACCTTGTTGACCTCCTGCGGCCAAAGAGAACAAAAACATTTTTCCGAAACTACATGCTTTTGCTCCTGCTGCAATAGCTTTTAAAACGTGTGTCCCTCTTCTTACGCCTCCATCTAAAATAATTTCTAGTTTATCTCCGACAGCATCAGAAATAGCTTTGACTTGATCAAAAGGCGATCTTGAACCGTCAAGTTGCCTTCCACCATGATTTGAAATCATGATAGCGGTGCAACCAATATCAATAGCCCTTTTAGCGTCTTCAACTGACATAACGCCTTTTAAAGCAAAAGGTCCGTTCCATCTTTTTGCACAATATTCAGCATCCTTCCAACCCATAGCTGGATCATATTGTTCATTAATATATTCGATTACTGACTTTGCAATATTAGTACCCTTATCTGTTTTTTTTTTGACATTTGAAAGTTCAAATTTTTTTCCAGTCAAATAATTGAGCACCCAAACAGGTCTCATCGCAAAGCTTAATAGACTTTGTAATGTTAATTTTGGTGGAGTTGTAAATCCTGTCCTATGATCTTTTTCTCTATTACCTGCTACTAAAGTATCTACAGTTAGACACATCGCATCAAAACCTGATCTTCTAGACCTATCTATTAAGTCATCTGAAATAGATTTATCCTTATGAACATAAAGTTGAAATAATTTTGGACCACTAGAAATATTTGAAATTTCTTCAATTGAGTTATTGCCCATGGATGACATACTATAAAATGTTCCAAATTTTTCTGCTGCTCTTGCTGAAGCTTTGTCACCATCTGGATGATATAATCTTTGCATAGCTGCAGGTGATAGAAAAATTGGCATATCAATTTTTCTTCCAAACAATGTGGTAGATAAGTCTGGTTTACCAACGCTTGCAAGTATATTAGGAACTAGGTCACAATCGTTAAAGGAATCAGTATTTCTTCTTAAAGTAGCTTCATCGTCTGATCCACCATCTATATAGTGAAAAATTGGTGAGGGTAATTTTTTTTTTGCAAGCTTTCTAAAATCTTCGAAATTATAACAATTTTTTAAACTCACTATGTTCTAAATCTTAAATTACTTCTATTTAAATCGCTAATTTTAGTGCAGCCCATTAATTTCATATCTCTTTGCAATTCAGATTTATATTTTTCCAAAGCTCTTTCGACACCAGCTTGTCCAGCAGCAGCCAATGCATAGAGATAAAGCCTTCCTCCTGAACATGCTTTTGCACCTAATGATAAAGCTTTAAGCATGTGAGTACCTCTATGGATACCTCCTTCACATATAACATCCAGCTTATCACCTACCGCATCTACAATTTCTGCTAACTGATCAAAAGGGGATCTTGATCCATCAAGCTGACGACCACCATGATTTGAAACCATTATCCCTGTGCATCCAATATCAACAGCTCTTTTTGCATCTTCAACACTCATCACACCTTTTAAAGCGAAATGTCCTCCCCATTGTGAGCAGAGTTTTTCTGCATCCTTCCAATTCATAGATTGATCTAACATAGTAGAAAAATAATTTCCAATTGAGGAGTTGGTGCTTGTACCCTCTTTAACAAAATCTTGAAGATGAGGTAATTCAAACTTTCCTTTAGTTAAATAATTTATTCCCCACATCGGCTTTGTAGCAAAACTAAATAAACTGGACAAAGTTAATTTTGGCGGAGATGTAAATCCTGTTCGTAAATCTCTCTCACGATTTCCTCCAGTGATTGTATCTACGGTCAAGGCCATAACATCAAATTTTGCCGCTTTTGCTCTTTCCAAACAAGAATCATTCAGACCTCTATCTTTATGAAAATAAAACTGAAACATTTTAGGCGTATCAATTAAAGAGGAGATTTCTTCAACACTCACTGTAGCTAAAGCTGAAACTCCAAACATTGTATTAAATTTTTGTGCTGCTTTACCAACTGCTCTCTCACCATCGTAATGAAAAAGTCTCTGAAGTGCTGTTGGCGAAAGATAAAAAGGTAAATCTAATTTTTTTCCAAATATCGTGGTTGATAAATCTACATTTTCAACACCTCTTAAAACATTGGGTACTAAATCCACATCATCGAAAGCACTAGTATTTCTAGCATAAGTAATTTCATCATCTGCAGCACCGTCAATGTAGTGAAAAATGGGTGATGGTAATTTTTTTTTAGCCAGTTTTCTAAAATCACTAAAGTTGTGACAATCTCTTAAATTCATCTAATTAAATTAAAACTTTTTTAGAAAATTAAACATATAACTATTTGCCCCAGGATTCTTTTCTCCCAAACTCGCATTTGACAAATGATTATAAGAAAAACCAAGTTGACTTTCTTTAGGTAATTCTAATGAAAGCTGAACCTCACTTTTGAACTCAAGTGCGTGCCCTAAATCTTTTCCATCGCCCTCATTATAGTAGCCAGGCGCAAAACTTGGAGTAAGATTAAGAGCACCAAGTTTATAATGTGCCTGTACACCTGTGTAAAAATAAGTTGCATTGTCTGCTGTGATCATTGCACCTGTAACCGGTGATAAATTTCCTAAGAATGTATCTCTATTTAAATCTTCATTTTGATGCTGAAACCCAACCAAAGTAGATCGTTTCCCATCATCACTAAAATCAAACATCCCAGTATAAACATTAAATTCTGTATTATTTACATCCAATTTTTTTTCTTCAGCATTTACAGAAAAACACACTAAAAAAAATGTTATTAAAAGAATAATTTTTTTAAAATTCATTCGCAGAATATACTTAATTTTTTTTTTTAATAAATAACTTAAATATTATTGCACCTCCTATTAAAAACATCAATATAGGCAATAACCATAATAAATAGGTATTTTTATTAAATTCTGGATTGTACAATATCCATTCTCCGTATCTACTCTTTAAATATGAGTAAATTTCCTTCTCACTCTTACCATCTTTTATTTTATTTTGAACTAGAATTTTTATACTATTGGCAAACTCTGTATCAGAATCATAAACAGACTGACCTTGACAAATTAAACAACGTAAATTTTTTGTAATTTCTATATTTAATTTATCATTCTGATCCTGGGCTTTAAGTGAATTAAAACTTAAAAAAACAAATATTATTATTAAATAATTTATAATTTTCATTTTATTAGTTTATTTATTGCTGAAAAACTATTTGTAGAAATTGGCCCTACCACTTTTTTTAATATTTTTTTATTATAAATCAAGTATGACTCGGGAACCCCGTAAGCTCCTAGTTCAATAGAGAGTGTCCCATCTAAATCAGAAATGATAATTTTGTAAGGACTTTTGAAATCATTTAAAAATTTTTTTGCATTATCAATCTTATCTTTGTAATTCAGTCCTATAATTTCAATTTTCTTGCTTTTACTTAAATCCATTAAAAAAATATGTTCCTCTCTGCAAGGAGCGCACCAAGAAGCCCAAATATTTAATAAATAGTAGATATTATCTTTAAAAATATCTTCAGATGAAATCTTTTTATTAGAATCAAATATATCAGCTGTAAACAATGGAATATTTTTTTCTAAATTAGTTTTAGGTGTATAAATATTTGAAGTTTGTAAACTTTTATAAAAAACAAAAAAAATTGTTAAGAAAATGATAGTTAGAAAAAAAGGTAAAAATTTAATTTTCATATCTTTTGAAAAAACTTACAAATCCACCTAAGCTAATTAATATCACAGATAGCCATATCCATATCATAAAAGGTTTTACTTGATATCTAACATTAAAATAATCTTGGTTTTGAACATAATTCATTGTCATAAATTTATCTGTTAAAAAGTTTGTTTTAATGTCAGCTTCACTAGTAACAATATTTGGTTGATTATATATTCTCAACTCTGGATACAATACTTCAATTGATCCATCTAAATTTTCAATTTTAAATTTTCCTTTAATGGATTTATAATTATACTCCTCTTTTTGTTTTATTTTTTCAAATTTAATTTTAAAATTTTTACCCTCAAAAGTTTCACCAATCTTTAAATTACTGATAATTTCTGTTGAAAAAATATTGTTAAATAAAATACTTAGTATTAATAAACTAAAACCAAAATGTGCAATATTTTGAGATAGTTTATTAAAACCTTTTACGAAAAAATCTCTTGATGTAATAAAGAATAAATAAAATGCCGATGTTACTAAAACAGTATTTACTAAAAAATTAATACTTAAATTTTTAATTATCATGATTGATAAAAGAAGAGATATTATAAAAAATAAAATTAAATAACCTTTATTTCTCAGATCTGACTTAATCCATTTTAATTTTGGACCTATCGTCATTGCCAACAAAAAAGGAATTAAAAATGGTATTATTAATTTATTATAAAAAGGTGGACCGATAGAAATTTTTTCAGATGAAAAAACCTCTAAAAATATTGGATAAATGGTACCTACTAAAACTACCACTAAAAAATATACCATAAACCAGTTATTTACCAGGATTGCAGTTTCCTTACTGAGCCAAAATAAACTATTATTATTTTTATCTGTTTTAAAAAAAAAGAAAAAAATAAAAAGCGATAAAAAAATTAAACAGAATAAAAAAATCAAAATGAATAAGCCTCTTTCAGGATCATTTGCAAATGTATGAACAGAATTTAAAATACCCGATCTAACTAAAAAGGTTCCTGACATACTCAAAGTAAACGTTGCTATAGATAAAATAACAACCCATGAAGTTAAAAATAATTTTTTTTCTAAAACTAGAATACAATGGAGAAGAGTAGTGAGTGCTAGCCATGGCATTAACGAAACATTTTCAACAGGATCCCAAAACCAAAAACCACCCCAACCAAGTTCGTAATAAGCCCAAATAGATCCTAACAGAATTCCTAGGGTTAAAAAAAACCATGAAACCAATACCCACTGTTTGATATGTTTTGCCCAATCTCTAGAAATATCATTTAATGTCATGGCAGCTAGTGATGATGAAAAAATTATTGAAGACCCGACATAACCTAAATACAGCATTGGGGGATGTATAGCTAAAGCAGGGTCTTGTAATATAGGATTTAAACCAAGCCCTTCCTTTGGAATTGGAAAAATATAGTTAAATGGGTTCGATGTCATAATCAAAAAAAAGAAAAAACCAATTATAATTATTTGCTGAATTAATGATGTTAAAATTCTATACTGTTTTTTTTGTTTTTTAGATTTTAGAAGAAATATAGATATAAAAAGTGTCAATACTAAAAGCCAAAGTAATAAACTTCCCTCATGGTTTCCCCATGTCCCCGAAATTTTATAAAAAAGTGGCTTAGTTGTATGAGAGTGATTGAAAACAGTCTCATTACTAAAATCTGAATAAACAAAAGCTAATATTAGAGAAAAAAAACTTATAACTACTAAAAAAAATTGTAAAAAAGTAAACGATAAAATTCTATTATCAAAAACTTGGGTATTCTTAAAATTTTTTATTGAAAAAAAAATAATTAAAAATGAGCAACTTAGTCCAAATATTAAAGAGTAAGATCCAACGATACTGGCCAAAATTATTTCTCCTCTAGAGCCTTTTTTACCTCAGGCGGCATATAATTTTCATCATGTTTTGCAAGAATTTTAGTAGCCTCAAAAAAATCTTTATCTTTTAAAAAACCTTCAGCCACAACTCCTTTTCCCTCAGAAAAAAGATTTGGAATAACACCAGAATAAGTAACATTGATCTCATTTTTGAAATCAGTAATTATAAACTTGACTTTTTGTTCTTTAACAAAAATAGAGCTTTTTTTTACCATTCCTCCAACTCTAATCTTTTTTTTTTCAATTTCAGGTAAAATTTTTATTTCGGATGGTGACTGAAAATAAACAACATTTTTTTCAAGAGATTTAAGAATAAAAAAAATTGATAAAGATAAAGTTAAAAAAACTAATAATATGAAAAAAAATCTTAATTTAACTTTTTTACCATACATGATTTTAAGTTAAATACTTGAGGTGTTAGATAAAATTTCTTTATTTATATTTTGAGATTTTGCAATAGCAGCACTTTCAGAATTTAACGTTCCAAACTTTGCAATAAACTTGTTTTTTTCCTTGATGTATTGAATTTTTATAAAAATATAGAGCAAAGAAAAACTAAAAAAAGTGAACAAAAAAGCAGACCATACGTAAAGTCCGTAACCATTCATGTAAAATAATTCATTGATCATAGTCTGTCTAATCCTTTATTTTTAATCTTTATCAGTTCTGTATTATATTTCATTAAAAAAATTAATAGAGAAAATAGGGCAAATGCCGCAGTCATATATATTAATGGTATAATCATTGATACATGAATTGAGGTCTCCGAAAGAATGTTGATTGAGGCAGGTTGATGTAATGTGTTCCACCAATCAACAGAGTATTTAATAATTGGAACATTTATAATTCCTAAGATAGTTATTATGGCAGTTACTCTATAAACTTTTTCATTATTTTGATAAATTCTCCAAGAGATCAAATACATTGCATAAAACAAACATAAAATTAACATTGAAGTAACCCTTGCATCCCATACCCACCATGTCCCCCATGTTGGTTTTCCCCAAATTGAACCTGTCACCAATGCTACAATATTAAAAACTAGACCTGACGGAGCCAAACTTTTTGAAATTAAAAAAAAATTTTTAATCTTAAATATATATCCAATCAAAGAAAGCAATGTTATTGTGGAAAAAATTCCAAGAGAAATCCATGCAGCTGGAACATGTACATACATAATTCTTACCGAATGACTTTGTAGATAATCCTCTGGAGATAAAATTAATGCCTCTGTTAATCCAATTGAAAGTGTAATTACAAAAAATAGTAGAACGTACTTAGGAGCTCTAGATGTGATTGAGAAAATTTTATTTGGTTCAAAATATTTAAACATTTTTAATTTTATTAATAATACCAAATATTTTTTAAAAAAAAATATCTGATCAAGAGTGTAGAGGGAGATAATAACGAAGGGTAAATTTAACACCCTTGATCAAATTAAATAATATGTAATATGACGCTGTGTCAAAGATTTGAGCTAAATGTGTTGAAAAAAAGAATATTTAGTTTGATGGTTTAAAGTACCCTGTTCCCTTTTTACCAGAAAAAATCTCTTCAATTAATGGATGTTTTATAGGCTCATTTGAGTCATCTATTAACAAATTTTGTTCAGAGACATATGCTTCATAAGTAATTTCATCATTTTCTGCAAGAAGATGGTAAAAAGGTTGATCTTTTCTTGGTCGCACATTTTTAGGTATTGATTGATACCATTCCTCAGAATTATTAAATTCAAAGTCAACATCATATATAACTCCTCTAAAATCGAAATGTTTATGTTTCACCACATCTCCAATAGAAAATTTAGCTTTTTGTATCGACATATAACTAGTATGGGTATTTAAAAATAAAAATCAATAAGAAAAATTAAAAGTTTTTGTGAAAATATTTTTTATGTTAATATCTTTATAGTGAATAAATCTTTTTTAAAATTTCTTACAGATTTTGGTCCACTAATAATTTTTTTCTATTATTATTATGATAGTGGAAAAGATCTAAAAATTGCTATACCTCCCTTTATCATTGCGACAATTATAGCATTAGCTATAGTATGGTTTTTAGAAAAAAAAATACCCACGGTTCCACTATTAAGTGGAATACTCATTACATTTTTTGGTGGACTAACTATTTATTTTAATAACCCTGTATTTATTTATGTTAAACCAACAATTATTAATATTTTATTTGGCTTGAGTTTGATGCTTGGAAAATATTTTACTAAAGAACCTGTTTTAAAAAAACTAATGGGAAAATCAATTTCCCTAACAGATAATGGGTGGGAAATTTTAAATAAGAGATGGATTTATTTCTTTTTTGGACTGGCAATATTGAATGAATTAGTCTGGAGAACTCAGTCAGAAGAATTTTGGGTAAATTTTAAAGTTTGGGGTTTATTGCCAATAACATTTATATTTACCGCTTTTCAAATAGGGTTAATAAACAAATATAAAACAAATGAACAATAATATTAAGTTAATAATAAATAATGTTGGTGGGAAAATTGAAAATGAAAATTTTTTTGAAAGAAATGAATTAAAGATTATTTTAGATTTATATGCACAAATGGTTTCAGAGGGCTCTTGGAAGGATTATGGTTTGAACATATCAAGCAAACAAGTGGGTTTTAGTGTTTTTAAAAATTCAACTGAAAATGCACTTTATAAAATATGTAAAAATTTTAAACCCAGAAACAAAAACCTTAAATATTGTATAACAGATACGAATGGAAAAATATTAAAGAATTCTTTTGATCTTCAAATTCTTATTAAAAATACTAATTGGAAAAATTTAAAAAATTAATATTTATCTTCTTTGACCGAAAAGTCTCAACAACATAATAAATAAATTGATGAAATCTAAGTAAAGAGTTAATGCGCCCATTACTGCTTTTTTTCCTATCATTTCACCACTATCACTTGCAGAATACATATTTTTAATTTTTTGTGTATCATAGGCTGTTAAACCAACAAAAATTAATACACCTAAAACTGAAATAACAAAATACATCATTGAGGATTTCATAAAAATATTTACTAATGAAGCAATAATAATACCAATTAAACCCATCATTAAAAAAGAGCCTAGTTTGGTTAAATCTCTTTTAGTTGTATATCCGTAAATGCTCATTGCCCCAAAAGTTGCAGATGAAATAAAGAAAACTCTTGTAACACTCATTCCAGTGTAAACTAAAAGAATTGAAGATAACGAGAGCCCCATTAAAGCTGCGAAAATCCAAAAAGTTGTTTGGGCTTTTGAGGTACTCATTTTGTTTATTCCAAAACTCATATAAAAAACAATTGCCAAGGGTGCTAACATTACCAGCCATTTTAGACCTGACATATAAATAGCATTACCAAATTGAGTTAAACCTATAATAGCTCCATTATCATTTGTCACAACTGACGTCTTAAAAGTTAAAAGAGCAACTATGCCAGTTAACAATACTCCCGTGGCCATGTAATTATAAACTTTAAGCATGTAGGCTCTTAAGCCTTCATCCATTACTGCAGTAGATTGTTGAGCTTCTTTAGCTCTACCCAAAATGCCTTTTTTATTAAATTCCATAGAGAAATATATATAGCCTTTTACTAATTATTCAAGATGCCTTAAAAGATTATTAAAATGATAAACCTTATAAAATCTTAATGAATTACAAAAAATTAGGTAGCACTGATATTAACGTAAGTACAATTTGTCTCGGCACAATGACCTGGGGAGAACAGAACACCCAAGATGAAGGATTTGAACAAATGGACTATGCATTAGACCAAGGTGTTAATTTTTGGGACACTGCAGAAATTTATTCTATTCCCATGAGAGAAGAAACTTATGGAGAAACTGAGAGAATAATTGGTAATTGGTTTCAAAAAACTAATAAAAGGGATAAAGTTATCCTTGCATCTAAAGTGTGCGGAAATACCTCTAACAAATACATTAGAGGAGGTGGATATAATTTTGGTAAAAAAAAAATTACCCAAGCTCTTGATGAAAGCTTAAAAAGATTAAAAACAGATTATATAGATTTATATCAACTTCATTGGCCTGAAAGAAATACAAATTTTTTTGGAATGTATGGTTATGAGCATGACGAAAAAGATATTGGTTGGACACCTTTTGAGGAAATTTTAGAAAGTTTGAAGAATTTTATTAAGGAAGGAAAAATTAGATACATAGGATTATCTAATGAGACAGCGTGGGGTTTGTCAAAATTTCTTGAATTATCAAAACTTAAAGAGCTTCCAAAAATGATGTCTGTACAAAACCCTTATAATTTACTTAATAGATCTTATGAAGTGGGACTTGCAGAAATTTCTGTGAGAGAGAAAAGTGGTCTGTTAGCATATTCACCGCTTGCTTTTGGATATTTAACTGGAAAATATAGAAATAATAATCTTCCAGAAAAATCTAGAATGAAATTATTCAAAGATTTCACAAGATATAAAAATGAGAATGGTCAGAAAGCTATAGAGGAATACTACAAATTATCGAAAAAATTTAATATTGATTTTACTAAGATGTCATTAAAATTTTGTGAAATCCAACCTTTCATTACTAGTGTAATTATAGGAGCGACGACAATGGAACAGTTGAAAACAAATATAGAAAGTGTAAATGTAATTTTAACAAGCGAAATTATTAATGAAATTAATCAAATTCAAAAAAAATATCCCAATCCATGCCCCTAATTAAAAAGATATTTCTAAATACATTTATTTTCTTTACCTTCTTCATTTTTTTTTGTTCAAAAACACTTGCCGAGGATCTTAAAAAAGTTGGAAAGTTTAAGGACTGGGAAGTAATTGTAATATCTAATACTTCAGGTAAGGTATGTTTTGCTCAATCAATACCAGTTTTACAAGCACCAAAAACAAATAAGCGAGATGCAAGATTATTTGTAACTTTTAGGCCAAGTGAGAAAATTTCTAATGAGATAAGTACCACTGCAGGTTACGAGTTTAATAAAAATAATTCTGTTCTAGCAACTTCAGGAAATAATAAGTTTAAGTTTGATATTAAACAACAAGGTTTTGCATGGATGACGAGCAATAAAAAGGAAGGCATAATGGTCAAAGTTATGAAAAAAGGATCAAGGATAATGGTTGCAGGTTATAATCAAAAAGGATCTCAAACTATAGATCATTATTCTTTGTTAGGTTTTACGAAAGCTTACAACACTGCTAAAAAAGCTTGTAGTTAATTAATGAAATCCAAGAAAAGAATTGTTTTAGCTTATTCAGGTGGACTTGATACCTCTATAATACTTAAATGGCTTCAAGAAAATTATAATGCTGAAGTAATTTGCTACACTGCAGATATAGGCCAAATAATTGATAAAAAAAAGATTATTTCAAATGCTAAAAAGTTTGGAGTTAAAAAAATAATTATCAAAGATCTAAAAGACATATTTATAAAAGATTATGTTTTTCCAATGCTAAGAGGGCATGCTATTTACGAAGGTGTTTATTTGTTAGGAACCGCTATTGCGAGACCATTAATTGCAAAAGATCAAATTAGAGTAGCAAAAAAACATAAAGCCTTTGCTGTTTCTCACGGGGCGACGGGAAAAGGTAATGATCAAGTTAGATTTGAATTGGGTTATCATTACTTTGGACCAAAAATAAAAATAATTTCACCTTGGAGAATATGGAAATTCAAATCAAGAACAGATTTAATCAATTACGCTAAAAAGTACAAAATATTAATTCCAAAAGATAAGAAAGGCGCACCCCCTTTTTCTGTAGATGACAATTTATTTCACACATCGACAGAAGGTAAAGTTTTAGAAAATCCAGAAAGTATTGCTCCAGAATTTATTTATCAAAGAACTGTTTCACCAGAGAAAGCTCCATCCAAAGCATCATTCGTTACCATTATTTTTAAGAATGGTAATCCAATTGGTATCAACGGAAAAAAATTGCGCCCGGCAAAACTGCTTGAAAAATTAAATCAATTAGCTGGAAAAAATGGAATAGGTAGAGTTGATCTTGTAGAAAACAGATTTTTAGGAATTAAATCAAGAGGAGTATATGAAACTCCTGGAGGAACCTTGCTAATTCACGCTCATAGAGCAATTGAGTCGGTTACCTTAGATAAAGAGACAATGCATAAAAAAGATAACATAATGTCAAGATATGCTGAACTCATTTATAATGGTTATTGGTTTTCAAAAGAAAGATTAAAACTTCAAAAGATTGTGGATCTAAAAAAAAATAAAGTTTATGGAACTGTAAAATTGAAGCTTTACAAAGGAAAT
The DNA here is from genome assembly GCA_902518835.1 of uncultured Pelagibacteraceae bacterium. Lineage (GTDB taxonomy): Bacteria > Pseudomonadota > Alphaproteobacteria > Pelagibacterales > Pelagibacteraceae > Pelagibacter. Next base: position 26,109 of record CABYHH010000003.1, read on the forward strand.
ATAACGATTATCTCAAGAAAAACAAAAAGTTCTGCATACTCAATGAAAAAGGTTTCATTCGAGGAAAATAAAACGTTTAACAAATACAATGTTGAAAAATTTATTAATTTTCATAAGAAAAAACTACGTACTTTATAAAACTTAGGTCAAATTATCATTTGTTTAATTTACTAGAAACTATATCTTACAAAAATGGAATCATTTAAAAATTGGATGAAAGATACAGCAAACATTTTGTTTGATGATAGTAAAAATGATTTAAGAGCTCTTCCTAAAACAGTTAGATTGCAAATTCTCTTAGTTTTAAGTTTTATTTGGACTACTGTTTTTAGTTTATACGTATTTTCATATACTACTTTTGCTTTTGGATGGGCAGGACTTTTTATAGCTCATGTTGGATTAATATTCGCCGTCTACACAACGTTTAAGCATTTTCACAGGGCTGAGGAAAGCTCTGCTAGTGTTTTTAAAACAAAAAATTTTGACCCATTCAAAATAATGGTAATTGTTTTTGTAGTTGTTTTTATCTTTGTTTTTTCAAAAGGAATTGAAGTATTAACTAGCCCAAACCCCTATTCTTATTCAATCCCATACGATGGTTCTTCAAAATCAGTATTTGAAAAATGGCTACCATTCAGTAAAGATAAATAATGGAAAAAATAACTAAAAACTTACAGCTTGTGCTTATGGTTATCATTTTAATTAGCACCGTAATTGCTGTTGGAATAGAAATACAAAAAATGTTTTTAATTCAATCAGTTACCTTAGCTGACTTATTATTAATGTTTCTTTATCTGGAGGTGCTTGCAATGGTAAGAGTTTTTTGGAACCAGCAATCAATAAGTATAACCTTACCTCTTCTGATAGCTATAACGGCACTTGCACGATTTATTATACTTCAGGGAAAAGAAATGGATCCTACAGCACTAGTATATGAGGCTGTAGCGATAGTTCTAATTGCTGGAGCAATTGTTATTCTAAGATTAAGGCACAGCGATAAATTGGGACTTAAGAAAAAAAAATCAAAATAAAATAACATGAATTTCGGACCTTCAAGGGCTAAGGCCTTAGAGAAATTAAATCATTTTGTAGAAAATAATCTATCAGAATATTCAAAATTAAGGAACTTTGACTTTGGGCCAGAAAACAGATCTAATATTTCGTGTTTGTCTCCATATATTACTCACGGAATTATTAACGAGAAAGAAGTAATCCAAAAATCATTAAATAAATTTTCCTTTTCAAAAAATGAAAAATTTATTCAAGAAGTTTTATGGCGAACATATTGGAAAGGTTGGTTAGAACTAAGACCAGGTGTTTGGAATGATTATTTAATTGAGTTAAGTAAAATTAAGGAGGAATTTAAAGATAATCAAAATTATTTAAGTGCAATAGAAGGCAAGACTAATATTGAATGTTTTAATCAATGGGTAAATGAACTCAAAGATAACAATTACTTACATAATCATTCTAGAATGTGGTTTGCCAGTATTTGGATTTTTACCTTAGAATTACCTTGGCAACTGGGCGCAGAATTTTTTATGCAACATCTATATGATGGGGATGCTGCATCAAATACTCTTGGATGGAGATGGGTAGCAGGAATTCAAACACAAGGAAAACACTACTTGGCGAGCGAATGGAATATCAAAAAATTCACAAATAATAAATTTAATAATTTTAAATTAAAGGAAAATGCACCTCCAAAAGTTTCTGAAAAAGTCTATCCCATTATAAACCAAGATTTTTATAATCCTCAAAATATTGAAAATAAAAGTCTATTAATTTTTGAAAATAACCTTTCTCTTGAAATAACCGACTTTAAAAATAATAAATTTATAAAAATTCTTTTAGTATCGAATAACAATGAAAATAGATCAATAAAACTTAGCGAAAAAGTATTGAATTTTAAATCTAAATTAATTGAAGATCAAAAAAAAAGGTTAAACGAGAAATCTATTGATTGTGAGATAATAGATATAAGTGAAATAAAAAATATAAATGTCGAGATTGTTGGATTATATCCTACAATTGGCGAAACTCTGGATTATCTAAATTTAAATAATCTAAAAATTGATTTTTTGTATAGAAAACTTGATCAATATTCTTGGCGATATTGTAATAAAGGTTTTTTTAATTTTAAAAATTATATTCCTAAAATAATTTCAACTTTTGAGTAAATTCTAATTATTTTTAAGTATTTTATCTCGCGAGTTTTATAAAAATATCACCCATACCAGCTTCTAGATTCTCTAAAGGAGTATTATTTCTAAATTCACAAAATCTGCCAGTTATATTGTGGGTTTTTACAAAATCAATTTCATCCTTTTTACAGCTTTTACCATTGTGTAATAAACCTATTACTATTCTACCATTCAAATCATATACTTGTTTTTTATTAATTTTTTTTCCATCACAAAAATAATTTTTATTAACTCTGGTTGGAAAATCTATTTTATCACAAGGATTTTTAATTGTGAAAACAAAAAATTTTTTAACACCATCTTTAAACTCATATTTCATTTGCTGAACCTCAGAATACTTCATGATGTCACACGAGCATGGAACACAGCATTTATAATAACTACCACAAATTTTTTTTTTAGTTTCTTTTTCATTAACAAATATAAAGTCAGGTTCACTATTAGGATCAATCAATGAACCAGATACAGCACAATATAATTTGTTATATTCAACAAAATCTTTATAAGTAATATCTTTATCAATTATGTATTTAAAGAATTTTGGGCCTGCTGCATTTCTATTTTTATCAGGAAATATTCTTGACCAGTCTGTAATTAAATCTTTATAATAATTTTTTTCTGATGAATTTGTAATACTAGAGAAAGATAAAACTAGAATTAAAATAACTGACAATTTAATTACATTTTTTATAAATTTCATTTATTTACAATTATGATTTTAAATAATTAATTCTGTCTTTGTTAATAAACAACACTTTCTATTATTAAATATTGATAATTTATAGTTTTTTATTTTAACATTTGTCGCACTTAATTAACCTTTTAAATTATTGATTTTTTTTTATATTCAAACCAAATGAAAAAAATTTATTCATTAATCTATTTACTAATAATGTTTGCACCATCAATTACATCTGCAAATATAATTAATAAACTCAATGAGTCTGGTAAGTTCACAAAATTAAATGAAACACTAATTAAATCAGGATTAAATAAAAATTTAGAAGGCGACGGACCATTTACAGTTTTTGCACCATTAGATGATGCGTTCGCTGCAATTAGTGCGCAAACATATTACGGTCTATTAAGAGAGGAAAATAAAAAAAAACTTGTAAACATCTTAGGAAGACACGTTTTTTCAAAAAAAGTAACTTCTTCAAAAATAAATGGCGAAATAAAACTTAAGGCAATTAATGGTGAAGAAATAACAATCAAAAAAGTTAACGGAATAGTTTATATAAATGAGGCTGAAGTGGTAACAGCCGACATTGAAACCTCAAATGGTGTAATCCATTATATAAATAGAGTTCTTCAACCTTTAAATTAATCATTTTTGTTTTAAAGTAATTGTTTTGTTTAATTCATTAACTGAAAATGTCTCAGTTTTACCATTGGTCCATCTAACCTGAATTTTCATATTTTTTTCGTTTTCCCTAATTCCATAATGTGCCACTGGCTCCATTTGGCAAAGGTAACCAGATCCAGCATCAATAGTCTTTGAATGTTTTCTTAAATTCGAAGTTAGTGTTACTGTTGCTCCTCTTGCAGGTGCACCATATTTATTTAAAGGTTTTATTCTCAAATATTTATTTTTAGGATTTACTTTTGCTTTGTACAAGGACAATGGTTGTTCTTTGCTTTCTCCATGAGAAACTAGTAACTCTAAAATACCATCGTTATCTATATCAGCAACTGCTGCCCCAGTTCCATATCCTCTGGCTTCAAGACCAACTTGAAAATTTATTTGTTCAAATTTTCCACCATCTTTAATTCGAAATAATTTGTTTGGTTCTGCTATATTGTTCATGAAGACTTCATCATAACCATCGTTATCAAAATCTGCAGAAATAATTGTTCTGATTCTTGAAGGTTCATCAAAATCTTTATTTCCTATATCTTTAAATTCATTATTTTCTAAAACCCAAGCTCTGTGATATCCAAGCCAATTACCACTTAGGATATCTAATCTACCTCGATAATATATGTCTGACAAAGCTGTACCTCTGCCATTTTGCATTGCATCATCTAGCCTATAATCAAATGCAACATCCTCAAAATTTCCATTATTATTTTTAAAAAGAAAATTTTCTCCTCTCTCATTTGCTGCAAAGATATCTGCTCTTTCTGTCAAGATATGTCCTGAAACCACTGCTCTTCCACCAGTGATATTATCAAGATTTAATTTCTGAGCTTTATCTTTGATAAGTTCATTTTCAATCTCATAAAATCTCGTTGGTCCTCCATAATTCGCTACATAAATACCATATTCACCATCTCCCTTTCTATCTACACAAACTACAGATCTTCCTGCTGTTAAATTTAAATTTTCTTTATTTTTTTCTAATTCGAATAAATCAAAATAATTATTATCCTTTATATCCAGTAATCTATCTGAATATTTTTTTGTTCCACTATACGTATCAGTGTTGAGAAAATATATCTCTTCAAATCCATCTTTATCTATATCGCAAGCAGCAACGCCAATTGTCCTTCTAAATTCATCAGAAAATTTTTTTTGATTTACAATGTTTATTAATTTTCCATTCTCATGTGATAAAGCTAAATTCAAATAACCAAATCCAGTGACTACAAAATCAAAATTTCCATCTTGATTTACATCAGTGACGGAAACTCCATAACTAAGTCTTTTAGGATTATCAAAAATTTGGCTTGTTATATCCTCAAAAAAATCAGCATTAAGACTATTTGGGGTTAAAAGAAAAAATATAACTACAATTTTTTTTAAATGATAAGTTATTTTAGTTTTCATTCTTTTTACTTTTATATTTTTTCATCCAATCACTAAATATTTCTATAGCATTTTCCATGTCCTCAGTTTTGTTAGGATGGTTCTTTGCTCTACCCAGCATGGTTGCAATTACATTAACCTGGTAATTAATTGGACGATTTTTAATAGTTTTAATTGTGTAAAGTGCTTTTTCCTTATTTTTAAATCCCAACCCTTGAGTAGTGGTTTTAGGATTATAATCTGAATACAATGATAAATTTATTGGTTTAAATTTTTTACTTAGTGGCATTTTGTCTATTATTTTAAATACCATTTTATAATTAAGTTTATTCATCATCTTTTTAGATTTTCCATCAAAACCAATTAGATTAATAGAAGATTTTTCCTTTTTATTAATTTTACAAATTAATTTTACATATCTTTTATGAAAATCTTTAATTTTATCTTGGTATATCTTTTTCGTTTCTATATAAATTTTATCCTTATAATTTGAGGTAGAAACAAGTAAAATTCTACTTTTCCATTTGTATTTTCCTAAATTCATATTTTTTTGCTAGAACATCTTTTTGAGCAATACTTAACTCTTTCCCAATTTAACTTCCATTTTTTTCGCCAGGTAAAAGGTCTTCTACAAATAATGCAGATTTTAGAGGGAAGATTTTCTTTTTTCACTAAAGTGTATTTTGTTTAATAAATTTTTCTGCAGCTGGAAGAATTAATTTTTTTCTCTCAGTTTTCATTTTATCAAATATTCTAACCATCATGGATAGTCTAGGATTTTTCAAAAAAAATTTTCTATTTCGATCAATAAATCTCCAATACAAACCATCCATTATGTTGCACCAATCACCTTTTTTAAAATCCATCATTTTCATAAAGTAGCTTGATCCACAAATATACGGTTTCGTAGCAAATATTCCTCCATCACTAAACAACCCCATTCCATAAACATTTGGGACCATTACCCAGTCAGAGGAGTCTACAAACATCTCCATAAACCACTTGTAGACAACAGTTGGTTTTATCTCACAAAGATTCATGATGTTGGATAAGATCATTAATCTTTCAATGTGATGAGACCATCCATGATTAAGAGCATTTTTAATTGCATAATCGAGTGGTGGTAAACCAGTTGTCCCATCGTACCAAGATTTTTTCATTTTTCTATTTTGCTTAAAAAAATTTCCAGTTTCCATTTCATTTGAGTAACTTTGGTAAACTCCTCTCATAAATTCTCTCCATCCTATTAACTGACGCACATACCCCTCTAAAGAATTCAATTTAATTTTTTTACTTTTATGAAAGTCAAGAACTTTTTTGATAATTAGCTCAGGTGTTATTAAGCCTAAATTGATATAGGGACTTAAAGCACTATGAAATAAGATATTATCTTTTTGATCAACTGCATCCTCATAATCACCAAATAAATTTGATTTTTCTTTGATAAAAAAATTTAAAAGCTTAATGACATCATTATATTCTGTTGCATGCCAAAAATTATCTGTTGTACCAGGATGATCTTTAAATATTTTTTCAATAATTGGTTTTAACTTTTTTGTGTGGTTTGTTTCGTTAATTTTTGGAAATTTTGGAATGGAAATATTTTTAGGTAGTTTATTTCTATTGTCCTCATCAAAGCTCCATTTGCCACCTATTGGATTTCCATCTGAAGCCATTAATATTCCAGATTTTTTTCTTATCTCTTTGTAAAAAGTTGCCATAAATGGTTTTTTTGATCTAGAAAGATATTTTTTAAATTCTTCTCTAGAATTCAAAAACATAGGTGTTTGAGCTATATGCCAATCGATTTTTTCCTTTTTAAAAAATTGAGATATCTTTTTTTCAAAAAACTTATCTTCAATTTCAAAGCTGGAAATCTCTTTTATTTTTTTTTGGCTAATAATTTTCTTTAATTTTTTAAGATAATCGTCTTTAAATTCTTTATCTTCAATTTTTATGTACTCTAATTTAAATTTATCTTTCTTAAGTTTATCAGCATAAGACCGCATAGAGGACAGAAATAATAGTATTTTCTGCTTATGATGTTTTTCGTATGTGCATAAACCAAGGTCTTCTGCCATAAAGAATACATGGTCTTTTTTGAAGCGGTCAAGGTATTTTGATGGAAATAGTTGATTGCCAAGTATAAAAAATAACTTCATAATTAAATATAGCTAATAAAATTTTTTATGTCAGAAAAATATATTGTTTTTGGTGCGACAGGTTCAATCGGGTCAAGTTTAGCAGAACAATTAGTGGGTTCAGGAAATAGTGTCCATTTAGTTGCAAGAAATGAAGCCGAGCTTAAAAATATTTCAGATAAATTAGAATGCTCATCCACAGTAGCTGATGTTTTGGAAGATGGATTTATTGATAAAGTAAAAAACGATGTTTCAGAAACAAAGGGGATTGCTTATTGTGTTGGTTCGATTGATTTAAAACCACTGAGAATGGTAACTGAACAAGATTTTAATAAGTGTATGAAGTTAAATCTTTATTCAGCTGTTGAAACCATAAAAGGTTATCAAGATAGTTTAAAAAAAAATAAAGGGTCAGTCGTTTTATTTTCTACTGTTGCCGCTCAAAGAGGATTTACAAATCATGCAATAATTGCATCTACAAAAGCTGCTGTTGAAGGATTAACTGTTTCTCTGGCTGCTGAATTTGCACCAAACATTAGAGTAAATTGTATTGCACCTAGTCTAACACATTCTAAAATTGCTGAGCCTATGTTAAAAAATAAAGTACTAGCAGAAGGAATTGCAAAAGCTCACCCATTAAAAAGATTGGGTGAAGGAAAAGACTCTGCTTCTTTAGCTAAATTTTTAATTTCAGAGGATAGTTCATGGGTAACAGGTCAAATCATTGCAGTAGATGGTGGAAGATCAAAGTTATCTTAAAATTATGTATATTGCGATGAATAGATTTAAAATTGTTTTAGGAAAGGAAAAAGTCTTTGAAGATATTTGGAAAAGTAGAGATACTCATTTAGATGGTGTTAAAGGATTTAAAAATTTTAATTTAATAAAAGGAAATACTTATAACGATTATTCATTATATTCATCCCACAGCACATGGGACTCAAAAGAGGACTTTATTAATTGGACTAAATCAGAGGCTTTTAGGCTTGCCCATAAAAATGCTGCACAACATAGAGATTTATATTTAGGACCACCAGACTTTGAAGGTTTTGAAGTAGTTATTTAATTATTATGAAAAAAATCTTCATAATAATTATTTATTGTACTAATATTTCAATTGTTAGTTTTGCTGAGGAATTTAATTTTAAAAAAATTGTTGATCTTAAATCTCCGTGGGGATCATCATTTATAAATGATAGAGAATTAATAATTACCGAAAAAAATGGTAAAATAAAATTTATTAACATTAATACAAAAAAAATCTCAGAAATTGAACATAATTTAAATTATTTAGTTCATGGACAGGGAGGTTTGCTGGATATTTTATTCAAAGATAATTTTGTTTACATTTCATATTCTGAGGACAGGGGGATTGGAAAATCGAGTACATCTATTGCTAAAGCTCAATTCAATAAAAATAAACTCAACTTTAAAAATATATTCCAAGCTGAACCCCCTATTGACTCGGGTTATCATTTTGGATCTAGACTAGCCATAAAAGGAAATCAGCTTTTTGCATCAGCTGGAGAAAGAGGAATGGGAATGATAGCTCAAGATCCAAAAAAGCATCCTGGTAGTATAATAAGAATAAATTTAGATGGCAGTATACCTAAAGATAATCCAAAATTTACAGGTAAATCAGAGTGGCTCGCAGAAATTTACCAAATAGGAATTAGAAACCCACAAGGTTTAGTTGTATCTCCATTTGATAACAAAATCTATATGAGTAACCACGGCGCAAAAGGAGGTGACTGGTTTGGAGAGGTAAAAAAAGCTGAAAACTATGGTTGGAAAATATTGGGTTGGGGTGGAAAAAATTATACTGGAACTAAAATTGGGCCAAAATGGAAGCCAGGTTTTACTAAAGCAATTCAATATTGGGTACCCTCTATCGCTACCAGTGCAATAACCATATATAAAGGCAATGAATTTGAAGAATGGAATGGTCATGCACTAATCACTTCTCTCAAAGACAAATCATTAAGAAAGTTAATATTTGATAATAGAACTAATATAATAGAGGAAATTATTTTTAAAGATAAAATTGGAAGAATAAGGGATATACAGGTTCATCCAAAAAATGGAAAAATTTACTTTTTGGCTGGTGATAGTTTGTGGCTGATGGAGAAAAATTTCTAAATTAAAACTATCACTCATTCCTTATAAGTGGATAAACTTTCGGGTTTAAATATTTTAAATTTGTTAGCAAAATTAGTATTAACGTGACTAATCCAACAGAAAGCCCAAGGTAGACAAGAAGCTTAAAATCAAATTTCCAAATTAGCTCAAAAATATTTTCAATTATAAACTTTGAGCCAATTACTGCAAAAAATATTGCAATCAATATTACAGATTTGAAAATGATCAAAAATTCAATGAGAGATGAAAAAATAACTTCTTTTCTCGAAAAACCCAGAATTTTAAATATTAAATTTTGGTATTCTCTCACTTTTCCTTGAACCATAATCGCGCTCGAAATAACTATTAAGCCAACAACAATTGTTACTGCTGAAATTAATGTTACAGCTAAAAAAACTTTATTTAAAACAACTGTTACTTTGTTTAAATAATCTGCAATCTTAATCATTGATAAACTTGGAAAAATTTCTAGCATTTTTGTTTCATCAAATTTATCTAAATTATCAAACTTTGTGGTGGCTAAATATTCATAAGGAATATTTTTTGCAAATTCAGGGTTAAATAGCATAGCAAAATTTATACTAAGATCTCTATAATCAACTTCTCTAAAATTTACTATTTCGCCATCAATTTCCCTACCATAAATATTTAAAGTAAAAACATCCCCAAGATTTATATTGAAATCTTTAGCAACCTTTGCATCTAAAGATATTTGAAGTTGATTGGTTTTAGATAGATCCCACCATTTTCCTTCAGTAATAAGATTGTCTTTAGGTACTTTTGTAGACCAAGATGACCTACGTTCACTTCCTATAACCCAGTAGCTATCATTGTCAGGTGTTATATATGTATTAGGATTTATACCATTAATTTTTACAATACCTGAAGAGACCATAGGCACAATCTCAATTTTTGCACCAGTGTCCATGGATAAAATGCCTTGTTCAAACTTTTCTCGCTCCTCTTTTTGAATGCCAACAAAAAAATAGTCGGGAGCAATGTCGGGTATGGATTTTGCTATTTCTCTCTTAAAATTTGTTCCAACTAATGCCAAGGTTAGAAGTAAAGTGACACCCAATCCCAAAGACATGATTGTAATAGGTGTGATACTTTTTGTTTGAGTGATATTTTTTATAGATACCTTAAATGAAATATTTTTGTAATATTTAAATTTTTTAAGAAGTAATATTATTAATTTCGAAATTAAAAAGAATATAATCAAGCAAACAAAAAAAGCACTAAAATATCCAAGACTATAAACTGGGTTTTCTGATCCATAGGTAAATAATGAAATCAAAATCAATAACATTAATAAACTTATAACAATTAATCTTTTTGAGTAATGAAATTGTAAATTTTGAAATACATTTCTTAATAAACTTGAAGCTTTAACCTGATCTATTGAACTTATTGTTGGTATTGAAAAAATTATCAATACTAATAGGCCTACTAAAAATATCTTAGAAAAATTTAAAAAAGAAAAAACTGGGTAAATATTTAGTCCAAGACCAGTAGATATGTATTTATCTACAATAGGAATGATTAGAAAACTAAAACAGTATGCAAAAACAGTGATAATAAAAAGTAAGAAAAATAACTGCAGATAATAAAGTTTTTTAATATTGCCCGAAAAAAATCCAAGAGATTTTCTCACTGCTATAGACATATTATTTTGACTAATAAAAGATAACAAAGTATTGGCTATTCCTATACCTGCGATCAGCATTGCACTAATCGATACAAGAGACAAAAACTGAGAAAAATTATTTATAACTCGTTTTATTCCACTCGCTGCATTTTCTGGATATCTAAGTTTTACTTTTTGATCCTCTTTAAAGATATTTTCGATTTTTTTTATTAATATTTCTGAGTCATTACTATTTTCAAACTTTACTTTGTACTCATAATTTAAAAAACTTCCGATTCCATTGAGTTTTAATATTTCCAGGGTTTGTTTTCCTGTTAGTATCCAATCACCAAAAGTTACAAACCCACTGACATCAGGAACAGACTTTATTTTTCCAATAACAATAAATTTTTGATCTTGAATTTTTACTATATCATTTATTTTGACATTAAGTGTTTTTGATAAACTTTCATTTATTAAAATTGTGAAGGGTTCCTTTTGCATACGCTCGTAAGAACCCACGGGCTCGTAAACTATTTCTCCATACAAAGGGTATTTTTCATCAACCGTTTTTACTCTAGTAAACAAAGATACATTTTTTTCTCGATTTGTTGTTGATAACATTGTGCTAAACTCGAGCATGTGTGAAACTGTTGTAAATTCTTCAACTCGATTTATTAGGTCAAGATTTCCTGGATTTCTATTATAATCAATTTCTAAATCTCCCCCCAACAATGCCTTGGCATTATTTTTTAATTCTTTTTTGAGACTATCCTCAATAGTAAAAATTGCACTTAATATGAAAAGACTGATAAATAATGTAATAATAATGCTTGATATTTTTTTATAATTTCTGCTTAAGTCTTTTAAGGCGTATTTTAAAACTAATATAAACTGATAAGAATTATTTAATTTTTCCATCTTTGATTCTAACTTTTCTTTTTGCTTTATTAGCAAGTTTTGGATCATGGGTTACCATAATTAAAGATGAACCCTCTTCTTTAACATATTGAAATAAAATTTTTGAAATCATAATAGAATTTTCTGTATCTAAATTTCCAGTGGGTTCATCGGCTAATATTAACTCAGGTTTCATAGCAATCGCTCTTGCAATGGCAACACGTTGTTGTTCACCTCCTGATAATTGACTAGGTAAGTTATTAAATCTATTTTTTAAACCAAATCTTTCTAGGAGTAGTTTTGCTTCCTTTTCAGGATTTTTTAATTTGTTTAATTCAAGTGTTAATGCAACATTTTCAACAGCTGTATAATTTGGAATTAAGTAAAAAGATTGAAAAATTATACCAATATTCTTCCTTCTAATTTTTGATACCTGATCTTCACTTAGATTTGTAATTTCTTGATTTTGAAAGAATATTTTACCTGAAGTTGCGCGCTCCAATCCACCTATTAACATGATCAAACTGGTTTTTCCTGAGCCACTTTCGCCTACAATTGAAATAGTTTCCTTTTTTTTTATAGTCAAATTTATATTTTTTAAAACATTTACATTATCTTTTCCAGTTTGGTATTTAAGATTTACCTTTTTTAATTTAAGAAGAATACTCATGAATAAAATTTTTATTATTAAAATAATTGCTATATGTCTACTAACCATAAATGCATATGCAATTGAAAAAATTGTATTATTCGGTGACAGCTTAATGGCTGGTTATGGCTTATCAAATGAACATCATTTGTCAGTTGTTTTACAAGAAAGTTTTGAGTCTAACGGTTATAATATTGAGGTTGTTAATGGTAGTGTATCTGGCAGTACTTCATCGGGTGGATTTAGTAGAGCGAATTGGACTTTATCAGAACCAGGTATAGATTTGATAGTATTATGTCTTGGCGCTAACGACATGCTAAGAGGCATCAAACCAAGCGAAACTAAAAATAATTTAGAAAAAATAATCAAAATTGCTCATGATAAGAATATTGAAGTTATTTTAGCTGGAATAATTGCTCCTACTTCACATGGTTATAAATATAAAAAAAAATTTGACAAAATTTTTCCAGATTTGGCAAAGAAATTCGAATTAAAATTTATTCCCTTTTTACTTGATGGTGTAGCAATGAAGCCTGAATTTAATTTAAGTGATGGCATACACCCAAATGAGAAAGGTACAATAATTATTAGTAATACTTTAGAAAAAATGATTTTAGAAAATCTATAAATAATATTGATCGAAATGAAAAGAACACTTTTTCATCATCTACCAGACGGGACATTTAGAAATCCAGAGGGATCTCCTAAAAGAAATATAAATTTTAAATGGTCATTTAAAGTTTTTAATAAAGAAAAAAAAAAACTTGATATGTCGGTTCCAGAAGACCATGTTGTTAAAAAAGAAAAAATACTCTCAGATTTATCAAATTTGAAAAATAATGATTATATCGCATGGATTGGACATGCTACATTTATTATTAAATTGGGAAATACTACAATTATAACAGATCCTGTTTTCTCTAAAAATGCGGGACCTTTAATATTTGGTCCAAAGAGATTTGTTAAACCAGCTTTAAAATTAAATGAAATTCCTAAAATTGATTTATTTTTACTTACTCACAACCATTATGACCACCAGGATATGATGACAATTCGTAGGTTTCCTTACAAGGATGCAAAAGTAATGTTGCCTCTAAAACTTGGTAAATATTTTACAAGAAATGGTTATAGAGATGTGAATGAAATGGATTGGTATGATGAAATAAAAGTTAATGACAAATTAAAAATTACATTTCTCCCAGCAGTTCATTGGTCTAAAAGAAGTTTAACGGACACTAACAAAACTTTATGGGGTAATTTTTTAATTGAATATGATGGTAAAAAAATTTTATTCGCTTGCGATACTGGAGTCGGAGATATTTATAAAGATTTAGGAAATAAATATGGTCCAATAGACATCTCATTTATTAATATTGGTGCTTATAACTTTTATCCAATATCACCTTATAAAGATAAATCTGCTTATCACACTAATCCTGAAGAAGCCTTGAGTGTAGGTAGAGATTTAAGAAGTAAAAAGGTGATTGGAACTCACTGGGGTACCTTTGTTTTATCATTAGAACCAATAATGGAACCACCTATTCGGTTTAAAAAAAATGCAGAAAGATACGGTTTTAAAAAAAAAGATGCTGTGATTTTTAAAATAGGTGAAATCAGTCCCTTAAAAGATTTAATTGATAATGATTAATTATCTAGAATTTTTTTTTTAGCTTTTTCAAATTCTTCTTGAGTTAAAGCACCGCTTTTTAAAAGCTCGTTTAATTTATCTAATTCCTCAGTTAGTCTTTCGGGATTATTTGTAATATTTTCTGAATTATTATTAGTTTCTATCTCTGATTCTGACGCATTAGAGCTCTTCGCACTAAATCCTGTCATTATAGCCCTGCCACCTAAATAAAGCACAAAAAGAAAAATCGGAATTACTAAACCAAAAAAAATTATCTTTTCCATATATCAATCCTCATCTTCTTCTCTCCATTTTTTTTCATACATTAACCAAGCAGCATATATTACTGAAAATGTTCCAACTATCATACCATAATCAAATCCAGTTTGCTGGTCATATAAGTACCAACCTAATTGAGTTGCACCAATTGGAGGCACAGTAAGTATCAGCATGAGAATTGCTATTCTGTATGGATACTTAGGTTTTTTCATAAACAATCATATCAAATAAAATTTAATGGTCTAATTATTAAATTTGCGATCTTTTGAAACAGTCAATTGTATTTTTGAGCAAACATGCAATAGTCATGGGTCCCACACCACCAGGTACTGGTGTCAAAGCTTTAGCATTTTTTGAAACTTCGTCGAACGCTACATCACCCACAATTCCTTTATCAGTTTTATTTATACCAACATCAATAACTATCGCATCTTTCTTAATCCAGTCACCTTTAACAAGCTCTGGAATTCCAACTGCAGCAACAATAATATCTGCTTCCAAGCATTCTACTTTTAGATCTTTTGTTTTTGAATGCGTGATAGTTACTGTGCAGTTTTCCTTTAAGAGAAGTTGGGTCATAGGCTTACCATTTAAGTTGGACCTTCCAACTATAACTGCTTTTTTCCCACTCAAGTTTGGTTCAATTCTTTTTATTAATAAGTAGCATCCTAAAGGTGTACAGGGTATTGAGCTTTCATAGCCTGATGAAAGGTTACCAACATTCATTGGATGAAAACCATCAACATCTTTTGAGGGATGAATGGCCTCAATAATTTTTTGCTTATCAATTTGCTTTGGAAGAGGTAATTGAACTAAAATTCCTGAAACTGTTTCATCTTTATTTAATTCATCAATCTTTTTTAATATCACTTTTTCTTCTACTGTATCTGGATATTTGATTACATCGGACTTTAATCCAACTTCATTGGCTGATTTTTCTTTATTTCGAACATAAATTTGGCTTGGAGTTAAATCGCCAATTAAGATAACTGTTAATCCTGGTACCTTGTTATACTTTTCTTTCAAATCAGAAACTTCTTTTTTAAGTTCCTCTCTAAGTTCTGCAGCAGCTTTTTTTCCATCAATTAAAATCATATAATTCAGAATATCATTGGTGCAATGTAAAGCTTCATACACATTTCTACAAACCAAATCAATAAAAGTAAAATTACAGGTGATATATCTAATGAACCTAAATTGGGTAAAAAGCGCCTAATTCTATTTAATATAGGATCAGTAAGGCGATAACTAAATTCTAAAATAGAATAAACAAATCTATTTTGAGTATTTAAAATATTAAAAGCTACTAACCAACTAACAATTACATTAGCAATAACGACATAAGAATAAAGTTTTAGTATTTGTAAAACCAAGTAAAAAATGGCTATCATTTTTTCTCGATATAAATTGAGGAACTTGGAAAAGCAAATGAGGCTTTATTTTTTTCAACAATTTGCTTAATTTCTATCGCCAATCTTTCCTTCACCGAAAGCCAATCATTCCAACTATTCGTTTTAGTAAAACAACGGACATACATATCTATAGAGCTATCGGAAAATTTATCTACTCTAACAGCTATCCCAATATTTACATTAAAATCCTCACTTTTTTTAATATGATCCTCGATTTGGTCTCTTATTGTTTTTAATTGATCAACTGTAGTGTCATATTGAAGAGTGATAATCCAACTTATAAGCCAGTTCGAAGTTTCACTTACATTAACGACTGCATTTTCAGCAAATTGAAAATTAGGTATTATTGCCAAAGATTTATCAAATTTTCTTATGGTCGTTGATCGAAATCCAATTTTTTCAACTATACCTTCAATAATTCCGTCAACTGAAATCCAATCACCAATTTTAAATCGTTTTTCAACTAGAACTAAAATACCTGAAATTAAATTTTTAAATAAATCCTGTGCACCTAATGCAACTGCGACACCAAATAAGCCTAGTCCTGCAATTATTGGACCTATTTTTATACCCCAAAGTTCTAAAACTGCTGCGAGACCTAAAATAAATATTAATATTTTTAATGATTTTATAATCCATCCAATAAGTTCTCTTGTTAATAACTTATCTAGACCACTTAAAATATATGAAACTGGCTCGATTATCTGATGAATTACCCAGAAGATTAAAATTGTAATCAAAGTTCTATTAATAGTGTCTACAACTTCCCTACTCTCGTTTGAGAAAGTCATATAATAACTTGCTATAAAAAAACCTAATACTATTGGTAAAAATCTTGCAGGTCCTATTAAAGATGAAACAAAAGTGTCATCTAGTTTATTGGTAGTTCGCTTAGAAATAATTTCCAGTTTTTTTATAATAAGTTTACTTATAATCCCTCTAAAAATTAGAAATATAAGAAAAATTAATAGTCCAATTAATATTTGAAAAATGTCAACACCAAGAATTCCTTTATTCCATACTGATAAAAATATTTTAGAAAAATTATTTATAATTTCCATAATCAAATTTTATATAACAAAAATTCCTCTTCGCCAGGATTAAAAAGAAAAATTTTTTTCCATTTAATTTCATTTAATATTTGTGATGTTTTTTCTCCTATACACATTAAATTTGTATTCATCCAAAGATTTTCAGATTGTATCAACTTTACAAAATTTAAAAAGCTTAATGCGCTATTTTGTGAGTAAATATAAACAATATCGGGTATATTTAATTTTAAATCTTTTATAAACTTTTCATCAAATTTTTGATTATGTGAAGTACGATAATTTACGACTCTTTTAACATTAAATCCCTCTTTAAGTAAAAGTTGATCCAAATCAACTGATATCATCTCGCCACTAACATAAAGTAATTTTTTATTTATTAAATCTTGATTTTGCAAAATTATCTCTTTTAAATTTGAGACATTTCCTTCTGCAGAAATTGTGTTTTGAAAACCTAAACTTCTGGCTTTTTTTTCAGTTATTTTACCCACACAAAAGCAATTTATGTTTTTAGAAATTTCAGAATGATCTAAAAATTTTATTGCATTAGCGCTTGTAAAAATAATCCCAGAGTATTCCGAATAATTTATTTTTTCGTATTTAATTTTCTCAACATTTAATGTTGGTAGATGAGAAACTTTATGACCAAGGTTTTTTAGCTTTAAAATCATTTCATAACAATCGTCGAGCTGTCTAGTTAATAAAATATGCATATTTATCTTTTATAAGAGCCATTTGATTTAACTTTTAAAGTTTCACCAATTTCTTTCCCAATTTGAGAAAACTCTTTTAGATCCCCAATTTTCTTTTCATAATATCTTTTAGTTCCATCTATAGAAAAAAGTTCAGCTTCTAAAATAATTTTATTTCCATTAATAACTGAATGTGCACCAATAGCGGTCTCACAATCTCCCTCTAAGACTTTTAAAATATTTCTCTCAGAGTGCGCCCTCTTATGAGTTCCTTCATGATTAATTTTTTCTAAAATAGAAGCTGTCTCATTATCATTTTCACGGCACTGTAATGCAATAATACCTTGGCCAGCACTTGGAATTATATCTTTTGCTGAAAAAATTTCAGATATTTCATTCTCAAGTTCTAAGCATTTAAGACCTGCATAAGATAAAATTATTGCATCGTAATCTCCATCTTTTAATTTTTTTATTCTTGTGTCAACATTTCCTCTAATAAGCTTACAATTAATATCTGGTCTAATTTTTCTAATTTGAAATTCTCTTCTATATGAAGAAGTTCCAAGGATTGAATTTGGGTTTAACTGACTTAATTTTTTTTTATCTTTAGTTACTAAAATTTCTCTTGGATCATTTCTTTCCAAAAATGTATCTGTCCTTAGTCCTTTTGTTTCAGTTGTTGGCATATCTTTAAGTGCATGAACAGCTATATCAATATTATTATTTATAAGTTCTTTTTCAATATTACTAGAAAACAAACCTTTTCCACCGATTTCAGATAGTTTTGTATTTTGAACTTGATCACCTTTGGTTGTAATAGATTTTATAATAATATCCTCATCAGCTAATTCAGTATTTTGAATAATCTTATCTTTTGCGTTTTTCGCATAAAGTAATGCTAACTTACTGCCACGAGATCCTATTGTTATTTTTTTTTTCATAAATTAATTTATTTCTTACTTGTATTGAGTTTGTACAATTATTAAAACCTATTTGAATGACTAAAAAACCCTTAATTCTTGGAATAGAATCTAGCTGTGATGAAACGGCCGCATCTTTAATTACAGAAAATGACAATGGATTTCCAATCATCTTATCAAATATTATCTCTAGTCAAGAGGAAATTCATAAAGAATTTGGTGGCGTTGTTCCAGAATTGGCAGCTAGATCACATTTAGAAAAGATTGACTGGATTGTAAAAAAAGCAATGGATGAAAGTGGAAGAAGGGTTGAGGAAGTGGATGCTGTAGCATCAACAGCTGGTCCAGGGCTAGTTGTGTGTTTATCTGTAGGATTGAGTTTTGGAAAAGCTTTAGCGGCTGCAATAAACAAACCATTCATAGCTGTAAATCACTTGGAAGGGCATGCATTAAGTCCGAGACTAAATTCAAAACTTGATTACCCCTATCTACTTCTTTTGATTTCGGGAGGCCATTCACAATATTTAAATGTTCAAAATCTTGGAAAATATATAAGATTAGGAACGACTATTGATGATGCATTAGGAGAGGCATTTGACAAAACTGCAAAACTTTTAGGTATTGAATTTCCTGGTGGGCCACAAATTGAAATTTTAGCTAAAAAAGGTAATCCAAAAAAATATGATTTGCCAAAGCCTATCTTCAATAAAGGTGGGTGCAATCTATCCTTTGCAGGTCTAAAAACATCTATATTAAAAATATGTAAATCGATAAATACTGATCAGGAAAAGTTTGATCTTGCAGCATCATTTCAAAAAACAGTTTTGGAAATTTTATATAAAAAAACAAAAATAGCTTTTCAAGAATTTAAAAAAATAAACAGTAACACTAATAAAAATAAATTTATCGTTGCTGGTGGTGTTGCTGCTAACATCAAAATTAGAAATATGTTAGAAAATCTTTGTAAAGAAGAAAAATTTGAAGCAATATTTCCTCCTATTGATTTATGTGGAGATAATGCTGCAATGATAGCAATGGTTGGTTTAGAAAAATTTAAATTAAAACAATTTAGTAAATTAGACCATCCTGCAAAACCAAGGTGGTCATTAGATGAAAATGCGACTTTTTTAAAAGGTGCTGGTGTAAAATTATAATGAATCCCGACGGTAATTTAAAAATTTTTAAAGAAAAGAATGCAAGTGATCAAAGTTTTCTAATAATTAGTTTTTTCACAAAAAATTTTATTTCTAAGGCTGAAAGATTGGCAGACTCATTAGATAAATTAAGTCTTAATTATAAAATATTTGAAATTCCAGAAATACATTTTTCTAAAAGTAATAAGGGGACTTCAAATATCAATTACTGTATGCCGAAATTAATACTTGAGGTTTTTAAAAAGAATAAAACAGCTCTATTGTATGTTGATAGTGACATTGTTTTTAAAAAAAAACCAGAACTTTTATCTTCTTTTAAACAAAAAAAAATAGATTTTGCTATATATAATTTTATAGAGGATACTGATAACGAGGGGTATTTGCCTTTAAAAGTAAACATTAAAGTAGAAAATAAAATTATTCAAAAAGAATTTTTTGTAACTAAAGTAAGTCTGCCACTTGTAAATTCTCCTAAGCATGAAAAACAAATGCTAACTGCTGGTGCAGTTGCTTATTTTGCTAACTCAGAACCATCAATTGATCTACTAAAAAAATGGCTTAAAAATGTTGAACGTTTTCCAAGGGCAGTTGATGATCAAACTCTAGATTACACTTTTAATATTGAATTAAATGAAAAAAAAAAATTAAACATTTATTGGTTACCAAAAAATTATTGTAGATATAATTTTTGGATATTTACGGATCCTGTAATAAATCATCCTGATGAAGTGACATATCGACCTGAAGATAATTTTGACGATATTACAGGAATAAAACGTTATGTTAGAAAAAATGTTTTAAAAAGATTGAATGCTAAAATCGATAAAACTCACTTAATAGATATTGAAAAAAAGATAATATTTAAAATTGTCAATAATAAAATAGAAGTTGTAAAAAAATTTATAAATGAAGTATTCATTTAATCAAACATTTGTATAAATATTTATGTAAATTTTTATTATGTTTAAATAATTAGGTTAACATAAATGTTAAATCTAAATAAATTAAATGAAAATAGAAGATCATATTTTAAAAGAGTATAAAATAAAATGAACTATTGGTTAATTAAATCTGAACCTGATGTTTGGTCAATAGATCAACAAAAAAAAGCCGGTGCAAAAGGAGTACCATGGGACGGTGTTAGAAACTATCAAGCTGCAAATAATTTGAAAAATATGAAAAAAGGTGACCTGTGTTTTTTTTATCACTCTAACATTGGTAAAGAAATAGTAGGAATAGTAAAAGTTATAAAAGAGTTTTTTTTAGATAAAACTGATGAAACTGGTAAGTTTGTAGCTGTTACTGTTAGGTTTAAAAGTAAATTTCTCAAGCCTATTAAGCTCGAGGAAATTAAAAAAAATAAGGAATTAAGCCATTTATCGTTGATAAAACAAAGTCGATTGTCTGTGATGCCGATAGACTCTAAAAGCTGGAAAATTATTAATAAGATGGGTAAGATTTAAAATATAAGTTTATGCCTCAAAAAAAGAAAAAAAAAAAAATAAAAAAGAAAATTTCTAAGCGAAGGAAAGTCTTTAAAAAAAAATCTAGAATAAAAAAAAAAGTTAAGAAAGAAAGTTCAACAAAAAATAAAAAAGTAGTAGCCAAAGAATTGATCTTTAAAACCAAACCAGAGTGGATTAAGACAAGTTTAACAAATAAATCTCAATACCAAAATAAATACAATGAATCTATAAAAAATAACAATGTGTTTTGGAAAAAAGAAGGAAAAAGAATTACTTGGATTAAACCCTACAAAAAAATCAAAGATGTGAAGTATAGTAAGGATGAAGTAAAGATAAAATGGTTTGAGGATGGAACTCTTAATGCTTCAGCAAATTGTATTGATCGTCATTTAAAAGATAAAAAAGATAAAACAGCTATAATATGGGTTGGAGATGACCCAAAAGATACTCAAAAAATTTCATATAAACAGTTACACCAAAAAGTTTCCAAAGCCGCAAACGGATTGAAAAAATTAGGAATTAAAAAAGGTGATAGAGTGACTATCTATTTAACGATGATACCCGAATTAGCTATTTTAATGTTAGCATGTGCAAGAATAGGAGCTATACACTCAATAATTTTTGGGGGGTTTTCTGCAGAGTCTATTTCTGGGAGAGTAAACGACTGTGAGTCAGAATATATAATTACTGCGGATGAAGGGGTTCGAGGTGGAAAAATAATTCCTCTTAAAGCAACAACAGATGAAGCTTTAACAAATTGTCCAAATGTAAAAAAATGCATTGTTGTTAAAAGAACAGGAAATTATGTTTATTGGGATAATGATAGAGATGTTTGGTATCATGAATTAATCAAAGACGTTACAAGTCAATGTGAACCTGAGGAAATGAAAGCAGAAGATCCACTATTTATTCTTTATACATCTGGATCAACTGGTAAGCCTAAGGGGGTTTTGCATACTACTGGCGGTTATATGGTTTATGCCTCTATGACTCATCAATATATTTTTAATTATAAGCCAAAAGATATTTATTGGTGCACTGCTGACATTGGTTGGGTAACCGGGCACAGTTATATTATTTATGGTCCACTTTCTAATGGAGCAACTACAATTATGTTTGAAGGCATACCCAATTATCCTGATAGCTCAAGATGGTGGCAAATAGTCGATAAGTACAAAGTAAATACTTTTTATACTGCACCTACTGCAATTAGGGCTTTAATGAGAGAGGGTGATGGGCCTGTTAACAAAACTTCTCGAAAGTCTCTTAAATTACTTGGTACAGTTGGAGAACCAATAAACCCTGAAGCTTGGATGTGGTATTATAAAACTGTTGGAAACTCAAAGTGTCCGATAGTAGATACTTGGTGGCAAACAGAAACAGGCGGAATACTGATTTCACCACAGACAGGTGCAATTCCTTTAAAGCCTGGATCAGCAACTAAACCTTTTTATGGAATTAAACCTGTTATAGTTGATAAAAATGGGAAGGAAATAAAAGGTGCTGGGGAGGGAAGATTATGTATAGCTCAATCTTGGCCAGGTCAAATGAGAACTGTTTATGGTGACCATCAAAGATTTATAGACACATATTTTTCTCAATTTGACGGAAAATATTTTACAGGGGATGGGTGTAGAAGAGATAAAGATGGATACTATTGGATTACAGGAAGAGTTGATGATGTAATAATTGTGTCTGGCCATAACTTGGGAACTGCTGAAATAGAAAGTGCGTTTGTAGCACATCCAAAAGTTGCTGAAGCTGCTGTAGTCGGATATCCTCATGACATAAAAGGTAATGGCTTATATTGTTATGTAACTTTAAATGCTGGTGAAAATGAGTCTGGAGAGTTAGAAAGAGATCTTAAACTGTGGGTAAGAAAACAAATCGGACCCCTCGCTACACCAGATCTAATACATTTTTCACCAGGTTTGCCCAAGACTAGATCTGGAAAGATAATGAGAAGGATTTTAAGAAAAATTGCTGCTAATGAACACAATCAATTAGGAGATACAACTACCTTAGCAGATCCAAGTGTCGTAACAAGTTTAGTTGAAAACAGAAAGAATGTTTAAAACTTTATCCTTTCAATAAATTCTTTCTTAACTATATCCCATTTTAAAATTACAGAATTAAGAACAATTTTTCGATCTAAAGTTTTTAATTCCTCTGCAATTGGAGCCCACTTATACAAAGATAAAGCGCTAGGATTAAATGGTAAATCCTGATGATATGTATCCCAATTAATATTTCTAAACCTGTCATCGAAATTTTTTTTTGCTTCTGTAATTATTTCAGCAGGCATTTTGTTTGAAATTTCATCATCTAAAATTTTAAGAAAGATTTCTTTTGCATTATCTGCGTCTTGATAATTAAAACTTGATTTTAAAAATGAAAATGTAAAAAACGTAAGATCCTGAAGCGCTACAGCGTAAATATTCCATTTAGCTAAATTTACGGACTCCATAAATACATCATTTTCAAAATGAAGCACATATCTTGTTCCCATCCTTGTTTTTAAATAACTATAAAGTGTTACTTGCGACACCCAAGCAGACTTTGACTGAATAAAACTCTCCAAATCATCTAAAGTTGTTATTTTTTTTTTTGGTATAAATGCCTTGAATAGGGCAAAGAGATAAATCTTAAAATCATTTAATGATAAGTCTCTCCAGGTCAATTTATATTTTGGCATAAAACAAGGTTTTTATGTATTTATACCCTAAAAAACGACTAAAATTTGAACAATTTTAACACTTTAAATATCTCAGATAATCGTTATGGTTTTCGCCAGTTATAACTAAAAAGAGAGAGGTATAAATGTCAAAACAACAACAACACTGGGAAAAAACCAGGGGATTGCTAATGATGACTTTAGCAATTTGGTTTGTATTCTCAATTGGCATCTTCTTATTCGGAGCTGAAATGAATGAGGTCACTGGACCTTTCGGTTATCCTTGGACATATTGGTTTACATGTCAGGGATCTCTTGGAATATTCGTAATCCTAATTTTCTGGTTTGCGAACAGACAAGAAAAAATCGATGAAGAATTCGGCTTTTCAGAAAGAGAGGACGACTAATGAAAGGTAATTTTATAGATAATTTGCCTAAAGTTTATGGAATCTATACAGGTGGATTTTTAGCTTTCATAATCATTATGAGCATTGGTGAACAGATGGGTATGACATCTAAAGCGATCGGAATTTGTTTCGTTGCTTTTACTGTGGCCATCTACGCAATTATTGGTTATCTATCACGTACTGCACAAGCTGACGCTTATTATGTAGCTGGAAGGCAAGTACCAACTGTATTCAATGGAATGGCAACTGCAGCAGACTGGATGTCTGGTGCTTCATTCGTTGCAATGGCAGGAGGTATTTACTTTAAAGGTTATGGATACATGGCGCTTCTTGTAGGTTGGACTGGTGGATATGTATTAGTTGCATCTTTATTAGCACCTTACCTAAGAAAATTTGGCTGTTACACAGTTCCAGATTTTATAGGTACAAGATATGGTGGAAATTTAAGTAGGTTTCTTGCAGTAGTAGTTTTAACTGTTGCTTCGTTTACTTATGTGACTGCTCAAATTAACGCTACAGGTACTATTGCATCTGTTGCATTAGATATCCCATTTCAATACGCTGTTTATGTTGGACTAATAAGTATATTACTTTGTTCAATGTTAGGTGGTATGAGAGGGGTAACTTGGACACAGGTTGCACAATATATCGTACTAATTATAGCTTACTTGCTTCCAGTATTCTGGATCAGTAACAAAATGGGTGCAGGTTTCTTCCCTCACTTCATGTTAGCTGATGAAGTAGCTAGAATTGGAGAGTTAGAACAACAGTTTGGTTTTGTAAAAAACGCAGCTGCTGATCTAAAGACAGTACCAAAAGGATTAGCTGGAATAACTAAGGCACACTCAGCAGTTAATGCTACGCCTTGGGCATTTATTTCATTAGCACTAGCAATGATGATGGGAACAGCATCATTACCTCACGTGATGATGAGATATTTCACTACTCCAAGTGTAAAAGCAGCTAGAAAATCAGTAGGTTGGTCGTTATTCTTTATCTTCCTACTTTACTCTTCTGCTCCAATGTTAGCGACGCTATCTAAATTGTCATTGATTGACCCAACATTATCAACTGGTATTATCGGTAAATCAATTGCAGAAGTTCAAGCGATCGATTGGTATCAAAACTGGAACAGCGCAAACTTAATGTTTGTAAGCGACTTTAACGGAAATGGAACACTTGAGTTAAATGAGTTTTTCATGGGTGGTAAAGCCGTTGTGTTAGCAACACCAGAAATAGCTGGATTACCATATGTAATCTCAGGTCTAGTTGCTGCTGGAGGTATGGCTGCTGCCATGTCAACAGCTGATGGTTTGATTCTAGCAATTGCGAATGCAATCTCACACGATGTTTACTACAAAATCATCGATCCAAAAGCAGAGACTGCAAAACGACTGGTTGTTGCAAGGGTATTACTTGTAGTAATTGGTTTTGCTGGAGCAACAATCGCTGCTC
Organism: uncultured Pelagibacteraceae bacterium; assembly: GCA_902518835.1. Classification (GTDB taxonomy): domain Bacteria; phylum Pseudomonadota; class Alphaproteobacteria; order Pelagibacterales; family Pelagibacteraceae; genus Pelagibacter. The sequence continues at coordinate 51,653 of CABYHH010000003.1, forward strand.
TTGAGATCCAAGGTATTTTAGGTTCAGTTATATGGGCTTTTGACTTTGCGATGTCAGGATTATTCTTCCCACTTGTACTTGGTGTATGGTGGAAGAGAGCTAACAAAGAAGGTGCATGTGCTGGTATGGCTTTAGGTCTTCTTTCAGGATTAGGTTACCTAATTTGGGTACGTAATGGTGGAAGTGGATTCTTGGGTATTACACAGTTAACATTTGGTATCTTCGGTTCTGCAGTAAGTTTAGTGGCAATGGTAGTTGTAAGTTTAATGACTTCTGAGCCAAGTGCTGCTACTCAAAAAATGGTTGATGAGGTTCGTGTACCATCAGGTAAATCGATCCTTGGCAAACAACACTAAATAATCTTTTAAAGGGGCGATTAATTTCGCCCCTTTTACTTTTCAATTTTTTTTAATATAAACTCAAAATGTCTGCCAATTTTCATCCCTTAGTCTACATAATTGACTATATATTGGGTGTAATTATGTGGACATTAATCGGTAGAGTAGCAATGAACATATTTCAAAGAGAAGATTCACAATTTTTTTTTATGAAAGTTTTTGTGAAATTTACAAATCCCTTGTTAAAAATATTTAAACCTTTAACTCCATCGTTTATCATTCAGCCTCTTGTGCCGTTATATGTGGCTTGGTTTTTTTTCATGATAAGATTTTATTTAATGCCATGGATTTTAGGTTATTCTGTAATGGGAATGTTATCTTTTCCTTTAGAAAGTGAAATTTCGAGACAAATTTACCAATTTTTTAATTAACTTAAATTTTAAAAATTGATACTAGTAAATTAGTTATCAATGAAAAAAATACAAATTTCACCTTCAATCTTATCAGCTGATTTTAGTCAATTAGGTAATGAAATAAAAAAATTAGAAGACGCTGGTGCAGATATGATCCATGTAGATGTTATGGATGGTCATTTTGTTCCGAACTTAACGATTGGCCCTCCTGTCATAAAGGCTTTAAAGAAACACTCATCTCTTATTTTTGATGTTCATTTGATGATTTCACCAGTTCATAAATACATTAAAGCCTATTCAGATGCTGGCGCTGATATTATTACAATTCACCCGGAAGCTACCAATGATTTAAGTTCTTCAATCTTTGAAATTAAAAAACTAGATAAAAAAGTTGGAGTATCTCTAAACCCAAAGACTAAAATTGATACTATTATTGATCACTTAAAAGAGATCGATTTAGTTCTTATAATGAGTGTCAATCCTGGTTTCGGTGGTCAAGAATTTATGCCAGAAGTATTAGACAAAATAAAAGACTTAAAAAAAATTCAAAAAAAACAAGAATTAGATTTCGATATTGAAATTGATGGTGGTATTAATTTTGATAACGCTAAAAGCGCTATAGAGGCTGGAGCTAATATCTTAGTATCGGGAACGACAATTTTTAAAAAAAATAACGGAGATATAAAAAGAAATATTGAATTATTAAAATCAAAATGATTTCATGATTTATTTAAATCAATTTTTTTTGAATTTAATCAAAAGAATAAGGAAATTTTACTTAACCACTAGTTTTTACGATAAGAAAATCTCAAAGATTAGTGAAAACGATTTTGTTTATAAACCAAGCCCCCACTTACTTTCATCTTTAATAAAATATCAGAAAAAACTTCGGATTGAGGACTATTCGTTAGATAAAGTTTGGAAACAAAAAAATATAACCACAAAAGATTTTAAAGAGTTAAATAATTTTAATTGGTTTTTTAGTTTAGATTTAAAATCCTCAAAAAAGGAAACACAATCAGTTATAAAAAATTGGATTAATTTCAATAATAAATACAATAGTAAAAGTTGGGACTTTGACTTAACAGCTAAAAGAATTATTGCTTGGTTATCGTGTCATAATCTTACTTATGATGAAAGTGATCAAGAATATAGGAATATTTTCAAAATGATGATTCAAAAACAAACAAATCATCTAATAAATGAGCTAGATAAGTCTGATTTAATTGATGATAAATTGATTGGATGTGCTTCAATAATATTAGTTGGTCTATGTTATAATGATGAAAAAAAATATTTATCTCTTGGTGTAAATCTTTTAAAGAAAATTTCCAAAATTGCTCTAGATGACAAAGGTTTTCCTAAATCAAGAAATATAAAACAGCTTATTTTTTATTTAAAATATTTTATTTTAATAAGAGAATGGTTTAAAGAATCTCAGAAAAGTATACCTGAAAATATTGATGAAACAATTTTCTATTTAGGTCAGGGATATACTTTTATTTGGCAAAATATTAAATCCGATATTTTGTATAATGGAAACAATATCTCAAAAAATGTTAATTTTGATAATTATCTTAAAAGGTTGGGGTATAAATTTAGAAATGAAAATCACGATTTTGGAGGATATTTCATATTAAAGAATAAAAAGATTTGTCTGACGATGGATGCAGGACCGTCGCCGCATCATAATTTTTCAAGAGATTATCAAGCCGGTGCTTTATCTTTAGAAATATTTTCAAATGGAAAAAAATTAATAAGTAATTGTGGTTATCATAGTAATAATTCTAAACTGAACGAATTATCGAAATCATCTGCAGCTCAAAGCACACTAGTTATTGATGATAATTCTTCTTGTAAATTTAGTAAAATCAATAATTCTTGGTTAGTAAAAAACGGCCTTAAGATTCTAAAAAGAGATACTATTTTTGAAAAAGATTATTGGAAAATGACTTCTTCTCATGATGGTTATCAAAAAAAATATAAAATAATACACGAAAGAGAAGTTGAATTTTTTCCAAAAAAAATGATTTTTTTGGGCAATGACAAGATTATTAAAAAAGAAAACACTAATTATAAATTTGATATTCGTTTTCACGTAGAACCAAATGTAAAACTTATGAAAACACAAGATAAGAAGGCAATCTTGATAGAATTAGATGATGAAGGTTGGAAGTTTACATGCAATAATTATGACATTAATATTGATAATGGTTTATATTTTGGAAATAAAAATTCATATATTAACAATCAAAATATTTTCATTTCTGGTATTTCTCATAATCAAACTGAAAATATTACGTGGGAAATAAAGAAAATATTATGAAAAAAATTAAATCCGCCCTGATATCAGTTTCTGATAAATCAAATTTAAAACCTCTTTTAAAAATTCTAAATAAAAATAGAATAAGATTAATTAGTTCTGGTGGTACATTTAAAACAATTAAAAAATTGAAATTTGATTGTGAAGAGGTTTCTAATTTTACTGGTTTTAATGAAATTCTTGATGGTAGAGTCAAAACTTTACATCCCAAAATTCACGCGGGGATTTTAAATAAAAGAAATAACAAATCTCATTTGAAAGATATAAAAAAAAATAATTTTGAGAACATCGATTTAGTAATAGTTAATTTTTATCCTTTTGAAAAAACTTTAGAAAAAACAAAAAATCATAATAAAATTTTAGAAAATATAGATATAGGTGGTCCTTCACTAATTAGGGCTGCAGCAAAAAACTATAACGATGTAACAGTAATTACATCTAGTAATAATTATAACGATCTTATTGAACAGCTAAAAAAATATAGCGGTTCAACAACTCTTGAATTTAGAAAAAAAATGTCCCAGCTAGCTTTTGCTGAAACAGCATATTATGATTCTGTAATAGCAAGTTATTTCAATAAAATTTCAAATATAAATTTCCCAGCAAAAAAAATTTCTCACTATAATTTGCTTGAAAGATTAAGATATGGTGAAAACCCACATCAAAAAGCTGCTATATATTCACAAGATAAAACACATAGAATAAACAAGATCCATGGCAAATCATTGAGTTACAATAATTATAATGACATTTTTTCAGCACTCACAATATCAAAATCTTTTCCAAAAAATGTCGGTGTAGTTATACTCAAGCATGCAACTCCTTGTGGTGTTTCAGTGATCAAGCATAATCTAATGAGTTATAGGGCTGCTTTAGCATGTGATCCGATAAGTGCTTTTGGCGGAATAGTTTCTTGTAATTTTAAAATTACAAAAAATATAGCAATTGAACTTAAAAAAATTTTTTTTGAAATTGTAATTGCAAATGGGTTTGATAAAAATGCACTTAAAATATTAAAACAAAAAAAAAATTTAAGATTAATTGATGCTTCAAACTTTTCATTAAGTGAAAGTATAAAGATTAATTCTTTTGACAATACCTTTTTAGTACAGCAAGACGACAACCAGATATTTTCAAAAGATAATTTTAAAATTGTATCAAAAAAAAAACCAGATAAATCACAATTTGATGATTTAATCTTTGCTTTTAGTGTATGTCGCTATGTAAAATCAAATGCAATAGTGCTAGCTAGTAATAGATCAACTATTGGTATCGGATCGGGACAACCAAGTAGATTAGATAGTTGTGAAATTGCAATTGATAAAATGAGAAAGTTTATTAATCCAAAAAATGAAATTGTTGCAGCTTCTGACGCCTTTTTTCCATTTGTTGATGGTGTTGAAAAACTTATTCAATCAGGAGTTTCTGCTATAATTCAGCCTTCAGGATCAGTTAGAGATAAAGATATAATAAAATTTGCCAATGCCACAGACACAGTTTTGGTTTTTTCAAAAACAAGACACTTCAGACACTAGTTTGTATTTTTTTATCAATCTTTGCTGCTAGAATAAAATCATTTTCTGAGAGTCCCTCTATAGCATGAGTAGTGATTACTATCTCGGCATATCCCCAGCCAAAAGAAATATCTGGATGGTGTCCCTCATCTTCAGATACCTTTCCCACCTCGTTTACAAAATTCTGACTATCTAGAAAATTTTTAAAAGTAAACTTTTTCCTTAAGAAATATACATTTTTATCGTCTTTATCTACATCCCAGCCATCAATTTTTTTTTGGTATTTGTGAATTTCAGAAATATCTAAAGGAGAGACACCTCCCTCGCATGGTTCACATTTTTTTTTGAGTAAATCATTCATAATTTGGAGCGGGCAAAGGGGGTCGAACCCTCGACCTTCTCGTTGGCAACGAGACGCTCTACCACTGAGCTATGCCCGCATATATTTTATTATAATAAGTCATTTTTTTTTATTCAAGTGATTTTAAATATGATATGATTACTATATAATGAAAAAAATTGATTTACCAAAAAAGTTAGCAATTTTTCCCTTAAGTAATTTCATAATTTTCCCAAAAACTACCGTCCCATTAAATATCTTTGAACCAAGATACATAGATATGGTTAATGATAGCATGAGATCAAATAAATTTGTAGGTATGATACAGCCTAAAGTTCAAAAAGAATTTAATCAAAACTATGAACCAGAATTGCATCAAATTGGATGTATGGGTAAAATAACAAGTTTTAAGGAAACTCAAGAGTCTAGATATTTAATAGAATTAAAAGGAGTAATTAGATTTAAAATTTTAAATGAATTTCAATCAGATAAGAAATATAGAGAATGTGAAGTAAGTTTCGATAATTTTTTTGAGGATTTAGAAAATAAAAAAGAAGATATTAAATTTTCAGATTTAGAATTAATTTTCAAAAATTTAAAATCTCTATTCGAAAAGAGAGGTTTTGTTATAAACTGGAAAGCATTAGAGCAGCAAAGTTTGGATGAAACAATCAATGCTCTTGCTATGGCATCTCCTTTTAGTATTGAAGAAAAACAAGTTTTATTAGAAGCCAAGAGTTTAGATACACGGAAAACAAAAATAGCGGAGATACTAAATACCTATTCTTTCGATCAGTTTAATAATACTACAATACAATAGTATTAAAATGATAAACCATTATCTGCATAATTTATAAAAAAGTTTTTAATATACTTGTTATTACCTATAAATTTGATTGATTTAATTAAACTATAATTTTTAATTTTATTTTCAAAATTAAAAAGTTCATAAATTAAATCAATACCACTTGTAAAAATATAATTCTTACTCTTTGTATTATTTTCGAAATCAGAGCAAATAGATGTATCTAAATCTAAACCATGCTCTTTTTTTAATTCAATTAATCGATGTATTTCCTTTATATCTCTTATGGTCATATTAAATCCCTGACCAGCTAAAGGATGAATTTTGTGTAACATATCTCCAAAAGCAATTATGTTTTTATGATAGTAAGATCTCAAGTTTGATGAAATAAGTTTGAATTTAAGAATCTTATTTATTTTTAAAATTTTGTATCTATTATTATAATTTTCAATTAACTCGCTTAGATTTATATTTTGTTTTCCTCTTATAGAGTAAACGATTGAAGTCTGCGTAGGAGAGATAGGTAAAAAAGCTAATGGGCCTTTTTTTGTGAATATTTGAGCAGCAATATGATTATTTAGAAGTTTTTTATGTTCAAAAATAGTGAGATATGCAAAGCTGTTATAATCCTTAATAATTCTGTTATTAAAAAGTTTTTTTGAAATAAAATGATTATAGTCACAATTAAAGATTAAGTCGTATTTGCTTCTAATTAATTTCTGATAACTTATTTTTTTTTTGAATTTGACTAAATTGTTTTTTTTTAAATTCAAATAAAGATTATTAATCAAGTCGTAATTCCTTACTAATGAAAAAAGTCTTTTATTTTCTCTTTCAAAATTTATTAGTTTTTCGTCTTTTAAATTATCACTGTAGATTTCAATTTTCTCTATATTCCAAAGATATTTTTTAATATTTAAAATATTTTCGTTAAAAAAATCGATATTTTTTTCTGAAATTCCAATAGTTTGAATCTTGTTAGTATTTGAAATATTTTTTTCAGAAAAAATATCAACTTTTACCCCTTGGTTAGCCAAGGACTGTGCTAACGTTAAGCCAGTTAATCCATTTCCCAATATAGAAACTTTCATAATAATTTTAATTTTAACAACAAAAATTAGATGATACAAAGTGGTAAATTTGATTCATCAAAATGGATATTAAAAAACTTGGAAATTCGGTCTTAATTTTTTCTATTAATCGCTTAATAGAGATTATTGGTATATTAGTCATATGTCTTGGACTTTTTTTGCTCGCAGCTTTAGTTTCATATTCGCCAGAAGATCCCAATTTTATATTCCCAGAAAACACCAAAATAAAAAATATTTTAGGCTTTCAAGGTAGTTATATATCTGATCTTTTTATTCAATCTTTAGGTCTTATCTCCTTTTTAATTCCGATTACTTTTATCTTTACTGGTATCAATATTTTTAAAAGTAAAGAGTACTTTTTATTAATCGAAAATATATTTTTTATAATTCTCTATGCATCAATAGGATCTTTATTTTTAAGTTTTTATTATAAAGATAACTTTATATTTTATATAAATGGTAATGGAGGTTTTGTAGGTAATTATTTTGGTCATCTTCTTACGAATGACTTTATTTTATCTTATAAAATATTTTTTTATTATTCTCTTTTAATACTTACAATTATATTATTTTTAAAAAGTATAAATTTTAAAATTAAAAAACTTAATGAATTATTTAAAAAAATATTTTCTAAAGATAATAGTAAAAACTATACTAATAAAAATGAAGTAATTGATGAATACATTCCTCAAGAAGAAATTAAAAATCTAATTCAAGAGGATTTACCATTCATCAAAACTGAGTCTACTCAATCCTTGAAAAAGAAAAAGTTTTTGCTTCCATCAATAGACTTATTGAAACTACCTTCAAAAAAAGAACGTCAAAATATAGAAAAAAAAGAAAATACAAATCCAGAATTTTTAGAAAAGATACTTCTAGATTTTGGTGTGAGTGGAAATATTAAAAAAGTTAACCATGGACCAGTTGTTACATTAAATGAATTTGAACCAGCTGCAGGTGTAAAAGTCTCTAAGATTGTAAATCTTTCTGATGATATAGCAAGAAATACGAGCTCAGAGTCTGCTAGAATTTCCACAATACCAGGACGAAATACTATCGGTATTGAAATTCCAAATTTATCAAGAGAAGATGTTTATTTAAGTGAAATAATAAATCATGAAGATTTTAAAAGAAAAGACTTTAAATTACCAATAGCCTTAGGAAAAAATATTTCTGGTACTCCAATTGTTACAGATCTATCATCAATGCCACATCTATTGATAGCTGGAACAACAGGTTCGGGAAAATCAGTTTGTATTAATACTATTATTTTATCTCTGCTTTATAGACATACGCCTGACAAATGTAAATTTATTCTAATTGATCCAAAAATGTTAGAACTCTCAACTTATGAAGGTGTACCACATCTCCTGTGCCCTGTAATTACTGAAGCAAAGAAAGCTGCTTCTGTTCTTGGTTGGGTAGTAAAGGAAATGGAAAGTAGATACAGACTAATGACAAAAGAGGGAGTTAAAAATATTGATGGATATAATAAAAAACACAGTTTGGCTATGCCTTATATAGTTGTTGTTGTTGATGAAATGTCTGATCTCATGATGGTTGCTGGAAAAGAAATTGAAAATTATATCCAAAAATTATCTCAAATGGCTAGAGCGGCTGGTATTCATATTATAATGGCAACTCAGAGACCAAGTGTAGACGTTATAACAGGAACCATAAAAGCAAATTTTCCAACACGTATTTCTTTTCAAGTCACCTCAAAAATTGATAGTAGAACGATTTTAGGTGAACAAGGAGCTGAACAATTATTGGGAAAGGGGGACATGCTTTATATGACATCGGCAAATAGAATTGTAAGAATTCATGCTCCGTTTGTTTCTGAAAATGAGATAGAGAAAATAAATAACTTTATAAGATCTCAAGCTGAGCCTGATTATATTGACGAGATTTTGGATTTTGCTGACGAAAAAGAGATGAGTGAAAATTCAAAAAATCAAGATCAAAAAGATGAATTATATCAATCTGCTATAGAGTTAATCAAAACTGAGGGAAAAGCCTCAACATCATTTTTACAAAGAAAACTTCAAATAGGATACAATCGTGCAGCTAGAATTGTAGATACAATGGAGGCGGAAGGTATAGTTAGCAAAGCTAATCATGTCGGAAAACGAGATGTTTTAAAGTGATAAAATATATTTTTTCAATTTTACTAATCTTTTTTTCTAATCAAGCTTTAGCGAATGTTAAAACTAACTTAATTGCGAGTCTTGAAAATATCGAAAATATATCTTTTGATTTTGAGCAAAATATAAATGGGAAAATAGAAACAGGAAAATGTATTATTAAGTATCCCAAAAAAATTTACTGTAATTATGAATTATCAAATCAAAAAACACTAACATCGAATGGAAAGTCGTTAGCAATTAAAACTAAAACAAGTTATTTTCTTTACCCTTTAGATAGAACTCCTCTAAATCTAATTTTAGATAAAAATTTTTTAATAGAAAAGATTAAAACATCAGAAGGTAGAATCATCGATAAAAAATTTATAAATTTTAAATTTATTGAGAATGATAATGAAATTAATATTTTTTTTAATAAGAAAAATTATGATTTAATTGGATGGCAAACATTAGATATTTATCAAAATCTTAGCATTACGTATTTATCAAAAATCATAAAAAATCAAAATTTAGATAAAAACCTATTCACTTTACCGAAGAAAAATATTCCTAAATAGAGATAGTTTCTCTTTTAAAAACTTTCATTCCTCTAGAAATATAATTACTTAATGCATTTTTGTGATCCAAAGAACATGTGTGAACCCAGACTCTTTTTGTTTTTTTAAAAAAAGAAGCCTTGATTGCAGATGACAGAAGATATGAACCTAATTTTTGATTTTGATACTCTTTCAACAAACCAAGATAGGCAATTTCAACTTCCTCATCATCAATATGTAAAATAAGTTCGAAATAACCAGCAAGATCGCTATTATTCTTCAAAACATAAGTTTGCACTTTTTTACTTGAGGTATAATCTATCCACTGATTTTCGGTCCAGATTAAACGATCAACCCAATGATGATTTTTCCCAATATTTTTATAGAAAAATTTATTTATTTGGAAATCTGCTGGTTTAATTAATTGTATGTGAAAATTTTTTGGAGGACTTTTAATATCTTTTAGATCATTTAAAGAATTAATTTCTAAGTAATTTCTTTCAATTTTTTTATTCACTGCACCATCTTACCAACTTTTTCACCTCCAAATAAGTGAAAGTGTAGATGAGGTACCTCTTGGCCGCCATGTTCATTGATATTCGTCAAAGCTCTATAGCCTTTTCCATTATCTACTGAGATACCCAATTTTTTAGCTACGGTATTAATTCCCTTTAATAAACCAACCATTTCATCTTGAGAAGCATTTAAACTGAAATCATCTAAATCAACGTATTGTCCTTTTGGAATAACAAGTGCATGAATTTTTTTTTGTGGGTTGATATCATAGAAAGATAAAACAAAATCATTTTCATATATTTTTTTACAAGGAATCTCACCTCTTAAAATTTTAGCAAAAATATTATTTTCATCATAAATCATTAAAGAACTTCTAACTCTCTGTTTATCTTAATTATTTTATTACCTTTGACAATAGCATCAACTTTTGCACATTCATAGTAAGCAAAAGATGTTTCTTCAGCAATGAGTTTCATTTCTAAACATTTTGATTTATTTGAAACAAGTAAATGTTCGATTAATTCAGGCGGATCTCCTAAATACATCATCAATGCTATTACATCATCTTGTTTTTCAAAATCTGCTTGTTCTTCAATTTTTGCTACTCTATCTGAGACACCAATTTCAAATTCTGTAAAAGCTACATATCCTTTGTAAACAACAAAACATAATATTAATGCAATTATCACTTTGAATTTACTCACTAAAATTTCTTTCTTTTTTCCAGCTCCTGCTCTATTTGCTCAATTTTAATATTATTGGCTTCTAAGAACATAATTAGATGATAAAATACGTCTGCTGCTTCATGAATTTTATTTGAATTTTTTTCAACAGACTCGATTAATTCATTTATTTCCTCTACAACTTTTTCTTTACTAAAAGATTTATCACTTAATAATTTATTTGTATAAGAGCCTTCTACTGGATTTTTTTTTCTTTCTCTTGCAAGATTGAAAAGACTTTCTAATGTGGTTAACATTTTTAAATTCTAACAGGAATTCCTTTTGAGTCCAAATATTCCTTAGCCTCTTTTACTGAATATTTTCCATAATGAAATATTGATGCAGCTAGAACAGCGCTAGCTTTACCCAATTTAATACCTTCAACTAAATGATCTAAATTACCCACACCACCTGATGCAATTACTGGAATATTTACTTTTGAAGAAATCTTTGACATTAAATCAATATCATAACCAACTTGTGTACCATCTCTATCCATTGATGTTACGAGCAGTTCTCCAGCGCCATTTTCCTGCATTTGTTTCACATACTCCAGTGCATCTATACCACTATTGTTCCGTCCTCCGTGAGTAAACACTTCCCACTTATCCCCATTTTTCTTTGCATCGATTGCAACCACAATACACTGAGAACCAAATTTTTTTGAACTATCAATAACAACTTTTGAATTTTCAACTGCTGCAGTATTTATTGAGACTTTGTCGGCGCCACAGTTAAGAAGTCTATTTATATCCTCTACACTCCTAATTCCACCCCCTACAGTCAAAGGTACAAAACATTTCTTTGAGGTTTTTTCTACAACATCATAAATAATATCTCTATTTTCGTTAGAAGCAGTTATATCTAAGAAACAAATTTCATCTGCTCCACCATCGCTATAAATTTTTGCTTGTTCAACTGGATCACCAGCATCTTTTAAGTCAACAAAGTTTATACCTTTAACGACACGGCCGTTCTTAACGTCTAAACAAGGAATTATTCTATTTTTAAGCATCTTCCTTTGCCAACTCCTCTAATTTAATATCACCATCATAAATAGCTTTACCAACTATTATACCTTCGACATTTTTTAAATTCTTTGCTTTTTTAATGTCACCTATTGATGCAACTCCACCAGAAATAATCACAGGACAATTTGATATTTCAGCGACTTTTAAAGTTTCATTAAAATTCGGACTTTGTTTCATACCATCCCGATTAATATCTGTAAAAATTAATCTACTGACACCATAATCGTTTACTTCCTTCAAATAATCTAAAGTTAATTGATTAGAGTTTTCTTTCCATCCAGATACTGACAAATATCCATCTTTAGCATCTAAACCTAAAGCAATTTTATTAGGAAATTTTTTACATGCTTCTTTTAAAAATTTTTTATCTTTTATGGCAGCGCTTCCTAAAATTACTTTCTCAACACCGGCATCGATATATTTTTGAACACTATCAAAATTTCTGATACCACCACCTATCTCAACTTTAAGATTAAATTTAATAACTATCTCTTGAATAATATCTTGATTAACTGTTTCACCAATTAAAGCTCCATCTAAATCAACAATATGCAGATTTTTAAAACCATGATCTTTATATTTGCCTGCTTGCTCAACTGGAGACATTTCGTACTCAGTTTCATTTTCAAAGTCTCCTTTGATTAGTCTTACACACTTTTTATCCTTAATATCTATGGCTGGAAATATTTTCACTATTTTAAATTTAAAAAATTTTGAATTAGATTTAAACCAATTTTATCACTCTTTTCTGGATGAAATTGAGTTCCAAAAATATTTTCTTTTTCAATGGAGCAAACAATTTTTGATGAATAATCCGTCGTTGCTGAAATCACTTTTTTATCTTCTGGAATAAATTCATAACTATGAACAAAATACATATGAGAATTATTTTTTATATCTTTAAAAATTTTACTATCCTTGATGATATTGATTTCATTCCAACCAATATGAGGAAGTTTAAATTTTCCATTTTGATTATCTATTTTTAAAACTTTTCCCGAAATCCATCCCAATCCTTTAGTTTCAGTTTCTTCATATCCAATATCAGCAAACATTTGTAAGCCAACACAAATTCCCAGCAGTGGTTTTTTATTAGTAATTGCAAATTCATTAAGTGTGTCAATAAGGCCATCAATTTTTTTTAAAGCTTCTACGCAACTCTTAAACGAGCCCTGCCCTGGTAAAACAACTTTGTCTGAAGATTTAATCTTGTTTAAATTTGATGTTACCTCGATATTTACTTTATCTTTAGCAACTTCCTTAAAAGAGTTTATTACCGAGCTTATATTGCCCGAATTATAATCAACAATTGTAACGTTCATTAAACTTATAATGAGCCTTTAGTGGATGGAATATTCTTTTTATTTCTTGGATCCATCTCTAATGCAGCTCTTAAAGATCTTGCTAAAGCTTTATAGCAAGATTCGATTATGTGGTGACTGTTATCACCATAAATATTTTCGACATGCAATGTAATGCCCGCGGATTGTGAAAAGGCTTGAAACCACTCTTTGAATAGTTCTGTATCCATTTCACCTAGTCTCTCCACTTTTAATTTCACATTCCAGATTAAATAAGGTCTGTTAGAAACATCTAATGCTACTCTTGTTAATGTTTCATCCATTGGAATAATTGTATGGGCGTATCTTTTTATACCTACAAATTTTTTAGCTGCTTTTTTTAAAGCTTCTCCTATAGCAATACCAGTGTCCTCTGTGGTGTGATGAAGATCTATATGAGTATCTCCCTTCGCTTTAACTTTTATGTCTATTAAAGAATGCTTTGATAATTGCTCTAACATGTGATCTAAAAAACCTATCCCAGTGTCAATTTGGTACTTACCTTTGCCATCAATGTTGACCTCAACATCGATACGTGTCTCTTTTGTTTTTCGAGATACTTTTCCTTTTCTAGCCATATAATTTTAATGGTATACATACATAATCTCACTATATCAATATGAGTATGAACACTTGAAGTATCAAAAATAATTACCATTTATTAGATATGACAACAATTGTACTAGTGAGAAAAAACAATGAAGTGGTAGTTGCAGGTGATGGCCAGGTAAGTATGGGCAATACGGTTGTGAAAAGCACAGCTTCAAAAGTTAGAAAAATAGAAAAAAGAGATGTTGTAGCGGGTTTTGCGGGGTCTACTGCTGATGCTTTGACTTTGTTTGAGAGATTAGAAGCTAAAATAGAAAAACATGCAGGCAATTTATCTAGAGCTGCAGTCGAGTTAGCTAAAGATTGGCGAACAGATAAATATTTAAGAAGACTTGAAGCATTAATGGCTATAGGCGATAAAGAAAATAGTTATATCATCTCAGGAACTGGAGATGTGCTAGAGCCTGAAGGTGATGTAATTGGAATAGGTTCGGGTGGTAATTATGCTTTAGCTGCTGGAAAAGTTTTAATGGGTACCGATATGAATGCCGAACAAGTTGCAAAGAAAGCAATTGAAGTTGCTTCAGAAATTTGTGTCTTCACTAATAATAATATTAAAATAGAAAAAATATAATGGAAAAAAATAACGTCACTCCCTTAGTGCCTAAGGATAAAAAAAATGATGAAAATGAGTCTTTAGTAAGTTCGTTATCACCGAGAGAGATAGTTTCTGAGCTAGATAGATTTGTTGTTGGTCAAAATAAAGCTAAAAAAGCTGTGGCTGTGGCTTTAAGAAATAGGTGGAGAAGACAAGCTTTAAAAGGTGAAATGAAAAATGAAGTTTTACCAAAAAATATTCTCATGATTGGTCCAACAGGAGTGGGTAAAACTGAGATTTCAAGAAGATTATCTAAGCTAGCTGAAGCTCCATTCGTAAAAGTTGAAGCTACAAGATTTACAGAAGTTGGTTATGTAGGTAGAGATGTAGAACAAATCGTCAGGGACTTAGTTGAAATTGCAATTTCAATGGAAAGAGTGAAAAAAAGAAAGGAAGTTTACGCTCAAGCACAAAAGTTAGCTGAAGAAAAAGTTTTAGATGCTTTGGTTGGAAAAAAAGCAAGTTTAGCTACACGAGAGAGTTTTAGGAAAAGACTAAGAAATGGTGATTTAGATGATAATGAAATTGAGATAGCAGTTAGCGACTCAGGTAACAGTACTTCATTTGAGATCCCTGGTATGCCAGGAGCAAATGTAGGTATGATAAACATTGGTGAAATGCTTGGTAAATCAATGGGAGCAAAAGAAAAAAAGAAAAAAATGAGCGTAAAAGAATCGCATGAAATTTTAATAAATGATGAATCTGATAAATTAATTGAGCAAGATAAAATTATAAAAGCTGCAAAAATATCAACTGAGAATAATGGGATCGTATTTTTGGATGAAATAGATAAAATTTCCGGAAGAACTGACAGAGTTGGGGGTGATGTATCTAGAGAAGGGGTGCAAAGAGACTTGTTACCATTAATTGAAGGAACAACTGTAAACACAAAATATGGACCAATAAAAACTGATCATATTTTATTTATTGCTTCCGGTGCTTTTCAGCTTGCAAAACCATCAGATTTACTCCCAGAGCTACAAGGAAGATTACCGATTAGAGTTGAGCTAGAGGCTTTAACTAGTAAAGATTTTAAAAGAATATTAAAAGAACCAGATTTTAGTTTAATCAAACAATATGTTGCTTTGTTAAAAACAGAAAATGTAGATCTTGAGTTCTCAGAAGATGGGATAGATAAAATTGCCAAAGTAGCGTCAGAGGTGAATGCAACAGTTGAGAATATTGGTGCAAGAAGACTGCACACTATAATTGAAAAAATTTTGGATGAAATAAGTTTTACAGCTACTGACAGAGCTGGTGAAAAAATTGTTATTGATCAAAATTATATTGATAAAAACTTAGATAATTTAATCAAAGATACTGATCTATCTAAGTTTATTTTATAATTTTTTCTTTAAAAATATATAAAAAGCCCCACTACCACCATCGTTATTATCTGCTTCTTTAATTTCCTGAACTAACTTCATTAACTCTAGATTAGACTTTATATAATTAGGTACAGAATTTTTCAAAATACCAAGATCTTTTGAAATATAGGGATTTTTCTCGTTATCAGAATGCAAACCTTTCCCGGTGATAATCAATATTTTTTTAATGCCGTTATTATATGCATGATTTATAAGCTCCCTAATTCTTTCATTTGCTTTATCCAATGAGTATCCATGAAGATCACATGTTGTTGAAGAAGGTGAAATTTTTTTAGTTTGTTTTAAATCTTTATTAGGTAACCGATCTTCTTTCGAAAGAAAATTTTCCCAATCTTTTTTATCTTTATCTGAAATCTTGCTGTTCAATTAAGTTAGTGTATCAACTAGCTGCCAGTTAGGATTGTTGGATCTTGTGTCTCTTGAAAAAACCCAAGTATCATATATTTTCTTAATTTTTTCCGGATGCCCTGAAATTATTTTTTTATTTTTATCCCTAATGCAAGTAATAACTTCACCAACAAAATCAACAGTCACTTGTAAAATACTATCTATTTTTTTGTGTTCTTTTATGTTTGCTGAATTGATGCCAATAAATGTTATTTCTGCAAAATGTCCTCTCTGATCCCTCTCTGTGAGAGCTTGATTAAATTGATCAAAAATTTTTTTACTTAACAATGGTTTACTAGTAGTCAATTTATTATCATTATCACTAAAATCAGTTATAATTGTCTCGTAGGCAATCTTTGCTCCTGTCAGAAATTCTTTTTTTGCAAAATCATCAAAATCATTGCCTTTCTTAAATTTTTTATCTATCTGGACATTTTTTAATATTTCTTGAAATTGTGGTGGAGGTTTTCCCTCAAAACCTGTTTTTTTTCCAAGAATTCCTCTTAATCTTAAGAAAATAAAACCAGCAATCATTGCTAATAATATTATATCAATATACTCAAAACTATAATTCATTGGTTAATAGTAATTACTATGTTGATATATTTCAACCAACAATTACATTAAAGACAAATGAACACAGCAATTTTATCAATTATTTTAGTTCCAATTATAGAAATATATCTATTTATAAAAATTGGAGCTAAAATTGGTGCATTTAATACAATATTATTAATCTTCTTAACGGCTTTAACGGGCATAATTTATGCAAGATACGAGGGACTAAACACTTTAAAATCAGGGTTTTCTCAGATGGTTAAAAATGAAATTCCTGCTTATGAAATGATTTCAGGAGCAGCAATAGCATTTGGGGCTCTGCTTTTAATTATACCTGGTTTTGCAACTGATATCTTGGGTTTTCTAATTATATTTCCTTTAACAAGGAAATTAATTTTCAGAAAAGTTTCAAGAAAATTTGAAAAGAGAGAGAATAAAAAAAATAAATTTATAGAAGGCGAGTTTGAAGATATAGACGATGACAATGACAGAAAAATTTAAAATTTTAGCAAAATTTATTAAAGACGCTTCAAGTGAAACTCCAGATGTAGAAACGTATCTTTTTGTAAAAGATAATATTTCTAAATATCAATTAAATATAGATATAAGTTCAAAAGCTTTAAAAAATAAACTTATAGAAGTCAACACAAGTTTAAAGTTTGAAGACAAAGAGCCTAATGAGAAAAAATCATATTACGAAATTATTTATACGACAGTTATAAAAGTAAATGAAGATGTAAAGGAAAAAAAAGACTTAGAAAAAATAATATTGTGTGATATTCCAACAAAAATTTATCCAGAATTAGAGAAATCTTTTTTAAGTTTATTAAACAATTCAGGCCATCCAAACATAAAATTAGAAAAAAAAATCGATTTCTACAAATTATACAATGAAAGATTTAACTAAAGTAATTTTTTTTAAAATTATTTTTTAAATAAACTTTGTGATCATTTAGTTCTTTACTTGTTATTTCAACAATTTTTTTAAAATAAGAATCTTTATTATAATTTTCCTCTTTTAGTTTTTCATCTCGACTTGTAAAATTTAGTGTTGGCTCTTTTTGATCAATTAAATTTATGTATACTTTAGCTAATAGGTCACAGTCAATTAATGCAGTATGAAGTTTTCTTTTTGAATTATCAATTCTATATCTTTTACATAAAGCATCTAAACTTGATGAAGATCCAGGATATTTATTTCTTGCTAGAACTAACGTATCAACAATTTCATTATTAATTGGTTTTTTACCTAAAATCCTCAATTCATTGTTTAAATGAGATAAATCAAATTCTGCATTATGGATAATTAATTTTTTATTATGTATAAAATTCAAAAAATCATCAACAATATCAAGAAATTTTTTTTTTTTTGATAAAAATTCATCTGAATAGCCGTGAACTTCAAACGCTTTCTCAGAAACTTTTCTTTCAGGATTTAAATATTGATGAAAATTGTTCTTCGTAGGTATTAAGTTTTCTAGTTCAATACAGCCTATTTCAACAATTCTATGACCATCCTTAACAGATAAACCAGTGGTTTCTGTATCTAATACTATTTCTTTCATTTAAAGAATTTTTTTTAAAATATATCTTATCTCTTTTTTTACGGATTTATTAGTAAAATTATTTTTAATAATGAAATGTGATTTTTTTTTCTTATAATCAAGTGGAAGTTGAATATTTCTGAATCTGTTCATTAATCTTTTGTTAAAATTTTTTCTTTTTTTTAAGTTTGACAAAATTTTAGATCTCTTAGATTGAATAAATATTAGAATATCTTTTTTTTTATTTAGATTATTTTCTAACAAAAGAGGTATATCTAAAATTACATATTTCCTATGTCTGTTTTTTTTTAAAAATAAATTCATTTTTTTTCTAATTTCAAAATGAACAACATTTATAATTTTTTTTAGATTAGAATTTTTAATTAATATTGCTTTTGAGATTTCATTTTTTTCAATTGGGAATGAAAATATATGTCTTGGTAAAGCTTTTTGAAGTTTTTTAAAAATCTTTTTATTATTTCTATATAATTTTCCTACTTCTTTATCTGCGTCGAATACAGGAAAACCGAAGCTCTTTGCTATGTACGTTTTCCCGGCACCTATATCCCCTAAAATTCCTATTCTTTTCATTAGTCCAAAAGTTTAATTATATCGTCATTTATTTCCGGTTGGACTCCATGCCAAATTTTAAAAGATGCTAGTGCTTGATAAATAAACATTTTTTTCCCATTTTCTACAATATTTCCATTGTTTTTTGCTTCAGTTAAAAAGTTTGTTTCACCTGGATTATAAATTATATCGAAAAATAATTTATCTTTTTTAATTTTAGAAAAATCTATAATAATTTTATCTTCTTTATTCAAGCCTAAGCTTGTAGCATTAATAATCATATCGAAGTCTGGTATTTCACCCCAATCGATCACTTTTAAATTGCTAGATAATTTTTTTAACCTTTCAGCTTTATTTTTAGTTCTGTTACTAAGCATTATTTTTGAAACTTTCATTTTATTTAAAGCAAAAATTATTGAGGGCACCACCCCCCCTGCGCCAAGAATTAAAATTTTTTTATTTTCAATGTCGTATTTAGTATCTTTAATAGCAGTCTCAAATCCGAAGATATCAGTATTATGCCCAACAACAGATTTTTTGTTAAAGTATATAGTATTTACAGATTGGGTGATTTCAGCTTCAGGGCTTAATTCATCTAAAAATGGAATTATTTTTTCTTTAAATGGAACCGTTACATTTATACCATTTATTTTTTCTTCTCTTATTTTAGAAATTAACGTTTCTAACTTTGAGGGTTCATACTCTTCTTTTTCATAAATTGCATTAATATTATTTTTTTTTAGCCAAAAATTATGAAGTAATGGTGATTGCGAATGTTTTATCGGTTTCCCAATTACTAAGTATTTTTTCATTTATAATTATTTAGATATTCTTTAATTTTATTTATTGGAAGTCCCATTATAGTATTTGTATCTCCTTCTACATTTGAAAACAATTTTCTACCTTCTCCTTCAATTTGATATACATTATAAGCGTATAAAGATTTATCAGATATTTTTGAAAGATAATTTTTAAGATCATTTTCACTTAGGTCTTTCATTGTTAAGTATGCCTTATCACTATAATTCCAAAGCATAGAACCATTTTTTGATATACATACAGAACTAACAAGATTGTGTTTCTTTCCATTCAATTTCTTTAATATCTCTAATGCCTCTATCCTATTTTCAGGTTTTGATATTAGTTCTCCATCCAAATCTATTACGCTATCAGCGCCCAACACTAATTTATCAATATTTTTTAAACTTATCTTGTTTGCTTTTATTTCAGCTAAATTTTTCGAAATCATTTCAGGTGTGGCTTTTTCTTTGAGTAAGCTATTTTTTATAATTTCTTCATCGATATTTGATGGTTCTACATCGTTTTCAATATTATTTTTGTCAAGTATCTCTTTTCTTACCTTGCTTTTAGACGCTAATATTAGTTTAATCATTTTTTTTATATATCTCATAAATTTTTATTACCGAAGCAGCTGTTTCTTCAACAGACTTTCTGGTAACATCAATTATTGGCCAATTGTATTTTCTAAATGTATTTTTTGCATCATTTACTTCTTTTGTTATCATTTCTAAATTCGTATAAGAGCCACCAGTATTTTCCCTTAACGAACTAAGCCTATTTTTTCTGATATCAGCTAATCTTTCTGGTTCTGTGTTTAGTCCGACAATGCAATAACTTTTAGGGTTTTTTCTTAAAAATTGGGGAATTGATCTTTCATTTACTAAAGGAATATTGGAAGTCTTAAAACCTTTGTTAGCTAAATATATTGCAGTGGGTGTTTTGCTAGTTCTGCTTACACCTAATAAAATTATATCAGATTTATTAATTTCTTTAACAAGATTTCCATCATCATGATTCATTGTAAATTGTATGGCTTCAATTCTTTTATAGTACTCTTCATTTAAAGCGTATTGACCACTTGGTTCATGTGAAGCTTTTTGGTTTAATAGTTTTGAAAAGCTTAATATCAAGTCTCCGAGAACTCCAAAACATGGAATTTTTTTTTTACTACTAGTATTTGCTAAATGTTTTGCCAAATTACTATCAACAATAGAATACAATATAACTGCACTAGAATATTTTTCGGCGTCAGCTAAAATTTTGAGAATTTGATTTTCAGTTCTAGTAAATGAATAAGTATGTATTTTATAATTGATATTTTTAAACTGAGCTTTGATAGCTGTAAAAATCCTATCAAGAGTTTCACCTGTGGAGTCAGAAATTAAATAAACTTGATATGTATCGTTCATGTATAAACTGTTAATAATTTTTTATTATTTAATTTATATTTACTTAATGTAAAATTCTTTAATTTATGTTGTAAAACTCGGCTTTTATTAACATTTTTAGATATATGTATAAAATTGTAAAGGAAATCCGTAATTTTGTTAATTAGCTTCAATTTTTCTTATATATTAAAGATTTTTTTATGATCTAAATGTTAATTAATAGTTTATAAAATGTTAATAAAATTTAATCATCATAATTCACACAATATACTAATAATACAATTAAATATTATAAGTTATTATTATGACACCAATCAATAAAGTAATAATTGAAAATAAAACTGACATAAATCCTATCTGGATAATGAGACAAGCAGGTAGATATTTGCCTGAATTTAGAAAAATCAGAGAAAAAAATACTGACTTTATTAAATTATGTTTAAATCATGAGTTATCTACAGAAATTACTCTTCAACCACTTAAAAGATTCCAATTAGATGCAGCTATAATTTTCTCTGATATTCTGATGATTCCACATGGACTTAATCAAGAAGTTAATTTTAAAAAAAATTTTGGACCTTTGCTAGGTGAATTAAATTTAGATCTAATTTCTAGTTTGGAAGAAAAAGATTTTATTAAAAAAGTCAATCCGGTTTACAAGGCAATTGAATTAGTAAGTAAAAACCAACTAACAGATAATAAGACCACCATAGGATTTGTAGGAGCTCCATGGACATTGTTGGTCTACATGGTTAATAAACAGTCACCTAAACTTAAGCTTCTAGATAACTTTTTCGAAGACGAACACAAGTTGAAAAGAATACTTAAAATAATAGAAAAATTTGTAAAAATTCATATTAAAAATCAAATAGACAATGGTGCTAATGTTATTCAAATTTTTGATAGTTGGGCTGGACTATTACCTGCAAAAGATTTAGATAGTTATGTTTATAATCCAACAATTCCCCTGGTAGAGTTTGTAAAATCTTTAAATATTCCAGTTGTTTGTTTTCCAAGAGGTATTAAAGATTATAAAAATTATTGCGATATTGTAAAACCTGATGTCATTTGTATAGATTATGAGGTTGATCCTATCCAGATTGAAAGAAATATTAAAATTCCAGTACAAGGTGGAATGGATCCTAAAATCTTATTAACAGATAAAGAAAATTTAAAAAAAGAAGCAAAAAAGTATTTAGATATTTTTAAAGATCATCCATATATATTTAATTTAGGACATGGTGTTTTACCAGAAACTAATCCCGATATGATGGATTATTTAGTAAAAACTGTGAAAGATTATTGATGAATGATAAATTAGATCACCCACCCATAAAATTTGGAAAAACTGGAGTTTTAGTTATTAATTTAGGAACACCGGACTCTACAGGCTGGTTTGACATTAGAAAATATCTTAAAGAGTTTTTGTCAGACAGAAGAGTTATAGAAGTTAACCCTGTTGTTTGGCAAATAATTTTGAATATTTTCATTCTAAATTTAAGACCCTCCAAGACTGCAAAAGCCTATAAAGAAATATGGATGAAAGAAAAAAATATCTCGCCGTTATTACATTACACCAAAAAACAATCTGAAAAAATAGCCAATTCCATATCATCAGAAAATTTAATTATTGATTTTGCAATGAGATATGGAAATCCAAGTATAAAGAGTAAAATTATTAAACTTCATGATAAGGGATGCGAAAACTTAGTAATCTTGCCTCTTTACCCACAATATGCAGCAGCTACCACAGCAACTGTGTGTGACGAGGTTTATAGAACTCTAATGAAAATGAGATGGCAACCTTCTTTAAAGATAATTCCACATTATGAATCTAACCCCTTATATATAGATGCATTAGTAAATTCTATAAATAAAAAGATTAAGGAAATTAGTTGGAAACCAGATTTAATAATTGCTTCTTATCATGGAATTCCAAAAAAATATTTTGATAAAGGAGATCCCTATCATTGCTATTGTCATAAAACTACAAGATTAGTTTCTGAAAAGCTAAACTCTTTTGAAATTAAAACAACGTTTCAATCTAGGTTTGGACCTCAAGAATGGCTCAAGCCTTATACTGATAAAACACTAGAAACTTTGCCAAAGGAAGGAAAAAAAAATGTTTTAACTATATGCCCCGGCTTTTCTTCAGATTGTGTAGAAACTTTAGAGGAAATATTAATACAAGGAAAAGAAAGCTTCATAAATTCAGGAGGGGAAAACTTTGATATGGTTCCTTGTTTAAATGATAATGATGACCACATCGTTTTACTAAAATCATTAATACAAGAAAATATTAGATAAATGAATACTTATCTAATTTTTAAAGCTTTACATTTGATTTCTGTCATTTCTTGGATGGCTGGTTTATTGTATCTGCCAAGAATATTTGTTTATCACGCTCAAAATAATTCAGAAAAAACAGTCTCAGAGGTTTTCAAGATCATGGAAAGAAAATTGTTTCTTTATATTATGAACCCAGCTATGGTTTTATCTTGGTTATTTGGATTGTTATTGGTGCATGAGATTGGTTTTCAACAATTAGGTCAAACTTGGATGATTTTAAAATTACTTTTTGTAGTTATACTGACTATATACCATTTTTATCTTGGAAGGGTTCTAAATTACTTTCGCAATGATATGAATAAACATTCACACAAATTTTATCGTTTTATTAATGAAATTCCGACTATATTGTTGATTTTAATAGTATTTGTGGTGGTTTTAAAACCTATCTAGGGTTGAATATTTTTAAATAATATATATATTAGCTCTATTATTAAGTCCTTAATAATCTTAAATCATGAACATTCAAGAACTAAAACTTAAATCATCTGAACAACTTATTACCCAGGCAGAGGAACTTGGTATAGAAAATGCTAGCACTTTAAGAAAGCAAGAAATTCTTTTTGCTATTTTAAAAAAAGTTGCTGAGAAAGAGGAAATCACTGGTGCAGGAGTTTTACAATTGTTGCAAGACGGATTTGGTTTCTTAAGAGCAATGGAGTCTAATTACCTTCCTGGACCCGATGATATCTATGTAAGTCCTAGTCAAATAAGAAAATTTGGTTTGAGAACTGGGGATACAGTAGAGGGACCGGTCAGAGCGCCAAAAGAAGGTGAAAGATATTTTGCTTTATTGCAAGTAAGTAAAATCAACTTTGAGGAGCCTGATAAGTCTAGACATAAAATCGCATTTGACAACCTAACACCTCTTTATCCAGACAAGCAACTTGTTATGGAAGTAGAGATAGTAAAGACTGAAAAAAAACCAGATCTCACTCCTAGATTGATAGATTTAGTAAGTCCAATTGGCAAAGGACAAAGATCAATAATAATTTCACCACCAAAAGCAGGAAAAACAATGATTTTACAAAGTATTGCAAATTCAATAGCAAAAAATTATCCTGAATGTTATTTAATAGTTTTGTTAATTGATGAGAGACCTGAAGAGGTAACCGACATGCAAAGAACAGTTAAAGGTGAAGTTATAAGTTCAACTTTTGATGAACCGGCCCAACGGCATGTGGCCGTTGCAGAAATGGTAATTGAAAAAGCTAAAAGATTAACTGAGCATAAGAAAGATGTTGTTATCTTGTTGGACTCTATAACAAGACTGGGTAGAGCATATAATGCTGTTATACCTAGTTCTGGTAAGGTTCTTACAGGTGGTGTTGATGCAAATGCACTTCAGAGACCGAAGAGATTTTTCGGTGCTGCAAGAAATATAGAAGAGGGAGGTTCTTTAACAATTATTTCAACTGCCTTGATAGACACAGGTAGTAGAATGGATGAGGTAATTTTTGAAGAGTTTAAGGGAACTGGTAATAGTGAAACAGTTTTAGACAGAAAGATTGCTGATAAGAGAATTTACCCTGCTATAGATATTACAAAATCAGGCACAAGAAGAGAAGAGTTGTTATTTGATAAAAATGATCTTCAGAAAATGAATGTTTTAAGAAGAATAATTGCCCCAATGGGCACAATGGATGCTATTGAATTTATTAATTCAAAATTGAAAAATACAAAAAACAATTCTGAATTTTTTAATTCGATGAACAAACCTGCTTAAAATGACTATTGATCTTAATAAAGATCAAAAAATTAAACTCAAAAGATTATTTGAGCAAAAAAATTATTCAAAATTCGAGTCATTTGTAGAAAAGCTAGGCAGTTTAGACGATCTTCCAAAATATTTATTAATGGGTTATGCGAGCTCAAAAGTTTTGAACCCAAATTCAAAAAAAGATGATTATTTTAAATCAACAATTATTTTTGAGAAAATTTATTCAAAAGATAAGTCAAATTTAGAAGCTTTTTATAACTTAATACTTTCTAGTTTAAAAGCCGAAGTAGCGAGTTATGTTCTTCCACATTTAAACGATAAGTACAGATTAAAAGAGAAAGATCTTAAAGTGGTAGAAGGTTTGGCAAGAGTTCATTTTTTTCTAGGAAATCTCGATCTCTCTGTTAAATTTTTCAAAGAGCTAATAAGCTTAAATCCAAGTTCAACAATCGACGGCGGGAGATTAACATATTTGGCTTGTATGAATTATCCATCTGGAATTACTCAAAAAGATTATTTTACAGAGGCCAGCAAATTGGGAGAAACTTTTAATAAATATTCAAAATTTAAAGAATACTCAAAAAAAGATTTTAAAAATGATAAGATTAAAATTGGTTTTCTATCTGGAGACTTTAGACAGCATTCGGTTAATTTTTTTCTAAAAGATGTTATTTCAAAAATAAATAAAAATGAATTTCATTTAGTTGCTTTGAGTAACTTAGAAATTAATAGACATCACGAAAAAATAACAGGTTTCTATAAAAAAAACTTTGATGAGTGGTTTGATATTATTGATACAAAAGACGAGGATTTAATTACTTTAGTTAGATCGCTTAATTTAGATATATTAATAGATTTAAATGGGTTCACTTATGGAAATAGAGTGAATATTTTAGCTGCTAGATCAGCAAAAGTACAAATTGGCTGGTGTGGTTATAATAACTCATTAGGCATTGATAATATGGATTATATTATTGCAGATAAAAATCTAATTAAAAAAAGTGAACAGTCTCTTTATAAAGAAAAAATAATATATTTACCTAATATATGGAATGCCATGACAAAACCTGTAAATTTGCCAAAAGTAAATGAGTTGCCGTATCAAACTAGCAAAATCTTTAGTTTTGGTTCATTTAATAGTTTTAAAA
>CABYHH010000004.1 GCA_902518835.1 uncultured Pelagibacteraceae bacterium
TCTTTTAATTTTTTTTTCGATGTTTGAAATTTCAATATCAGACCCTTTAATCTCTAAAGGCCTATTTTCATCTTTAGATGATTGTTCAATTTCTTCCCTTGAAAGTTGGCCAGATATTATAGGATTGTAAGCTTTTATACCTTTGGCAACCTCACCGTCCGCAATACCTTGTACTTCAACTTCATGTAACTTGCAAAAATCTGCTATTTGTTTAAAAGTTAAAGTTGTGTTTTCAACAAGCCATACAGCTGTTGCCATTGGCATTAAAGGTGCATTAGACATTTAGTTTTTTTTATCTGTTTTGAAATTTTGAAATTTTTTATTAAATTTACTTATTCTGCCTTTATCCATCAATTTTTGTTTACCACCTGTCCAAGCAGAATGCGATTTCGGATCTATTTCTAATCTTAATAAATCCCCCTCAGAACCCCATGTTGATTTAGTCTCAAATTGAGTTCCATCAGTCATCTCGACTTTGATTTTGTGGTACTTAGGATGAATATTTTTTTTCATTTCGAGATTTATAACAAAAGATTTTTTTAAAACAATTAAAAGTTGATTACATTTTCCAGAAATTTATGGTTAATATCCTGATTGGATGCAATGACATTTATTTCATCGATTTTGTCTAAGTCAATCTCATTAATTATGCCTCCTGCCTCTTTGATTAAAATTATACCTGCAGCAATATCCCATAAATGAAGATTTTTTAAGAAACATCCATCGTATCTGCCAGAGGCGACATAGGCCATGTCGAGAGCAGCAACACCTGATTTTCTACTAGGAAAATCTGGTCTATTTTTTAAATGATTGCCTATTGCAAACAAGCAATCGTTAATTTTATTTTTATTTGAAACTCTAATTCTTTGGTTATTATAGTAAGCACCATTATTTTTTTCAGCAAAAAACATTTCATCTTTTATTGGATCATAAATTAAACCTGAAACGATCTCATCATTTGTTTTTAGCGCAATTGAAATTGCAAAATGAGGCACACCATGGAGAAAATTTACAGTACCATCAATGGGGTCTATTATCCAAGTATTTTTTGTATCCTTATTTTTTTTGATACCTTTTTCTTCACTTATAAATGAGTAAGTTGGTCTAGCCTTTTCTAACTCATCTAAAATTATTTTTTCAACTCTTAAATCTGAGTTTGTCACAAAATCCTTTGGACTTTTTTTTGATACCTGTAATTTTTCAATTTCACCAAAATCTCTAATTAAAATTTTTGATGCCTTAATACCTGCTTTAATCATTACATTTAGATTTGGAGAAATAGATTTCATTTAATTAAATTTTTTTTACGTATTCTAAATTTCTAGTATCTAAAATAATATCATCTCCGGACTCTATAAACGGAGGAACCTGTATACTTAGCCCATTATCTAAAGTGGCTGGTTTGTAAGATGAAGATACTGTTTGACCTTTTAAAGCTGCGTCTGTTGTCTCAATTTTACAAGTTACTTGGTTTGGTAAATCTACCAAGATTGGGGACTCTTTGTAGAAACTAACTGAAACTTCTAAATTTTCACTTAATAATTTACCTTTTTCTCCGATTATCTCTTTTTTTATCTCTATTTGTTCAAAAGATTTAGGTTCCATAAAAAAATAATTGCTTTCATCTTCATATAAAAAATTGTATTTATTTTCATCTAAAGATGCTTTTTCGATGGCCTCACTTGATCTAAATCTCTCGTTTAATTTTGTATTCCTATTTACACTTTTCATTTCAACTTGTGCAAACGCACCACCTTTACCAGGTTTTACATGCTGAGTTTTAAGAACTTGCCATAAATCATCTTTATGTTCCAGCAACATTCCAACTCTAATTTCACCAGCATTAATTTTCATATAAATTTTTTAATAGCGTTCTTTGGTTTAAGTTTTTTATTTTTCCAAATGTAGCCTGAAATAGCTAAAAAGTTTGCTTTATTCAACAAAAGATTCTTATAATTCTTTGAGTTAATGCCACCGATTACAACAATTGGGGTTTTTGTCATCATTCTCGCCTTTTTAAGTAGATTAATTGATGCTCTATATTTTACTTTTTTTGTTTTCGATGAATTAAATGCTCCAAAAGCTAAATAGTCTGCTTTATTTTTTATCGCATTTTTTGCTAGTTGAATTGAATTGTGACATGTAATTCCAATTATTTTTTTTCCAATGATTTTTCTAGCTTCTAAAATATTCATATCTTTTTGACCAAGGTGACATCCATCAGCATTTAATTTTTTGGCAAGATACACATCATCGTTTATTAAAAATTTTACTTCAAATTTGTCACATATTTTTTGAATTTTACGTCCAATTATTAATTTTTTTTTAAAACCTTCTTTTTTGAGTCTCAATTGAAAAAATTTTATTTTTTTTTGTTTTAAAACCTCATTCAAATCTTTGAAAAAATTTTTATTTATCTTCAGTGGTGAAATTAGGTAGATAAATTTTTTTCTATTATATTTCAAGATCTTTTGACCATTTTCCTTGAGCAGCCAATGTATTCATTTCAGCTCGATGGTTAAAAATCTTCTGGGTACCCTCAATATTATGAATATCTTTTGACCAATGCTTCAAGGCACTTTGTTGAAGAGCCCTTCCATAAGAATAGCTCATTATAAAATTAGTATTATTGTGCTTGTTAATCAAATTCAAATTTTCTGTAGCTTCTACTTCAGATTGACCACCAGATAAAAAAGCTATACCTGGCACATCTGAGGGTACAGAGGTCTTTAAACATTCCAATGTTAATTTTGCGACTTCCTCATTAGAAATTTTTTCTTTGGATTTATCTCCTGCCAAAATCATATTAGGCTTTAGTATAATTCCCTTTAAATCCACCTTTTGTATAATAAGTTCTTCAAAGCATTTTTTTATAACTTCAGAAGTTATTTTCAAACATTCTTTGGCAGAATGATAACCTTCCATTAAGACTTCAGGTTCAACTATCGGAACCATATTGCATTCTTGAACTAGCGAAGAGTATCTTGCCAACGCATGTGCATTAGAATGGATTGAGAGTTTACTTGGATAATTTTTAGATATATTATAAACACCTCTCCATTTTGTAAATTTTGCACCTAATTTATGATATTCTTTAAGTCTATCTCTTAATCCATCAAGACCTTCGGTAACCTTTTCTTCTGGTGAGCCAGCTAAAACTTTTGCCCCTGTGTCTACCTTTATACCAGGAAATGAGCCCGTATTTGAAATTAATTCGGGAATTGTATTTTTTTTTGATGATGTTTGTCTAATTGTTTCATCATATAAAATTACACCTCCAATACATTCGTTCATTGAGGATGAACTAAAAAGTGTTTCTCTGAACGACAATCTGTTTTCTGGGGTTGAAGGGACATTTACACTGTTCAATCTTTTAGTCATTGTTGCAGTACTTTCATCTGCAGCTAAAATTCCTTTGCCGTTTTCTAAAATTTTTAATGCTATATTATTTAGTTCTGACATTTTAATTCAGAGCTTTTATACCAGGAAGTTCTTTTCCTTCAAGATATTCTAAAAAAGCACCACCAGCAGTTGAAACAAAATTAAAATTTTTGATTGCATTTAATTGATTGACGACCGCCACTGTATCTCCACCACCAACCACAGAATAGATTGAATTGTCTTTATTCTTTCTAATAATTGTTTTTGCAATCTCAAAGCTACCTTTAGCAAAATTTGGATTTTCAAAATAACCAGCAGGACCATTCCAAAGAACTGTTTTACTATTTTCAATAATATTCTTAATTTTTTTAAGTGTTTTTGGTCCTAAGTCTAAGATGAAATCATCATCTATTATGTCCCCAAGATCCTTCGTTTGAGCAACCCCATCTGTGCTTTTGCCAGTTAAGACATCTTCCGGATAAATAATTTCACAAAAATGATTTTTTGAAATCTCAAAAATTTCTTTTATTATAATTTCACAATTATCTTCATTAATTGATTTTCCAATCTTATAACCTTTGAAGCTTAGAATATTGTTGGCCATACCCCCAACAAAAATTATGTTGTTTAATTTAGGTATCAAATTTTTGATTACATCTATTTTTGTAGAAATTTTAGATCCACCAATTATGCAAGTAATTGGTTTTTTGATTTCAATAGTAACTTTTTTTAAAGCATTTACCTCAGTCTCTAATTGTAATCCAGCAAATGATGGTAGAAATTCTGTAATTTTGCACACAGAGGCATGAGTTCTGTGAGAGCAAGAAAAAGCATCATTTACAAATAAATCTGCAAAACTAGCTAGATGTTTTGAAAAATTTGAATCATTTTTCTCTTCTTCTGCATAAAATCTTATATTTTCAAAAAAGATAACTTTCTCCTTAGGTTCTTTAAATAAATCATCTCTTTTAATTTTTAGAATGTCTTCATTTATAAAGTTAATTTTTGTTTTAATCTTTTTTTCTAGGTACTCACAAATTGGTTTGAGAGAAAGATCTTTATTTAATTTGCCTTTAGGACGTCCGACGTGAGAAATTATTAAAATTTTTGAGTTTCTTTTTATTAAAAATTCTAGGATCGGAATAATTTTAATTATTCTTGTTTCATCAGTAATATCACCATTTCTCATAGGGACATTTAAATCTAATCTTAATAAAACTCTCTTACTACCAAGATTTTCATGATCTTTAATACTGTTCATTAAGAATTCTTATGAAGATATTCTACAATATCACACATTCTATTTGAAAAACCCCATTCATTATCATACCAGGCAGAAATTTTACCCATATTTTTACCCACCACTTTTGTTAAGCTTTCATCTACTATTGAAGAGGCAGGATTATGATTAAAGTCAATTGAAACAAGTTTTTCTTTTGTGCTTTCAAGAATTTTATTTTTTTTACTGAAGTTTTGGAATGCTAAATTAATCTTTTCAATAGTAATGTCTTTTTTTGTACAAAAGACCAGTTCAATTAATGAGACATTCGGTGTAGGGACTCTCATTGCCACACCCTCTAGTTTACCTTTCAGCGAAGGGATAATCTTACCAATTGCTATAGATGCACCTGACGAGGTTGGCACAATAGACTGGCTAGCTGATCTAGCTCTTCTCAGGTCTTTATGAGAATTGTCTAATATTCTTTGGTCGCTTGTAAAGGAATGTATAGTGGTCATAAACCCTTTTTCGATTTCAAAATTTTCGTTTAAAACATGAGCTACAGGAGCAAGACAATTTGTTGTGCAAGAAGCAGCAGATATAATCTTGTCCTCTGTTTTTAATTCAGTTTCATTTACTCCAAATACAATAGTTTTATCAGCATCTTTACACGGGGCAGAAACTAGAACTCTTTTTGCACCATTATTAATATGTGTTAATAGTTTTTCTTTTGAGTTAAATTTACCTGTGCATTCTAAAACACAATCCACACCATATTTATTCCATTTGATATTCTTTAAATCTGTTTCTTGGCCAAATGAAATTTTATTTTTATTGATAATAATATGATTTTCATCAAAATCTATTTCCGCATTAAATTTTCCATGAATAGAGTCATATTTTAAAAGAGATGAGCACGTTTCAGAATTGGTTCTATTATTGATGTATTTAATTTCTATATTTTTATTTTTATTTTCGATAATTGATCGAACAATCATTCTTCCTATTCTACCCATTCCATTAATTCCTATTTTGATTGTCATAATTTTTTTTTAATTTTTTTTACTATAATCTCTGAACTTAATCCAAAGTGACTATATATATCTCTATAAGGTGCGCTTTTTCCAAAATCATCAATTCCAAAATTAAGTCCTTTGTTGCCAGTATATTTTTTCCAATAATCAGTTTCAGAGGCCTCTATAGAAATTACAAGCTTGGTTTCATTCAAAATTTTATTTTTGTAGACTTCACTTTGTTGATCAAATAATTCCTGGCAAGGCATTGATATTACTTTTGAGTAAATGCCATCTGTGGCTAATTTATGACTAACATCTATTGCAAGACTAGTTTCGGATCCTGTTGCTATAATTGTTGCACTTATTTTACTACTCGTTCTTAAAACCTCATAAGCGCCAGTAATAGAAAGATTTTTTAATGTTTTTTTTGTACGCACTGGATTTAAGCTTTGTCTTGTTAGAGCTAATACACTTGGTGAACTTTTACTCATTAATGCTAATTGCCAACACTCAAAAGTTTCTATTAAGTCTGAAGGTCTAAAAACATTTAAATTCGGTATTGACCGTAAACTAGTCAATTGTTCTATAGGTTGATGGGTTGGACCATCTTCTCCGAGACCGATTGAGTCATGTGTAAAAACATAAATAATTTTTTTTTTCATCATAGCTGCAAGTCTTATTGATGGTTTACAGTAATCGCTAAATATCAAAAAAGTTCCACCGTAAGGAATAAGCTCACTATGAAGTGCGATACCATTCATTATACCACACATAGCGTGTTCTCTTACCCCGTAATGAATATAATTTCCTGAAAAATCATTTGATTGAATAATTTTATGATTTTTAGTTTTGGTATTATTTGATCCTGCTAAATCCGCTGATCCACCAATTAAGTTTGGAAGTTTGGATGCAATTTCCAAAAATCTTTCTGAACATTTTCTAGTAGCTATTGGTTGTAAATTTTTTAAGTAATCTGATTTTGCTTTTTCTATCGCAGCGTTGATATTATTTCTGTTTTGATTAAATTTTAATGAAAATTTTTTTTTACTTTTTTCAGCTTTAATTGATGCTTTTTTACCTATTGATCTCCATTCATCCATTAAGTTTTTTGGAATTTCAAAAGTATTGTGTGGCCAGTTTAATTTTTTTCTGACTAATCTTATTTCATCTTCGCCTAATGGACTGCCATGAGATGATGCATTGCCACTCTTATTTGGGGATCCATATCCAATTGTTGTTTTACAAGAGATTGCTACAGGTTTTTTTGATTTTTGTGCTTTGCCAAGAGCTTTTGATATTTCTTTATAATTATGTCCATTAATTTTAAAATAATTCCAACCATAACTTTTAAATCTTTTTTCATGATTATCAGATACTGCTAAGCTAGTTGGACCATCAATTGAAATTGAATTATTATCAAAAAGTAATATCAGGTTTTTAAGCTTTAGGTGTCCAGCAAGACTTAAAGCCTCATGACTTATGCCCTCCATTAAGCAACCATCACCTGCTAAAACATAAGTTTTATGATTGATAATATTCTTTCCAAATTTTTTTTTCAAAATTTCTTCTGAAATCGCAAAACCAACCGCGTTAGAAATTCCTTGTCCTAAAGGACCTGTTGTAGTTTCAATACCAGTGTGGGGATGATATTCTGGGTGACCTGCACACATTGAATTTAGTTGTCTAAATTTTTTAATCTCTCTTAAAGAAATACTTTTATAACCTGTTAGATAGAGGAGCGAGTAAAGCAACATAGAACCGTGCCCTGCTGAGAGAACAAATCTATCTCTATTAATCCAGTCTGGATTTTTAGGATTAAAGTTTAAAAAATCTTTAAAAAGGACAGTTGCAACATCAGCCATTCCCATAGGCATACCTGGATGTCCAGAATTAGCTTTTTGAACTGCATCTATAGACAAAAATCTAATACAATTCGCCAATTCTTTATAAAGTTTACTCAAGCAATTATCCTGTCTAGACTAAGAAGATTCTATTTAATAATATAATAATATATATATGAATTCTTTAATCGAAAAAGAAAAAAAACTTAATTCAGCGTTAGCAAAATTAAAAAACTTAAATTTAAAAAACCCAGACATAAAAAAAAACATAGAGAATCTAAGTAACCAAAAAAATCAATTAGAAATTGAAAAACAAGATATAGAGGAAAAATATAAAAATTTAATTAGCGATTACAACGATTTAAGTAAAAAATTGGATGAATTACAAAATCAACAAAAAGCTGAAAAAAAAAAACATATTGAGTTTTCTCAAAAAATTGATGAATTAAATCAAGAAACAGATATTTTACTAGAAGAGGTAGATAAATGGCAAACGTAAGTATAAAATTCAATGGTAAAGAATTTTTGTTATCTTGCGAAGATGGCCAGGAAGAACAATTAGAAGAATTACTGATCCAAATTAATCAAAAATTTAATAATCTTAAAAATGATCTTGGAAATCTTGGGGAAAATAAACTTTTACTAATTACTGCCGTAAAAGTAATGGATGAATATTATGAAACTAAAAAAAAAGTGGATCAAAAAAAAGACGAATTAAAAGATCTCTCTAATAAATTTAGAGAACTTAAGTCTCTGATTTATGAGTATAGAGATGAGAAAGAACAGGAAATAAGTTTGTTAAACAAAAATCATCTTAAATTGAAAAACGAAATTGAAATAAATAAAAAAAGCTATGAAAAATTAATTGATGAAGCTGCCGATGAAATTTCAAGTTTTGTTGAAAAAGCAAACTCACAAAATTTATCTAATTAAATTATTGTGAATAAATCAGTAATCAGAAAAAAATTATTAAAAGTTAGAAAACTAAATAATAATAAAAGTTTAAATATAAATTTTAGTTTTATTTTGAAAATTTTAGAAAAAGATAAAGTAAATAAAAAAATAATTGGTGGTTATTATCCATATAATTATGAAGTTGACACAATTAAAATTCTAAATAAACTTGAAAAACTTGGTTATCAAATATCACTGCCAAAAATAAAAAAAAATAATGAAATGGATTTTTTATTCTGGTCAACCAAAGAGCCTCTTACGATAAATAGATATGGAATACCTGAACCTACATCAAATCAAATTATCTATCCAAATATTCTTTTGATACCACTTGTAGCATTTGATAATCATTTAAATAGAATAGGTTATGGAGGTGGCTATTATGATAGATATATAAAAAAAGTTAAAAAAAACAAAAAAATTATATTAATTGGGTTAGCTTATTCTTTTCAAAAAGTAAAAAAAATACCAACTAACAAATATGATATGAAACTAGATTATATTGTAACAGATAAAAATTTTATATGAGAATTTTATTTTTAGGAGATGTGGTAGGCAATACGGGTTGTTCAAAAATATTAAATAGTCTTTTAAGCCAAAAAGAATTGAATAAAATTGATTTTATAATTGTAAATGGAGAAAATGCATCTGAAGCAGGTGTTGGATTAACAAAAGAAATCTGTGAGGATTTTTTTAAATGTGGTGTTGATGTCATCACTACTGGTAATCACGTTTGGGATCAAAAAGATATCATGAACTTTATTGATAAAGAAAATAGGTTACTTCGCCCTAAAAATTTATTTGAGCCGGCACCAGGTAAAGGATTTGAAGTTTTTCAAAATGAAAAAAATTTAAAAATTGGTGTTTTAAATTTAATGGGAAATGTTTTTATGAAAAAATGTGATGATGTATTTGAGATTTCTGAAAAATTTTTAACTGAGCATAAACTTAAAGAAGATTATGATTTTCTAGTTGTTGATTTTCATGGAGAAATTACGAGTGAAAAAAATGCGATAGGGCATTTTTTTGATGGAAAAGCTACTCTAGTTGTTGGAACACATACACACATTCCTACAAATGATGCGAGAATTTTGAAAAATGGGACAGCGTATCAAACAGATGCAGGTATGTGTGGTGATTATGATTCAGTTATCGGAATGAATAAAGATAACTCTTTAAACAGATTTATGAAAAAGGAGTCGACCAAACATTATCCGGCAACTGGTGACGCTACTTTAAGTGGAGTTATTGTTGATTGTGATATAAAAACTGGTTTAGCAGATAAAATTGAAAGTTATGTTTTTGGAGGTCAGCTAAAAAATACTTAATTAGTTTATGGCAGGGCATTCTCATTGGGCAGGAATAAAACATAAAAAAGGTAAAGCTGATAAGAAAAGATCTAAAATTTTTTCAAAATTGTCAAAAGAAATTACTGTTGCAGCAAAACTTGGGGATAAAGATCCATCAATGAATCCAAGATTAAGATCTGCTGTTCAAGCTGCAAGATCAGCAAATATGCCCAAAGAAAATATAGAAAGAGCAATCAATAAATCTTCAGTCAATACCGAGTTAAATTTTGAAAATTTAAGATATGAGGGCTTTGGACCAGAAAAAGTAGCAGTAATAATAGAAGCATTAACAGATAATAAAAATAGAACAGCATCAAATATTAGAACTATATTTCATAAAGCAGGTGGAAATCTAGGAACTCAAGGTTCTGCTTCTCATAATTTTAATCAATTAGGAATAATAAAGATCGATAAAAAAGAGATATCTGATAATCAAATTTTTGAACTAGCTACAAATGCTGGAGCTGACGAATGTAAATCGGAAAATGATTTTCACGAAATACAATGCCCTATCAATAAAATTTATGATGTTAAAAAAGAGTTAGAAAAAGAAATTATTAATTTCATATCAACAGAAATTGAATGGGTGCCAATAAATAGTGTAAAAATTTCCAAAGAAAAAAATGAAGATTTGTTAAATTTTTTTGAGTTACTTGAAGACAATGATGATGTACAAAATGTTTATTCTAATGCTGAATTTGCAAATTAAATTATGTTAATAATAGGTATTGATCCTGGAATTTCTGGTTCAATTTGTTTTTTAGATAATGGAAAAATCCTAGACGTTATTGAAATGCCTACAATGACAGATGGAAAAAAAAATAAAAAACAAGTAAATGGTTCTCAAGTTTATAATGAAATTATAAAAAGAATAAAACAATTTGAAAAAAATCAAATTAGAGTTGTGATTGAACACGTTTCTGCAATGCCTGGTCAAGGGGTTACTAGTATGTTTAATTTTGGACAATCATTTGGAATTTTAAAAGGTATTTGTACTGCGATGCAACTACCCATGTATTTTGTAAGGCCTGCAAAATGGAAAAAATATTTTAATCTTTTAAATTCTGAGAAAGATGCCAGTAGAACAAGAGCAATAGAAATATTTCCTTATTTTTCACCTCAATTATCAAGAAAGAAAGATTCAAATAAAGCTGATGCGATCTTGATAGCAAGTTTTTATTATGAAACGTATAAAATTGATGAATAGGTTAAAATATTAAGACAAAATCATGACACATTTAAGTGTGAGAAGACAATATGGAAGCTGATATCACGTCTCAAGCAGTAGGGCTAGCCTCAAGTGCTGATTTTTCTTTAATCAATTTATTTATTAGAGCCGATATAGTAGTTAAGTCAGTGATCATTATGTTAATAGCTTGTTCTATATATTCATGGGCAGTAATAATTGAAAAATACAGATTGTTTAAAAAAATAGACCAATCTACTGAAGAGTTTGAAACAAAGTTCTGGAATTCTAAATCTGCAGAGACTTTTTATAATAATTTACCAGCAAATGTTCAAGATCCAATGGCTTTAATATTTAGAGATGCGATGCAAAATTTATTAAAGAGAAGATCTAGAACAGATTTAAACAATAGAATGACTACTATGTTAGAGACAGGAATTGAAAAGCAAATGTCTAAAATTAGCAAAGGTTTCACATTTTTAGCAACCGTGGGATCAACAGCCCCATTTATAGGTTTATTCGGTACAGTTTGGGGTATTATGAATTCTTTTCAATCAATTGCAATTTCGAGAAATACTAGTTTAGCAATAGTTGCGCCTGGAATAGCAGAGGCACTTTTTGCAACTGCACTAGGTTTGTTGGCCGCCATACCAGCAGTAGTTGCTTATAATAAATTTAATAATGATTCGATAAAATATTCTCAAAAGTTAGAAAATTTTTCAAAAAGATTTTTAACCATAATTTAATATGGCATTTAGATTAAATCGTTCCTCAAAAGAACCAATTAGCGAAATAAATGTTACTCCATTTGTGGATGTGATGTTGGTACTCTTGATTATTTTTATGGTCACTGCTCCTTTATTGACTGTGGGTGTACAAGTCGATTTACCAGAAAGTTCAGCAGACTCACTTCCCGAGGAAGCTGAACCATTAACTCTTACGATTAATTCAAAAGGTGAAATTTATATTCAAGAGTCAAAAGTAGAATATGAGAAAATTATTGCAAAAGTTTTAGCTGTTTCAAAAAATAGAACCGATACAAGAATTTATGTAAGGGGTGATAAAACTATCAATTACGGAAGAGTTCTAGAAATTATGGGTCTTTTATCTGGTTCTGGTTTCACAAAAGTAGCACTTATATCTGAGCCATATAAAGAAAGGTAAAAAGTGAATAGAAGTATAATTATCTCTTCTGTGTCACATTTAATTTTAATTATGATTACAGCTTTTAGTTTACCTTTTTTAGCAAAAAAACCAATTGATCTACCTCCAATAGTTTCAGTAGAATTAATACAGATCACAGATAAAACTAATATTCCATTTGCTCCTAAAGCAAAAAAAATTATTGAAAAAATTAAAGAGAAAGAAAAAAAGTTGGTATCTGAACAAGCTCCCCCAAAAAAAGTAAAAAAAATTAAACCAGACGCAGTTCCTATGCCAGATGATAAGCCTAAAAAGGTTGAGAAAATAAAAAAAGATAAACAAAATCCAGAAAAAATTGATAATGAGGTTAAACAAGTTTCTGAATTTGAAAAAAAAGAGTTATTCGATCCAAATAACGTTGCAGCTTTAATTGATAAATCTAAAGTTGAAAGTGCTGAAACGATAAAAAAAAATAACAAAATTACACAAGATCAAAAAAAAAATGTTGAGAACGTAGGTTTATCTTTAAGTGAAGAGGATGCTTTAAAAGCCCAAATATTTGGTTGTTGGAGTATTCCTTTAGGTCTACCTTACAATGAAAATTTATTAGTAAGAATTAAACTTCAACTGAATCCAGATGGAACAATTCAAGAGTCAGAGATTTTGGATCATGCGAGAATGAATAAACCTGGCCAAGGTTTTTATAAGGTTTTAGCAGAAAGTGCTTTAAGAGCAATAAAATTATGCCAGCCTTTAAGAGTTCCAACAACTGGTTATGAGAGATGGAAAGAATTACAACTAAATTTTGATGCAAGAGAAATGTTAGAGGGATAGAATATCTTTATGAAAAAACTTATCATTTTGTTTATCATATATATGATACCAACAACTGCACTTGCTTTGATCGAGGTAGATATTACGCGAGGAAATCTTAATCCACTTCCAATTGCTGTATCCCCTTTATCAATTGATGAAGACTCAAAAAAAAAATTTAAAAGTATTCTTAAAAAAGAAAATATTGGCTCAGAAATATCTTTAATCGTAGAAAAGAATTTAAAAACGTCTGGACTTTTCAATCCTCTTAATAAAGATGCTTTTTTACAGGCACCAGATATTGCTAATTTAAAACCAAGATTTGAGGATTGGAATTTAATTAAAGCACAAGCACTAGTTACGGGAAAAGTTAAATTTCAAAATGATAAATTAAGAGTAGAATTTCGACTATGGGATGTTCTTGCAGGTAAAGAAATGATGGCTTTAGCTTTTACAACAGTTCCATCGAATTGGAGAAGAGTTGGACATATTATTACCGATAAAGTTTACGAACGTTTGACAGGGGAAAAAGGTTATTTTGATACAAGAATTATTTATGTAGCTGAGGAGGGACCAAAAACAAGACGGATAAAAAAATTAGCTATTATGGATCAAGATGGTGCAAATAATAAATTTCTTACTTTAGGAAATGAGCTTGTTTTAACTCCGAGGTTTAATCCTACAAGTCAAATGGTTACTTACTTGTCCTACTTTAGAAATTTACCTAGAGTTTATCTCTTAGATATAGAAACAGGAATGCAAGAAGTCGTAGGAGATTTTCCTGGTATGACGTTTGCACCTAGATTTTCACCAGATGGTAAAAAGATAATTATGAGTTTTGCTAAAGATGGGAATTCGGAAATTTATACGATGGATTTGGAAAACAGAATTGTTGAAAAAATTACCAATCATCCATCAATTGATACATCACCATCCTATTCTCCAGATGGAAAATATATCTGTTTTAACTCAGACAGAAGTGGTTATCAGCAAATTTATATAATGAAGAGTGATGGCACTAATGTTAAAAGAATTTCTTTTGGTAAAGGATTGTATGGTACTCCTGTTTGGTCTCCAAGAGGTGACTTGATTGCATTTACAAAACTACACAAAGGAAAATTCTATATTGGTGTAATGAGAATTGATGGTAGTGGAGAGAGGCTTCTCACAGAAAATTTCTATCAGGAAGCACCGTCATGGTCTCCCAATGGAAGGGTCTTAATTTTCTATAGAGAAACAAAAACAAATGATAAGGGAGAAGGTTTTTCTGCAAAATTATGGTCGATTGATTTGACGGGGTATAACGAAAGGCTAGTAACCACTACAACTGACGCATCAGACCCATCATGGTCATCATTATTGAGTAATTAGACACTATTATCTTGA
This sequence comes from uncultured Pelagibacteraceae bacterium, assembly GCA_902518835.1. Lineage (GTDB taxonomy): Bacteria > Pseudomonadota > Alphaproteobacteria > Pelagibacterales > Pelagibacteraceae > Pelagibacter. The sequence goes on from CABYHH010000004.1 coordinate 14,289, forward strand.
TTTTTTAACTTGAAACATCTAATTAGTTGTGAAAAAGTCAACCTAAGAAATATTTATCAAGGAGCAATAATGAAATTAAACAAAATTCTAAAAAATGCTTTTTTAATAACCTTCGCTTGCCTTGCACTTTCAGCATGTGCAACTCAAAAAAAAACAACCGGTCAAATGCAAGGGGATGTTTATACTGGCACGGATACTGTTGAATATTTGGCTTCGGGAGTTCCTGATAGGGTATTTTTTGCAACAAATGAGTCTGTTCTTACTACTGCCTCAAGAGAAACTCTTAGAAAGCAAGCAGCTTGGTTAAGAAAAAATTCTGAAATTACAATTGTATTAGAAGGTCATGCCGATGAAAGAGGCACAAGAGAATACAATTTAGCTTTAGGTGAAAGAAGAGCAAATGCAGCAAAAGATTATTTGATGACTTATGGAATCTCATCTGACAGAATTTCTGTTTTAAGTTATGGTAAGGAAAGACCGGTCGACTCTGGATCTAACCCTTTAGCTTGGTCGAAAAATAGAAGATCAGTTACTGTCAAGGCAAACTAATTAAAATTTTAAAGACCCTCAATCAAAAAATCATTGAGGGTCTTTTTTTTGCCATTATTTTAACCATAAAATTAGCAATGAGAGCGTCATTAAAAAAAATAATTATCATATTTAATTTATCAATTTATTTTTTTTTCTATACTTTTTTTCATGCAGTTGCTGAAAATCATAATATATATGAAACCTTGGAGACAATTCAAAAAGATTTAAAAACTCTTGAAAAAGCTGTCTACTCTACTTCATCTCAAACAAATAACCAGACTGATAGTGTTGCTTTAAAGGATAATAATTCTGAAGATGTTCTAACAAGACATCTTTTAAAACTCTCAGATATAGAAAATCAATTTCAAATGCTTACAAACAAATTTGAAGAAATAAACTTTAAGCTAGATAAGTTATCTAACAGATTATCAAAAATTCAAGCTGATAATCAAATTAGGTTCCAAATTCTTGAGGGAAACTTGTCAGCTGATGAAAACAAAAAGCTTAACATAATAAAACCTAAAGAAGATCAGATCGTGTCTCTTCCTGGAAGTTCAGAACCTCAAGATTTAGGATCAATATCTTATAAAGACTCATTGACAAATGAAACATCGCAACAAACTCAATCTGTTGAGACTACAGCATCTATAGTAACTGAAAATTTTAAAACGGAGGAAAAAATTCTTCCAAATGAAACTCCAAAAAAACAGTATGAATTTGCCACGAGTTTTTTAAAAATTGGTGATTACCCAACTGCTGAGAGAGCATTTAGAGAATTTGTAAAATCAAATCCAAATCATGATTTAGCAGGGAATGCACAATATTGGTACGCTGAAACTTTTAGGATAAGACAACTATATACGGATGCAGCTTCAGCATACCTGGAGGGTTATCAAAAATATCCAAAAGGTGAAAAAGCCCCTATTAATTTATTGAAGCTTGGAGTGTCTATGGTTCAGATCGGGGAAAAAGACCAAGGTTGTAAAATGATCAACGGAGTGAAAGATCAATATCCTAAAGCTAAACAATCAGTGATACAAAAAGCTAAATATGAGTCTCAGAAATTTGAGTGTAAAAATAAAAATTCCTAAACTTTTAGAAAATAAACTAAAAAATAAAAAGATTAAAAAAATATATCTAAAATTTGAAAAGTCCTTGGATATTAATGAAAATTTCATTGTTGCAGTATCTGGCGGTCCTGATAGTTTAGCTTTAGCTTTTTTGGCAAAAATTTATTCGCTAAAGAACAAATTAATCCCTAAATTTTTTATTGTCGACCATAAATTGAGAAAAGAGTCATCTAAAGAGGCAAAATTAGTTCAAAAAGTTTTAAAAAAATATTCTATAAAGTCTGAAATTTTAACTTGGAAAGGAAAAAGACCATTAAAAAATATACAATCATTTGCAAGAAAAATTAGATTTAAGTTACTATATGAAAAATGCGATAAATTAAAAATTAAGAACATTTTATTAGGACATCACTCAGAAGATCTTATTGAAAATTTCTTTTTGAGAATGATAAGGGGCAGTGGACTAAAAGGCTTAGTCTCATTAAATAAAAAAGTAAAAATCAATGGAAAAGATTTATTTAGACCTCTATTAGATCAGAAAAAAGAGGATTTAATCTTTATATCAAGTTATTGTTTTGATTTTTTTATTAAAGATCCAACAAACCAAAATCAAAAATTTAAAAGAATAAAAGTGAGAAAATTAATTAAAGAACTAAAGATAGACGGCTTAGATGAAGATAAAATTCTAATGACAATTAAAAATCTCAAACTTTCAAATGATTTAGTAGAAAGTAATGTAAAAAATAATTTAAGAAAAAATACTTTTTTTTCAGTTAAAAAACATAAACTGTTCATTAACAAATTTTTTTTTGATCAACCTTATGAGGTGACGTTTAGATCTCTGTCTGAATCCATCAAGTTGATTGGACAAAAATATTATCATTCTAGAGGAAAGAAATTAGATAAAATTATCAATGATGTTAAAGGTATTGACTCTTTTAAGCGGACACTTGGAGGATGTATTATCGAGAAGGTTCACCAAACTGTAATTTTGAGTAAGGAATCTTAGTTTATTGCGACAATATCTAATATTGTCTCTTGTTTATTTTGAAATAATTCTTATTTTAAAGCTATGAATATTAAAAATATTATAATGTGGGCGATAATAGTTTTCTTAACAATTGGCCTATATAATATGTTTAAAAATCCTCAATCTAATTTAAAAAGTGGTAACAAGGTTATATTTTCAGATTTCCTAACTTCAGTTGATAATGGTGAAGTGTTAAAAGTTGAAATACAAGGCAATAACATTAAAGGAGTTTATTCAAATGGGAATAATTTTACTACTTATTCTCCAAATGATCCAAATTTAATCGAAAAACTTTCCGAAAAAGGTGTAAGTATTTCGGCTGCACCAATTGAGGAGAAAATGCCATCATTGTTTGGAGTTTTATTATCATGGTTCCCAATGTTATTGTTAATTGCTGTTTGGATTTTTTTTATGAGACAAATGCAAGGAGGTAAGGGTGGAGCAATGGGCTTTGGTAGATCAAAGGCTAAAATGATGAATGAATTAAAAGGTAAGGTTACATTTAATGATGTTGCTGGTGTAGAAGAAGCTAAAGAAGAGGTCGAAGAAATTGTTGAGTTTTTGAAAGACCCAAAAAAATTTAGTAGATTAGGTGGAAAAATTCCAAGAGGTGCTTTATTAGTCGGGCCTCCAGGCACTGGTAAAACTCTACTTGCAAGAGCAATCGCTGGTGAGGCTGGTGTTCCTTTTTTCACAATCTCAGGATCGGATTTCGTGGAGATGTTTGTTGGAGTTGGTGCTTCTAGAGTAAGAGATATGTTTGAACAAGGAAAAAAAAATTCACCATGTATAATTTTTATTGACGAAATTGATGCAGTTGGAAGAAGTAGAGGAGCTGGCTTAGGAGGTGGAAATGATGAAAGAGAGCAGACTCTAAACCAATTGTTAGTAGAAATGGATGGATTTGACACTAACGAGGGAGTAATAATTATTGCTGCAACTAATAGGCCAGATGTTTTAGATCCTGCACTGCTAAGACCAGGAAGATTTGACAGACAGGTTGTAGTTTCTAACCCAGATATTATTGGTAGAGAAAAAATTTTAAAAGTTCATGTTAAAAAGATTAAGATGGCTCCAGATGTTAATTTGAGGACAGTCGCAAGAGGAACACCTGGATTTTCAGGTGCAGATTTAGCTAACTTAGTAAATGAGGCTGCATTACTAGCTGCAAGAAAGAATAAAAGAATCGTAACTTTGAATGAATTTGAGGATGCAAAAGACAAGGTCATGATGGGTGCAGAAAGGAGATCAATGGTGATGACAGAGGAAGAAAAAACTTTGACAGCCTATCATGAGGCAGGTCATGCTATATGTACTTTAAATGAAAGCGCAGCTTATCCAATTCATAAGGCTACGATTGTACCAAGAGGTAGAGCACTAGGAATGGTTATGCAGTTACCAGAAAGAGATGAGCTATCTCAGACAAGAGAACAATTACACGCTCAAATAGCTATCGCAATGGGTGGTAGGGTTGCAGAGGAGATTATTTTTGGTCATGATAAAGTTACGACCGGAGCTGCTAGTGATATTGAGCAGGTAACTAAAAGAGCGAGAGCGATGGTAATGAGAGCTGGTTTAAGTAAAGAATTGGGTCCAGTCGCATATGGAGAAAATGAAGAAGAGGTATTCCTTGGTAGATCAGTTGCAAGACAACAAAATATGTCAGAGGAAACGGCAAAAAAAGTGGATTCAGAAATTAGAAAAATTGTTGATAAAGGCTATGAAAGAGCAAAAAAAGTTCTTTCAGATAAAATTGATGATTTGCATAAATTAGCTAAGGCTTTATTGACATACGAAACTTTAACGGGTGAGGAAATTGAAAATTTAATTAATAAGAATATTTATCCTGCAGATAAAGAGGATCTTAAAGTTGAAGATGATAAAGGTTCTGCGCTAAGCGCTATGGGACTGAAACCAAAAATTGTTCATTAAAATTAATGCGAAGATATTACACTAAAGCGTGTAATTTCTACTACGGTTCGATTTCTAAAAATTTAATAAAAGAAAAGAAATCATATTCTTTAAATGGTAATAATGAAATATCTTTCGACGAAATAGAAATTTTTTCAAGAAAATTCAAAAAAAAAATTTCAATTAGTCAAATTCATAAACTTCCAAAACAGATTAGAAATAGTATTGATTTGGATTTAAAAGAAATAACAAAAAAAAAAAAATTTGAAAACATTATTATTAAATCAACCCCAAAGATTATGGGTATATTAAATGTTACACCTGATAGTTTTTCTGATGGAGGAAAGTTTAACAAAACTGAAATTGCCAAAAAATACATAAATTATCTTTTTAAATGTGGCGCAGACATAGTTGATGTTGGTGGTGAGTCGACAAGGCCAGGCTCAAAATCAATAAGTTCAAAAATTGAGTGGAATAGAATAAAAAATGTTCTAAAAAATATTGATAAAAAAAAAATAATATCTATTGATACTAGAAAATCTGATATCATGGAAAACGCTATTAAACACGGTGTAAAAATTGTAAATGATGTCTCTGGTTTTAGTTATGATAAAAATTCAATAAACGTGATTAATAGGTATCAAATTCCATTTGTGATACATCACTCACTTGGAAACCCAGATGAAATGCAAAAAAATCCTAAATATAAAAATGTATTATTAGATATATATGATTTTTTTGAGAATAAGATTAAATTCTTAAGAAGCAAAGGTATTAATCATAACAATATTATATTAGATCCAGGAATTGGTTTTGGAAAAAATTTGAAACATAATATGACAATTTTAAAGAATATATCGATTTACCATTCTCTTGGTTTTCCTATATTACTAGGTATGTCTAGAAAGAAATTTATTAGTGAGCTATCTGGTACTAACGATAATAGTTTGAGATTAGGAGGCACAATAAGTTCAAGTATTTTTGCCATGATGCAGGGTGTCCAAATATTAAGAGTGCATGACGTAAATGAAATAATTCAAGGTATAAAAGTATTTAAAGAACTTATTAGATAATTATGAAATATTTTGGAACCGATGGAATAAGAGGCCATGTAAATAGTAAAAATATTAATGGTGATATGTTTTTTAAATTTGGTTTAGCAGCAGGAAAATATTTTACGAACTTTAAAAAAAAAAAACAAACTGCTATAATTGCAAAAGATACTAGACTTTCTGGTTATGCTTTAGAGCCAGCTTTAGTATCGGGATTAGCATCTGCAGGGATGCATGTATTTACTTTAGGACCATTGCCGACAAATGGACTTGCAATGTTAACTAGGTCTATGAAAGCAAACCTTGGGATAATGATAACAGCCTCTCACAATCTTTTTAATGATAATGGTTTAAAATTATTTGGGCCTGATGGATTAAAATTATCAGATAAATTTCAAAAAAATATTGAGAAATTAATTGATAGTGATGTTCATAATCATTTGTCTAAATCAAAACTATTAGGTCGAGTAAAAAGACTCGAAACAGGAACAGATGACTATATTAAGATTCTTAAAAAAAAGATTTCTAAAAAATTTAGGATTCAAAATATGAAAATTGTTTTAGATTGTGCTAATGGTGCAGGATATAAATCTGCGCCTAAAATGATCAGATCCCTTGGAGCAAAATTAGTTGTTATTGGAAATAAACCAAATGGTACAAATATTAATAAAAATTGTGGTTCTATTTTTCCAAGAAAAATTCAAAAAAGTGTAAAAAAGAATAAAGCTCATTTAGGTATATCTTTAGATGGAGATGCAGATAGAGTGATAATGTGTGATGAAAACGGCACAATTATTGATGGGGACCAAATAATAGCTGCTTTAGCACTTCAATGGAAAAAAAAAAAGATTCTTAAAGGTGGTGTTGTAGGAACTCTAATGTCAAATTATGGCTTAGAAAAATTTTTAAAAAGTAAAAAAATAAAATTTATACGTGCAGATGTTGGTGATAGATTCGTAAAAGAGATCATGCAAAAAAAAAAATTTAATCTGGGTGGAGAACAATCTGGGCATATTATTCTAGGTAAATTTGCAACAACAGGCGACGGTTTATTAGTTGCATTAGAAGTAATTAAAGCTTTAAACAAAAAGATTAAGGCGAGTAATTTTTTTAAAGTCTTTGAAAAAACTCCACAGATTTTGGATAATGTAAACGTAAAAAATCAAAATATACTTGAAAAAAGATCAGTTATTAAATCAATTAGGACAGCCAATAAATTAATAAAAGGTCAAGGCAGAATTCTTGTAAGAAAGTCTGGAACAGAAAATAAAATAAGGATTATGGGTGAAAGCAAAAATATAGATCTGTTAAAAAAATGTTTAAAAATTATAAAAAAAAAAATCAATTAGCTTGAAGCCTAAATCAAAAATTTTAATAATTGCTGGATCAGACTCCTCTGGAGGAGCTGGAATTCAAGCAGATATTAAAACTGTAACAAGTTTAGGGTCTTACGCAATGACGGCAATAACAGCCATCACATCCCAGAACACTATGGGAGTAAAATCTGTTTCACCAGTTCCAGCAAATGAAATCAAAAAACAGATTAACTATACCGTTAAAGATATTAAGCCAGACGCTATAAAAATTGGAATGTTAAATTCCTCAAAAGTAGTAAGAACAGTTATTAATTCTTTAAGAGAAATAAAAGTAAAAAAGATTGTTTTAGATCCTGTAATGATTGCAAAAGGAGGAGCCAGATTAATTAATGATCAAGCAATAAAAATTTTGAAAAATCATCTTATTAACAAGGTTACTTTAGTTACGCCAAATATTCCTGAGGCTGAAGTATTGAGTGGAGTAAAGATAAAGAACTCAAATGATATGATTGTGGCAGCAAGTAAAATAATTAGACTGGGAGCTAAAAATGTTCTTATAAAAGGTGGTCATTTAAACTCAAAACAAGTTGAAGATATATTTTTAAATAAAAACGATTTAAAAATTTTTAGAAGCAAAAGATATAAAACAAAAAATACTCATGGAACTGGATGCACGCTATCGAGTGCTATAATAACATTTTTTTCGTGTGGAAAAAGTATTAAGAAAGCTTGCGAGCTGGGGATAAAGTATGTAAATCTATCTATCTTAACAAACCCTAAATATGGAAAAGGCCATGGTCCGATTAATCATATTAACTCGATAATATTAAAAAAGATTTTTAGATAATGAAAAATGTTGTAGTAGTTGGTTCACAATGGGGAGACGAAGGCAAGGGAAAAATTGTTGATTGGTTATCTGACGAAGCCGATATTGTTATAAGATTTCAGGGAGGCCACAACGCTGGTCATACTCTTGTAATAAATGGAACTACTTACAAACTCCGACTTCTTCCATCAGGAGTAGTTAGGGAGAATAAGATTTCCATAATTGGAAATGGAGTAGTCGTAGATCCTTGGGCTTTGCTTGATGAGATCAAAGAAATTGAGTCTAAAGGTATAAATATAAACACTGAAAACTTCATAATTTCAGAAACTGCCACTTTGATATTACCATTCCATAAAGAAATGGATGAAATTAGAGAGGATGCTGCAGGGAAAGGAAAAATAGGTACTACAAGAAGAGGTATTGGCCCTGCGTATGAGGATAAAGTTGGCAGAAGATCTATAAGAGTGATGGATTTAAGATCTGAAATAAATCTTGACCAAAGATTAGAAGTTGTATTGTTACATCATAATGCGATCAGAAAAGGACTGGGAAAACAGATATTCGAAAAAGATAAGTTAAAAAATGATTTGCTGAAAATAGCACCAGAAATATTAAAATTCTCACAACCCGTGTGGCTCAAAATTGAACAATATAAAAAAAATAAAAAGAAGATATTATTCGAAGGGGCGCAAGGTATTTTGTTAGATGTTGATCATGGAACTTACCCATTTGTAACATCATCTAATACAGTGGCATCTAACGCAGCAACTGGGACTGGTTGTGGCCCGAATTCTATAAATTACGTACTTGGAATTACTAAAGCTTACACTACTCGAGTGGGTGAAGGGCCTTTCCCCACTGAGTTGAGTGATGAAATAGGAGAGTTGCTTGGTACAAGAGGAAAAGAGTTTGGGACTGTAACAAATAGAAAAAGAAGATGTGGTTGGTTTGATGCTGTTCTAGTAAGACAAAGTATTAAGATATCGGGTATTAATGGCATAGCATTAACTAAACTAGATGTATTAGATGAATTAGATGAGATCAAGATGTGTGTTGGATACAAACTTGGTGAACAGGAGATAGATTATTTGCCTGCTTCTGTTGAGGATCAATTAAAGATTAAGCCAGTGTATAAATCCTTTTTGGGATGGAAGAAATCAACTAAAGGTATCAAAAGTATTGATGATCTCCCAAAAAACGCAAAAAATTATATTTTTGCAGTTGAGGATTTTATTGGTACTAAAATTGCAAGCATTTCAACGAGTCCAGAAAGAAAAGATACAATCCTGATTGAGAGTCCTTTTGAGGGTTAATTAACTGTCAATAAATTTTTAGACTTTGCTGAAAGTAACATATGTTTTTGCAATTTTTCAAAAGCTTTATTTTCAATTTGTCTGATTCTTTCTCTGCTTATTTTGTATTTTTTACTCAAATCCTCAAGAGTGATTGGATTATCGTTTAATCTTCTTGAATATAAAATTTCTTTTTCTCTCTGGTTTAATATTTTAATGGAATTTTTTAATAAATCTTTCCTTTGTTCCATTTCCTCCTGCTGGGCAAATTTAAGATCATGATCTAATTCTTTATCAACCAACCAATCTTGCCATTCATCACCATCTTCACCTACTTGAGCATTAAGGGAAAACTCTTTACCTGATAATCTTCGATTCATTGATACGACTTCCTCTTTACTTACGTCGAGTTTATTTGCTATTTCATTTACATGCTCATTTTTTAGATCTCCTTCAGACTGAGGGGCGATTTGATTTTTTAATTTTTTGAGATTAAAAAATAATTTTTTTTGTGCAGCAGTTGTTCCAATTTTTACTAAACTCCATGATCTTAAAATGTATTCTTGTATTGAAGCCTTAATCCACCACATTGCATAAGTTGCAAGTCTAAAACCTTTTTCTGGTTCGAACTTTTTTACTGCCTGCATTAAACCAATATTTCCCTCAGAAATCATTTCATTTACTGGGAGTCCGTATCCTTTATATCCCATAGCTATCTTGGCAACCAATCTAAGGTGGCTAGTAACTAATTTTTCAGCTGACTTAATATTTCCAGTAGTTTTCCAATTTTTTGCTAACATGTATTCCTCTTCCGCAGCTAACATAGGAAATTTTTTAATCTGCTCTAAATATGCTGACAATCCACCTTCATTACTAAGGATTGGTAAGTTGCTATTCATAGTTGTTCTCACTGATAGTTTATCTAATTAATATTAAGAATTTTTCAACATTTTATTTCCCTATATTTCTTAGTGTTTTTAAGATTATCCCAAGCTCATTTGGTAAAATTGAGTTAAAAATCATCTCTTTATTTTTTTTTGGATGTATAAATCCTAATGTTTTAGCGTGAAGAAATTGCCTGTTTAATTTCATTAAAATTTTTTCTAATGATGGTTCTATATCTTTAAGTTTTTTAAACCTTTTTTTATATTTATCATCACCAACTATACTGTTACCCAGATAATTCATGTGAACTCTAATTTGGTGAGTTCGACCTGTTTCTAATTTACACTCTAACAAACTTAAAGTAGGTATATTTTTATTTTCAAAAATTTCTAAAGTTTTATAATTTGTAATTGCTTTTTTTCCTTTACTGATACTAACCTCCATCATTTGCCTATTTTTTGAGCTTCTTGTAATAAAGGTTTCTATTTTACCTTTAGATGGTCTAACTTTACCCCAGATTAATAATTGGTAAATTCTTTTAATTGTGTGTTTATTAAACTGATTAGAGAGGTGTTCATGAGTTTGATTATTTTTTGCAATAACAATTAATCCAGATGTATTTTTATCGATTCTATGTACTATCCCAGGTCTTAGTTCTCCTCCAATATTAGAAAAAGAATTTTTATCATAATTCATAAGCGCATTTACAATTGTATTATCGAAATTACCAGCACCAGGATGTATTACTATTCCAGAAGGTTTGTTTAAAACAATTAAATCTTTATCTTCAAATAAAATATCTAATTTAAACTTATAAGGTTTTAAGGAAGCTTTTTTTGGTTCAGGTATCACCAATTTTACTTCATCATTATAATAAATTTTTTTAGAGGGATCAGTTATTAACTTATTATTTATTCTTAACTTATTATCTAGAATTAGATTTTTAATTCTTGTTCGACTGATAACATCCTCCCTCTTTTTAATAAAAATATCAACACGGAGTTCATTTTCGGTCTTATTAACTGTCAAATTTATTTTTTTTTCCATAAAATGTTATATTAATATTATATGCGCTTGTAGCTCAACTGGATAGAGCGCCTGACTTCGGATCAGGAGGTTCTGGGTTCAACTCCTAGCAGGCGCACCAAAAATAATGAAAAAATACTCCATTATAGTTCCTATTCTAAATGAAGGTGATAATATTTTGAATTTAGTAAAGGGTATATCTAGATCTTTGCATAAAAAGATTAAACATGAAATTATCATGATTGATGATAATTCAAATGACAGCAGTGAAATCATTTTAAATAAAATCGCAAATAAAAAAAAAAATTTTAATTTTCTTATAAGGAAAGAAAAAAAAGACCTTTCAAAATCTGTAATATTGGGAATCGAAAAAACTAAATTTGAAAATTTGATTATTATGGATGGGGACTTACAACATGATCCAAAATATTTACTTGCTTTAATCAAAAATTTTGAGAGAAAAAAACTTGATGTTCTTGTTGCTACAAGGAACTTTAATAAGAGACAGGGATTATCCATTTTGAGGTTTATAATGTCAAAATTATTAATTTTTTTTATTAATTTTATTTTTAAAAAACAAACGTCAGATCCAATGAGTGGGTTTTTTTTAATTAAAAAAAAAGTTTTCAATAAATCAAAAAAAAAATTGTATGGAAAGGGTTATAAAATCTTATTTGATATTATAACTTCTTGTAAAATAAAAAAAATCTCAGACTATCAAATAAAGTTTAAGATTAGAAAAAAAAACAAAAGCAAAATGAATTTTTTTGTCTTAATGAATCTTATATCTCTGATTATCTCGAAATTAATTTAATTTTTTTTGATAAATTTCCTTATATAAAAATCCTGTATATTAGAAATTTGAGGAAATTGTTCATAATAAATTTCACTAGTTCTAAAATTAGTACATTTTTTTTGAACCTTGGGATTTTTAGATATTAAACCTTTATCTCCAACGAAGTGTAAAACATTATTCAAACACACAAACCAATATCTATCAAAATTCTCTGGAATATCTTCACCATATTTTATGATTTTAATTTTGTTATCTATTGATAATTTTTTTGTTCTTAAATAATTATTAAATACATCTGACTCAACTGTTACAATAATTTTTATTTTATTCTTTATTAATTCTTTAAGTACATCTTTCGTAGGTGGTCTATCAATTGGAGAATGATTTATATTTAAAATACAAAAGAATATTGTCACAATTATATAAAATTTTTCTAAAAAATTATATTTCGTTTTAGGTAATTCAATAAAACTCCAAATTATTATTAATGGAATTATAAACATCACATATTTTGGTGACATTATGGAGGCTCTTGAGAAAGTATATAGAAGAGTTAAAAAATAAGAAGAAAAAATAATGTAAAATAAAAGATTCGATAAACTATTTTTGAATATGATTTTTCTTAAATTTTTGATAGTCAGAAAAATAAAAGTTATCAAAAAAATCGCACCTAAAATTTTAGATCCAAAAAAAGACCGAAAATGGTAATTATAAAAAAAACTTTCATACAAACTTGTATAATGAAAATCTCTACTTAAATTAAATTTTAAATAACTAAAATTGAGAAAAATATAAGAAATAAAAATAATAAAAAATAATATAAATATTTTATCGTATCTAAACTTATTGAATATAAAATATTTTGATAAATATATCATTTTACCAAAAAAAATCGCACCAGTAATTGGCCATAATGATAGTATGAATAAAGAGGAGCAAAAATAACAAAATATAAGGAATGGTTTTTTTTTCTCTAGAATTTTATAAAATAAAATTATATTTAATAAAGAAAAAGCTACAAAAATACTATGAGCTCTAACTTCAATTGATTGCCATATTAAGAATAAGTTGAATGAAACAACTATTCCTACTACAAAAATTTTTTTTCCTTTGTTAAGATATTCAGTTAGGTACATTGTAAGTGGAACCGTCAAGATTCCAAAAATCAAGGATAAAATTCTCCCATTATCATCAATGTATCCAAAAACTTTAAAAAAAAACTTTAAGATAAATAGATATAAAGGTGGATAAAATTCTGTTAAAAATGAGTCACCTTTATCTCCATAGTACCTAAGCATTGTTTCACTGTTTGATATATTTGGATCAGCAACATAGATAGAATGCCATTCATCATGCCATGAATTTCTATCCTCAAAAAGATAATAGCGTGTAAAAAAAGCGATAAGAATAAATATTAAATATATAAATAATTTTTTATTTAAAAATTTTATGTGATACATTAATTATATTTATTCCCCCATATTAATTAAAGTGCCTTTAACTCTTGCTCTCGCGAATGAGAAATAAAATAGAAATAGCCCAAAAATCAAATAGATAAAATTTAAAAAATAAGCATGTTTTAAATTTTCATAATTTATTGATGAATTTATTAGAATATTTCTTGTTTCATCAAATATGTAAACCAAAGGTAAACCTTTTGCTATTATTTGAAAAAAATTTGGAAGTATTTCTATCGGATAATATATACAACCTAGAGGAGCTAGCAAAAACAATGAAGACCAAGCAATATTCTCAAATGAGGGGCCAAATCTTAATAGACCAGCGCTAACAAATAATCCTAAAGTTATTCCAAATAAATACAGACTTAAGAATAATAGAAGAAGAGGAAGACCTAATTTTAAAATCGAGATACCAAATAATGGTGAAGTTAAAATTATAGCTGGCACTAATCCAATTAATGTTCTTATTAGAGCAGTAAAAATAAGCGAAATAATAATTTCTTTTAGTTTTAGTGGGGCTATAAAAAGATTGGTAAAATTTCTACTCCAGATTTCCTCCAGAAAAAGCATGTTAAAACTAATGCTTGATCTAAAGAGAATATCATAAAGGATTGCACATGTAAGTATTACACCCAAAGTATTACTATAATATTGACTGTAAATAGAAAAAAATTTGGAAATAAATCCCCAAAGAATAATCTGAATTGTAGGCCAATAAATCAAATCTAAGATTCTTGGTAAGGAGCTTTTAATAAGATAAAAATGTCTTAAAAAAAGTCCATACATCTTATTTAAATTCATATTTTCTCTCTTGTAAGTTTCAAAAAAACCTCTTCCATATTTTTTCTACCATGTTTTTTTATTAGTTCTTTTGGGGGTCCCTTATCAATAATGGTTCCTCCATTCATCATCAGCACAGATGAACACAATCTTTCAACTTCACTCATATTATGCGACGCAAGCAAAATCGAAGCTTTATTTTCTCTTTGGTATTCCTCTAGGAAACCTCTAACATAATCTCCTGTTTCTGGATCAAGAGAAGCTGTGGGCTCATCTAACAGTAGTACAGTTGGATTATTGATGATTGATTTTGCAAGACTAACCCGATTTTTTTGACCTGATGAGAGTTCCCCTGTAATTTTAGAAATAATTTTATCAAGTCTAAGCTTTTCACAAAGATAATCTATTTTATCTTTAAGTTTTTTAACATTATATAGTCTTCCATAAACTTCTAAATTTTGTCTGACAGTTAATCTTTTTGGTAATTCAATATATGGAGAAATAAAATTTAGATTTGTTAATAGCTTTACTCTATATTTTTCAATTTCAAGACCATTAATCAAAACTTTGCCACTTGTTGGTTTAAGTAACCCTAAAATCATTCCAATTGTTGTAGTTTTTCCACAACCATTAGGACCAAGTATTCCAATTATTTCATTTTTATTCACTTTAAAAGAAATATTCTTTACCGCCTGTTTAACATCATAAAATTTTGATAACTCAATCACTTCAAGTTGAGTACTCATTAAAATTTTGACGCTCTCAAAAGGCGATCATTAATTGTTTTCCCTAGACCTTTATTAGGAATTTTACCAACAGCTATTGATTTATATTTATAATCTTTAATTCTTCTTAATGTGCCGTATAGATTTCTGGCTGCTTCACTAAGGTTACCTTGTTTTGATAAAAAAAAATAATTTGGTTTATCTATTTTTCTTTTTTTAAACAACAAAAAGGCTTCATCTTTTCTCTTTATTTTTGCGTTGACTCTTAATGGTATACCTGGTGAATAATGAATTCTCGATTGTCCAGGTAATAAATTTTTATTTTGGTTAATATTGAAAGATATTTTTTTTTTTAATAAATCTCTTATGGATGATATATCTAATGCACCTAATCTTAAAACTTTTGGTTTCTTTCTTACATCAATTATAGTTGATTCTACTCCAATCGAAGATTTTCCTCCGTCTAAGATATATTTTATTCCCCGCCCAAAATCCCTCTCCACATCTGATGAGCTAACTGAGCTAACTTTAGATGATTGATTTGCACTTGGTGCAGCAAGTGGAAAGTTTAAATCTTTTAATAAATTCCTCGTAATTAAATGTTTGGGGAACCTTACTGCTAGAGTATTCTTATTATTGGTTGCAACTTTTGATATCTTGGAGTCTTTTTTAAGATCAAGAATAAACGTTAGAGGCCCAGGGCAAAACTTCTTATATAACTTAATAAAATCTTGATTAATGTAACAATCTTTTTTTAAATCTTTGTAACCGTAATAGTGAACTATAAGAGGGTTATTTCTTGGTCTTTTTTTTATTCTGAAAATTTTTTGACATGCTAGATTAGAATAAGCATTTCCTGCTAGTCCGTAAACTGTCTCTGTAGGAATAGCTACACACTCACTTTTATTGAGTAATTTTTTTGCTTTTTTGATATTTGAAAAATTTATTTTCATGTATTATCTGAAAGTAATATATGAAAGATAAAAATTTACCAAATGATTATAATTCTCTCTCTCTAGAGGAATTAACAAATGAGGCAAATAGAATGATAGCAGATCTTGAAAGCCAAGAAGATTTGGAAAATTCTAAGGAAAAATATAGTGAACTATTAAAACTTAATAATATAATTGAAAAAAAATTTCAAATTAGTGTTAAAAATTTAAGTCAAAAAACAAAAGAAAATATCTTGAAACTTAAGTTGAAAAAAAATGATCCAAAGAAAATTAAGTAAAATCGCCAAAGATACAAATTTATTTTTAAAAAGATTCATTGTTAAACAAAAAAAATCAAATTTAATAGTCGCGATGAAATATGGCCTATTTTCTGGAGGGAAAAAAATAAGATCAAAAATTTTAATCGATATTGGATCTCTATTCAAATTAGATTATAAAACACTTATCATTATCGGTGCTGCAGTTGAATGTATACATGCGTATTCGTTAATACATGATGATCTACCTTGTATGGATGATGACTCTATAAGAAGAGGAAAACCATCTGCACACATTAAATTTGGAGAGGCCACGGCTGTTTTAGCTGGAAATTCACTTTTAACAATGGCTTTTGAAATTTTAAGTCATAAAGACTTGAGAATTAATGAAAAGGTTAAGATTGATTTAATTAATAAAATTTCTGAAAGTTCGGGTCATCTTGGAATAGCAGGAGGACAATATTTAGATTTAAATTATGAACGTAAGAAAATTTCTCAAAAAAAAATTGAAGATATGGAAATTAAAAAAACTGGAAAACTTTTTAGTTTTTGCTGTGTGGCACCGTTGATTATTAAGAAAAAAAGTAAAAATGATATTAAGAAATTCGAAAATATTGGTGCTAATATAGGTTTATTATTTCAAGTTGCTGATGACCTAATTGATTATAAAGGAAGTTTGATTATTGCAGGAAAAAAAACTGGTAAGGATAAAAAAAAAGGAAAAGCAACTCTAATTAGTTTACTAGGATACAAAAATACTATTAGATATGCTGATAATTTAATTTTAAAAATAAATGGTAAATTAAAAAAATATGGATCTAAATCAAGAAATTTGTCTGAAACATTAAATTATATTTTGAGTAGAAATAAATGAAAAAGAAATATGAACTATTAGATGAGATTAATTTTCCATCAGATTTAAAAAAAATACCTGAATCAAAATTACAGAAGGTCGCTGACGAATTAAGAGAGGAAATGATTGATGTTGTATCAGTGACTGGTGGTCATTTGGGAGCAAGTCTTGGAGTGGTAGAATTAACTGTTGCTCTACATTATATTTTTAATACACCTAATGATAAATTAATTTGGGATGTAGGTCATCAATGTTATCCACATAAAATTTTAACTGGGAGAAAAGATAGAATAAGAACTCTAAGACAAGGAAATGGTCTTTCTGGTTTTACAAAGAGGTCAGAGAGTGAGTATGATACCTTTGGTGCTGCACACAGCTCAACATCAATTTCATCAGCGTTAGGGATTGCAGAAGCAAATAAACTATCTAATAAATCTGACAATGTAATTGCAGTAATTGGTGATGGTGCAATCAGCGCAGGAATGGCTTATGAGGCTATGAATAATGCTGGTGCCTCAAAAACTAAGATGATCGTAATTCTAAATGATAATGATATGTCAATTGCTCGACCAGTAGGGGCAATGAGCACTTATTTAGCAAAAATTTTTTCAGGAAAGATTTATTTTAGTCTAAGAGAGACTATTAAATTAATTATGTCAGCCTTTTCAAAAAGATTTAGCGCAAAAGCTGGTAAGGCAGAAGATTTACTTAGATCAGCTGTGACAGGTGGAACTTTGTTCAGCTCACTTGGATTTTATTATATTGGTCCAATAGATGGTCATGATTTGAATTCATTAGTTCCAATTTTAAAAAATGCTAAAGACTCTAAACATCAAGGACCAATTTTAATTCACATTAAAACAAAAAAAGGAAAAGGCTATACTTTCGCTGAGGAAGCAAAGGATAATTATCATGGAGTATCAAAATTTAATGTTGAAACTGGTGAACAATTAAAAAGCTCAAGCAAAATTCCCTCATATACAAAAGTTTTTGCAAATACCCTAATTCAACATGCTAAAAAGGATAGTAAAATTGTAGCTATCACAGCAGCAATGCCTGACGGTACTGGTCTAGATATTTTTCGTAAAGAATTTCCAGATAGGACTTTTGATGTTGGGATCGCAGAACAACATGCCGTTACATTTGCTGCAGGTTTAGCAACTGAAAATTTTAAGGCCTACGTAGCTATTTACTCTACTTTTCTTCAAAGAGCTTATGATCAAGTAGTTCACGATGTAGCAATACAAAGTTTACCTGTTAGATTCGCAATTGATAGAGCAGGACTTGTTGGTGCCGATGGACCAACACATGCTGGAAGTTTTGACATAACTTATCTAACCACTTTACCAAATTTTATTGTTATGGCAGCAAGTGACGAAGCTGAGCTTGTAAGAATGATTAATACCTCTACCGAGATTAATGATAGACCTTCAGCATTTAGATATCCAAGAGGAACAGGATTAGGTTCTATTCTACCTCCGATAAATGAAAAAATTGAGATAGGAAAGTCAAAAATTATTAAAGAGGGAAAAAAATTAGCAATCCTAAATTTTGGAGCAAGATTGAATGAGACTTTGAAAGCTGCAGAAAATTTATCAAAAAAAGGCATACTAATAACTGTTGTTGATGCCAGATTTGCAAAACCTTTAGATGAAAACCTAATTTGGCAATTAGCTACAACTCATGAAGCGATAATGACAATTGAGGAAGGCTCAATTGGGGGTTTTGGATCTCATGTGGTGAATTTTTTGACCAAAAAAGGTTTAATGGATTCTAATTTAAAATTTAGATCATTAACATTACCAGATATTTTTATTGATCAAGATACTCCAGACAAAATGTATAAATTAGCAAATCTTGACTCAGTTTCAATTGAAGAGAAAGTTTTAGATTTACTAAATTCTAATATAGTTTTAAAAAAACAAAAATAAAAAAAACTAACCACACTGAGCTTTATGTAGAAGATAATGATCTAATAAAACACACGACATCATTGCTTCACCTACAGGCACAGCTCTAATACCCACACATGGATCATGTCTACCTTTTACTGATATACTTGTATTCTTACCAAACTTATTAATTGTTTTTCGACTTTTTAAAATTGATGAAGTTGGCTTCACAGCAAAAGAAACAATTATTTCTTGAC
Organism: uncultured Pelagibacteraceae bacterium; assembly: GCA_902518835.1. Classification (GTDB taxonomy): domain Bacteria; phylum Pseudomonadota; class Alphaproteobacteria; order Pelagibacterales; family Pelagibacteraceae; genus Pelagibacter. The sequence goes on from CABYHH010000004.1 coordinate 33,201, forward strand.
CTGAAGAAATGCCTCCCAGAATACCTCCAGCATTATTAGATTTAAATTTGGTCTTTTTTTTATTTCGAGAAATTTCATCTGAATTCTCCTCACCTGACAATTGTGCTGAGTTCATACCTGAACCAATATTAACTCCTTTTACTGCATTTATACTCATCATAGCTGATGCTATGTCGGAGTCTAATTTTGAGTATATAGGTGCACCTAATCCAGCAGGAATACCATTTGCCCTTACTTCGATTATCGCCCCACACGACGAACCAGCTTTTCTAATACTTAATAAGTATTTTTCCCAAATTTTTAACATTGATTTATCTGGGCAAAAAAATGGATTTTTAGATATTACTTTATCATTCCATTTATTTGTATCACATCCTAATATTCCAAGTTGGGTTACAGCTCCGGAGATTTTAAATTTCTTTCCTAATTTATTTTCTAGAACTTTTTTTGCTACAGCACCTGCTGCTACTCTTGCAGCTGTTTCTCTGGCAGATGATCTACCACCACCTCTGTGGTCTCTTATTCCATATTTCTTGAAATATGTGAAATCAGCATGTCCAGGTCTAAACTTATCTTTAATATCATTATAGTCTTTTGAACGCATATCCTCATTGTAAATTATTAACGATATTGGGGTTCCTGTCGTTTTTCCCTCAAAAACTCCTGAAAGAATTTGAACTTTGTCACTTTCCTTCCTTTGAGTAGTAAATTTAGATTGGCCAGGTTTTCGTTTATTTAACTCTTTTTGAATATCTGCTTCTTTTAGTGTTATTAATGGTGGACACCCATCAATAATGCAACCAATAGCTGGACCATGTGACTCTCCCCAAGTCGTGAAACGAAAAGTCTTTCCAAAAGTATTAAATGACATTATTTATATTGTATAGATTATTTTGTTTAAATTATGAATCAAAAAAACTCACTAGGGTTAAATAAATGCTTTTTAGATCTAAATAACCCTTTTGAATTATTTCAAAAGTGGTTTGAGGAGGCTAAAAAAAAAGAAATTAATGATCCAAATGCTTTAGCACTCGGTACCGCAAATAAAGAGGGAGTTCCCTCAGTAAGAATGGTACTTCTCAAAGGTCACAGCGAAAACGGATTTGTTTTTTATACAAATTTAAATAGTCAAAAAGGAAATGAAATCAAAGAAAATCCTAATGCTACAATGTGCTTTCATTGGAAAAGTTTACTAAGACAAATAAGAATAGTTGGTACATTGAAACAAGTAGATGATCAAACTGCTGATGAATACTATAACTCTAGAGCATATGATAGCAGGATAGGTGCCTGGGCCTCAAAACAAAGTAGCATTCTTCAAAATAGAGATGAACTTTTAGATGCCCTAGAGAATTACAAAAAAAAATATAACGATAAAGATAATGTACCTAGACCAAGCCATTGGTCTGGTTGGAATTTGACACCTTCAACAATTGAATTTTGGTTAGACGGAGATAATAGAATTCATGAAAGATTAAAGTATTCTTTAGATAAAAGTGGCGCTTGGATAAAAACTCTCCTAAGTCCTTAAAAATCTCTCGACAAACTAAACGAAGTTAAATTTTCAAGAATATTTTTTTGATTACAATTTTTAAATATTGATAATGAGTTTGATGCTAAATTTATGTAATGATTTGCTTTTCGATAACATTCTTTTATGATTTCATATTGTTTGATTAAAGATAATGTATAATTAAAATCAGCTTCACTTCTTTTCACTTTTAAAAATATATCTTTGAGGTTTCCTTTCTCTTTCAAATTCGCTCTTTGAAATAACAAAATTATTGGAAGAGTAATTTTTCCTTCATAAAAATCTTTTCCAATTTTTTTCCCAAATAATTTTGACTCTGAATTATAATCTAAAGTATCATCAGCTATTTGAAATGTTAAACCTAAATTCCTACCATAAAATTCTAAAGCCTCTTTTTCCTTTGTTTTTGTTTCGGATAAGATTGCCCCAACCTTGGTAGCAGCCGCAAATAATTCTGCAGTTTTTGCAGAGATAATTCTTAAATAAGTTTCTTCCAACATGTCTACCTCACCTCTATGTTGTAACTGAAGAACTTCACCCTGAGCAATTTTAGAAGAAGTTGAAGATAATAATTTTAAGACTTCGATATTTCCATCATCTACCATCATTTCAAAACATCTACTAAGTAAATAATCTCCAACCAAAACAGAAGAATGATTATCCCAAACTTTGTTTAGAGTTTTTTTACCTCTTCTAATTGATCCATTATCTATAACATCATCATGCATTAAAGTTGCTGAGTGAATAAGTTCTACACAAGCAGCTAAATTTATATCTCTAGTTCCTTTTGAATAACCACACAATTTTGCAGAGCCTAGAGTTAGTAAAGCTCTCAATCTTTTTCCACCTGTATCAAGATGATAGTTTGTCATTTTTTGAACTAATTCAATTTTGCTCTCTAATTTTGATTTAATTTTTTCCTCTACCAAAATCAATCTATCTTCAACAGAATTTTTAAGTTGAAAATATGAATTATTTATTTTGTTTTTTAATTGTATGACACTTCCCATTTACTCAGCAAATTAGTATAATAGGTTGCTTTTGATACTTATCAATTGACGCACCTGAATCTTCAATTATAAGGTGTCTTTAATTTCACAAAAAAATTCTATAAACATAAAAAAATGTTCTCTTTTTTTAAAAAGAAAAAAATAATTCCACTTATTAAATTAATTGGAGTAATTGGTAATGTAGGAAAATTTAAACAAGGTATAGATTTTGCTGGTCAAGAAGAGATTATTACAAAAGCTTTTTCATTTAAAAAAGCACCATGTGTCGCTATTACGATAAACTCTCCTGGAGGTTCTCCTGTACAATCACACTTAATTTATAGCTTAATTAGACAACAGGCAAAAAAAAATAAAAAAAAAGTAATAGTTTTTGCCGAAGATGTAGCGGCCTCTGGAGGATATCTAATAGCATGTGCTGGGGATGAAATTTATGCAAACTCAAGTTCAATAATAGGCTCGATAGGAGTTATCTACTCCTCTTTTGGTTTTACAGAATTGATTAAAAAGATAGGAGTTGAGAGAAGAGTGCATACTGCTGGGAAAAATAAAAGTACGTTAGACCCATTTCTAGATGAGAAAAAGGAAGACATCGAGAGATTAAAAAACATTCAATTAGATTTACATAAAGATTTTATAGAGGTGGTCGAAAAAAGTAGGTTATCAAAACTTAAAAAGAGTGAGGTAGAATTATTTTCAGGTGAATTTTGGTCAGGCAGAAAAGCGAAAGATCTTGGTTTGATAGATGAGATAGGAAATGCAAATCAGATATTAAGAGAAAAATTTGGAGAGGATGTTGTTATTAAAAAATTTGAGAGATCAAAAAGTTGGCTTAGCAAAAAATTATCATCTTCAAATGACCGAGTTGATCAATTGGCAAATATATTAGAGGAAAAATCAGTTTGGCAAAAATATGGCCTCTAAAAAAAATAAAAAAAAACCAAAATTTCAAACTTTCCAAGATACAATTATTAATCTACAAAAGTTTTGGAGTAAAAATGAATGTGTAATTTTACAACCTTATGATATGGAAGTCGGAGCTGGAACATTTCACCCAGCTACTACTTTAAGATCACTTGGACCTAAGCCATGGAAAGCAGCTTACGTTCAACCTTCACGAAGACCTTCAGATGGAAGATATGGAGATAATCCAAATAGACTTCAGCATTATTATCAATTTCAAGTTATAATAAAACCCTCTCCATTAAATATTAAAAAACTTTATTTAAATAGTTTGTTTGTAATAGGAATTAATTATAAAGACCATGATATTAGATTTGTTGAAGATGACTGGGAAAGCCCAACTTTAGGAGCTGCAGGTCTCGGATGGGAAGTGTGGTGTGATGGGATGGAAATATCCCAGTTTACATATTTTCAACAAATGGCAGGTTTTGAATGTAAACCAGTGTCAGTAGAGATAACTTATGGTCTTGAAAGAATTTGCATGTTTACCCAACAGAAAAAAAATGTTTATGATTTAGTTTGGAATGATGAAGGTATTAAGTATAGAGAGATTTTTCATCAATCAGAAAAAGAGTACTCAGCTTATAACTTTGATCATGCTAATACTGAAAATTTATTTAAAATATTTGATATGCATGAGAGTGAGGCAAAATCATTAGTTGAAAAAAATATATCTTTACCTGCATACGATCAATGTTTGAAAGCAAGCCATATATTTAATGTTTTAGATGCTCGTGGAGCTATTAGTGTTGCTCAAAGAGCAGAATATATTGGTCGAATAAGAGAAATTACAAAACAAGCTGCTGCAATTTGGGTTGAGTCGCAAACATAAAATGTCAGAATTTTTTTTAGAGCTATTTAGCGAAGAAATTCCTGCAGGTCTTCAAAAAAATTTACGTGAGAAACTTTTAGATCAATTTCAAAAATTTTTTTTAGAAAAATCTATAAAATCAAAAAAAAGTTTTTCGCTATCAACACCTAATAGATTGATCATAGTATTTGATGGTTTGGATAAACAAATAAGAATATTATCTAAAGAAATAAGAGGGCCAAAAATAAATGCTCCTGATCAGGCCTTGGAGGGTTTTTTAAGGTCAAACAAAATAGAAAAAAAAAATCTATTTAGAAAAAAAACTGAAAAAGGAGAGTTTTATTATTATAAAACAACATCTAAATTATTAAAAACAAATCATTTATTAATGGAGTCTGTTCCAAGATTGCTTAAAAACTTTCAATGGAAAAAGTCTATGACATGGGGTTCATATGATCTTAATTGGGGAAGACCATTAAAATCAATTTTGTCAGTATTTGATAAGAAGGTAGTTAATTTTAAATTCCATCACTTAACTTCTTCAAATTCAACTTATATTGACAAAGATTTTGAAGAAAAAAAGAGGTTTTTCAAAGATTTCAGATCATATGAAAAATATTTTAAAAAACAAGGAATACTCATAAATCAGGAAAAAAGGAAGAAGTTAATACAAAGAGAATTTTCAAAAATAATAAGTAAAAGAAAATTAATAATTCAAGATAATCCATTATTGATAGATGAGGTAGTAGATTTAGTTGACAATCCTAATGTTTTAATTTGTAGTTTTGACAAAAAATTCTTACTTATCCCAAAAGAAATTTTAATCTTAACGATGCAATCTCATCAAAAATATTTTCCCACATTTAATAATAAAGGGGAAATTACAAATGAATTTTTGATTGTTGCAAACAAAAAAGATCAAAAAGGATTGATAAAAATTGGCAATGAAAGAGTTATAGAGGCTAGGCTTAGTGACGCAGAATTTTTCTGGAATAAGGATAAAACTCAAAATCTAGTCAAAAAAGTATCTGAGTTAAAAATGATGAACTTTTTTAAGGGACTTGGAACTTATTTTGATAAAGTTCAGCGAATGAGAAAATTAGGTGGATTAATTTCTGACGAATTATTAATTAGTAAAGAAAAAGTAGAGTTATCAGCGTCAATTTGTAAAACTGATTTAACTTCAGATTTAGTTGGAGAGTTTCCTGAGCTTCAGGGTGTTTTGGGTGGATATTTCTCAATACATCAAGGATTTGATAAAGATATTTCATTAGCAATAACTGAACAATATCTGCCTATTGGTTTAGACTCTAAAACTCCAAAAAAACCTTTCAGTTTTGCATTATCTCTTACAGATAAAATTGATACTTTAGTTGGTTTTTTTGGAATAAATGAAAAACCCACAAGTTCAAAAGACCCATTTGCATTAAGAAGAATTGCACTTGGAATTATAAGAACAATAATAGAAAATAAGAAAAATTTAAAAGTAAATGATTTATTAAGTTACTCTTCGAATCTATACCGAGATCAAGGACATATTTTTACTAACAATAATACACAAAAAGAATTACATAATTTTTTAAAAGATAGATTTATTTATTATATGAAAGAGAAACAAATTCGTTTTGATATTATAGATGCTACGATTTCAACATTTTCACTTAATAAACTGTTTTCATCTTTTGATAAAGCTAATGAGCTAAATAAGATCATCAACAATCAAAGTGGGCTTGATATTATTTCAAGTTATAAAAGAGCAGCAAATATATTAGATAGCGAAATAAAAAAAAGTAAAATTGAAATAAGGAATACAACTGATCCCGGTATTTTTAAAACCGACTTTGAAAAAAACTTATATAATAAGATTAATGAGATTAAGAAGTATTATTCTAGTATAAATAATGATGAAAATTTTGAAAAATCATTATCAATATTAGCAAGTACGAAAAAAGAGATTTTTGATTTTTTTGATAATGTTAAAGTTAATGAAGAAAATGAAACTTTAAGAAAAAACAGATTGGAACTTATAAATATGTTATGTAAAACCTTTCATAATTTTATAAATTTTCAGTTACTAAAAGCAAATAATGAATAAATTAGTTTTAAATTTTAAGTCGAAAGACTCAAAAAGATTAAAAAATCCTAAAAATTTTTTAGGTGGAAAAGGTGCTAATTTAGCTGAAATGGGAAGAATGGGTCTTCCTGTGCCACCTGGATTTACAATTTCAACTAAAGTTTGTGAAATTTTTTTTAAAGATAAAAAAAAATTAAATTCTAAATTGATCAGCCAAATTAAGAAAGAGCTAAAAGTTATTGAAAAAGATGTATCCAAAAAATTTGGGGATTTTAAAAACCCACTTTTGCTGTCTGTTAGATCCGGAGCTAGAGTGTCTATGCCAGGTATGATGGATACAATCCTTAATCTTGGGCTAAACGACTGTACTGTTATTGGCTTAGCAAAAAAAACTTTAAATGGTAGATTTGCTAAAGATAGTTACAGGAGATTTATACAAATGTACAGCAACGTTGTGTTGGGTATAGAAAATTATCATTTTGAGGAACTAATTGAAAACTATAAATTAACAAAAGGTGTTTTGTTAGATACAGATTTAGATGAGGATGATTGGAGTGGCTTAATAAATGATTTTAAAAAAGTTGTAAAAGAAAAAACTAAAAAAGAATTTCCTCAAGATGTTAATCAACAACTATTTGGGGCGATAAGTGCAGTATTTCTTTCTTGGGAAAGTAATAGAGCAAAAGTTTATAGAAAATTAAATAAAATTCCATCTGAGTGGGGAACTGCTGTGAATGTACAATCTATGGTATTTGGAAACATGGGTAATGATTGCGCAACTGGTGTTGTTTTTACAAGAAATCCCTCCGATGGGTCAAATGATATTTATGGTGAATATTTAATTAATGCTCAAGGGGAAGATGTTGTAGCTGGAACTAGAACTCCTCAGCACATAACTAAAAAATCAAAAAAAGAAGCCAAGGTTAAAGAACTTTCAATGGAAGAGTTTATGCCAAAAGTTTATGAGGAATTATTCAAGATTTTAAGAAAATTAGAAAAGCATTATAGAGATATGCAGGATGTTGAGTTTACAGTTGAAAATAAAAAACTTTGGATATTACAAACTCGATCGGGTAAACGAACGTCAAAATCAGCTGTTAGAATTGCGGTTGAAATGGTAAAAAAAAAGCTGATTAATAAAAATGAAGCTATTTTAAGAATAGATCCTAATTCTTTAGATACTTTACTACACCCTACTTTGGATGAGAAAAGTTCTTTTGAGGTGATTGCAAATGGACTACCAGCATCTCCAGGCGCTGCTAGTGGTAAAGTAGTTTTTACATCTGAAGATGCGGAAAGGCTAAACAATATGATGCAGGACACAATTTTAGTGAGAGTAGAAACTTCCCCTGAAGATATTCAAGGTATGCATGCAGCTAAGGGAATTTTAACAGCACGAGGTGGTATGACTAGTCATGCTGCAGTAGTAGCAAGAGGAATGGGAAGACCTTGTGTATCTGGTTCTAGCGAGATTGATATCAATCATGAGAAAAAAATTTTCAAAACATCCTCAGTAGAGGTAAAGGAAGGTGATATAATTACAATTGATGGTTCAACAGGAAGAATAATTTTAGGTAATGTTCCAACAATAAAACCAGAAATTTCTGGTGACTTTTCGAAATTAATGGGATGGGCGGATAATATAAGAAAGTTAGAAGTTCGAACAAACTCTGAAACCCCATTAGATACTAAAACTGCAAGAGATTTTGGAGCTGAAGGAATAGGTCTATGTAGAACAGAGCATATGTTTTTTGATGAAGAAAGAATTTTATCTGTAAGAGAGATGATACTATCGAAAACACAAGAAGATAGAGCTAAAGCACTACAAAAACTTTTACCTCATCAAAAAAAGGATTTTATGGAAATATTTACTATCATGAGTGGTCTACCTGTAAATGTAAGATTACTCGATCCACCATTACATGAATTTTTACCTAAATCTAAAAAAGAAATCTTTGAAGTGGCAAATGTTATTAGTGCTGACGTAAAAGAGGTGGAGTCTAGAATTGAAGAGCTTCATGAGCAAAATCCTATGTTAGGTCACAGAGGCTGTAGACTTGGTATTTCATTTCCAGAAATTTACGAAATGCAATGTCGTGCCATATTTGAAGCATTATCAGAACTTCAAAAGAAAAAGCAAAAAACAGCCTTCCCAGAAATCATGATACCACTCGTTTCTACTGAAGCTGAAATTAAAATAATGAAAGATTTAGTAATTCGTGTCGCAAGACAAGTAGAAAAAGAAAATAAAATTAAAGTAAAATACTTAGTTGGTACAATGATTGAATTACCCAGGGCCGCAATTAAAGCGAAAGATATAGCTAAACATGCTGAATTTTTTAGTTTTGGAACAAATGATTTAACTCAAACAACATTTGGAATTAGTCGAGACGATAGTGGAAAATTTTTGAATGATTATATAGATAATAAGATTTTTTCAATTGATCCCTTTATTTCAATTGATGAAGGTGTTGAGGATCTGATTGAAATAGCTGTTCAGCAAGGAAAAAAACAGAATAAAAAAATTAAATTAGGTATATGTGGTGAGCATGGAGGAGATCCAAAAAGTATTTTTTTCTGCTCTAGAGCTGGATTAAATTATGTATCTTGTTCACCTTATAGAGTTCCGATAGCTCGATTAGCTTCAGCCCAGGCTGAACTACAAAAAAAAAAAAATTAAAATAAAATGTAGAACTTCAACAGAATATTTGTGATGTTCATTTTTTTTTGATATTTCTGTGGTATATTAAAGACTATAAGTTAAAAAAGGGGCGTTCTGTTGCCAGGTGCTATGATCTTACTTATATTTTATTTTATAAATTAGTATGAATAGGGATAATATTAACGTAACTGCGTTTGCTAAAATTATTGGTAAATCAGATATAGTAATTCCATAAATCAACCATGAAACTACTCCTATAGTAAAGATAATAAACATATATAAAGAAATATCTCTTGTACTCTTTGTTCTCCAAACTTTTAATGCTTGAGGAAAAAAAGCAACAGTCGTACAAAATGCTGCTAAGAAACCAATATATTTTAATACAAAATTTAAAATCATAATTTTTTAGGGCGTTCTGTTGCCCGGCATTAGATTAGAAAATAGCATATTTGCTTACTTAATCAAATTACTTCGTTGAAAACTTCGTTGAGAGAATTAGGAAATTTTTCCTTACTTTGTCCTTTTATATTCACTTCGTTGATTTTGATATTCTATTAACCTAGTTTAATTATTTCATTCATTTTTTGGTTAATATTTTCATCATACTTAATTCTAAAGAGTTTAATTTTGTTTTTTTTTGCCCAATCATCTTTAATTTTGTCTTTTAATATCCTTTCATCAAGACCCTTTTTACCACCCCAAAAATCAATTGCCATAAAGTGTTGTTCACCATCATATTCTATAAGTATCTTTTTTTTTGTTAAATAAAAATCAAAAGGCATCGGAATTTTATATTTGCAAGAACTAAATCTTTTTTCAGTTTCAAAACTTATTTTATTTTTATCTAGAAAATGATAAATTTTCTTGTTTCCCCATGACTTAGCACATAGTGGACAACCATGTACTTTTTTACCAATCAAATCACTAGGTACTGCTTTCCACATATATCCACATTTGTGCTTTACTAAAATTCTATCTCTGTGAGTTTTATATTTATCTATAGGAATTATTTCTCCAAAATGTACCTTTTTTAATTCACTATTGAATTCTTTATAATCTTTTCTATTAGCACAACTATGACACCCATTTCTTAAAACATTTCTAGGTTCAGATTTATATTTTTTACCACATTTTAAGCATTTAAATTTAATCCTAGTTCTAGACATTTTATAATTTTCTAAAGGTATGATATTTCCATTATGTTCGTCTTTAAGTCGTTTTTTGAAAACTTTATTCGTCATTGTTTTTTTTAAGACTGAACATCTTCTGCATCCTTGTTTTCTTTTTATTAGATGATTGGGGGTTGTTAACCAAACATTTCCACATGTACATTGGACTTTTACTTTTAAAGTTTTATTCTTATATTTTGATAATAAAATGATTCTATCACTGTGAACATCTTTAAGTATTTCTTTAAACATTTCCTCTGATATAGGAATTTTTCCTGCACAGTGGACGCAACCAACCCCTCCCAAATGAGAACCTGGTCTTTGCATAAAAATATTTTTACATTTTTTACATATAATTTTTACTTTTGTATCAGTTGTGCGGTATTTAACTTTTGAGTAGTTAAATCTATTTTTGTGAACTATGGTTGCTTTTTTAACGAAATCTTTTGTGTTCCAAACCTCTCCTTTATTACATTTTTTACAACCCTGACCTTTTTGATGTTTTGATGGTTTTTGTTTAAAAGTACCATGAATAGGACAAATAATTTTTACAAAGTCATGGATGCTTTTAAATTCGACTAAAGAGTAATTGTAATGATTTCCATGATAAATTTTTGAGTCTTTAACAAATTGAGATTTTGATTTTCTTTGTCTCTCTATATTACATTGTCTACATCCACTACCCTCAAGATGATGTGATGCCCTTAGTTTAAAAGCGCCGTGTTTTTTGCAAATAATATTTATTTGTTCTCTACTCCCTCTATAAACAGTCTTGGAATAATTAAATTTATTTTTGTGAATTTTTTTTGCCTTTTTAATCCAATTTTCAGAAGAGTATTTTAAATTTAAAGAATTCATTTAAAAAGGGGCGTTCTGTTGCCAGGTGCCCCAAACCCCGTCTACTTAATTAACAAAGTTAATTATGCAGCAAGTGCGTAACTTTCGTTAGCAATTATAAATTAGCCCGTTACGGTGGAACAATCCCGAACGAAAGAATAGCTTTTAGTCACCCGTCGAATCTAGTTCACCCCCATAAGTTGTAAATGGTGGAGGTGGTGGGTACTGCCCCCACGTCCGCAATGGTTATTTCGAAATTCGTTTATCGTCGTAGTTGGCAAGCCAACAGTATTAATATAAAAGCAATCCTTAGAGATTCAATAAAATTCATGAAATTAACTAAAGAACAATCAGAACAGATTAAAAATCAGCAATCTCAACAAAATTCAACCAAAAGAGTTACTGTCCCAGAGCTTGAAAAAGTTCTTTATGAAGCGATACCAGCACTTGATCATGGTTTTGTAAGAGTAGTTGATTATATGGGTGACGATACATCAATAGTACAGTCTGCTAGAGTATCATATGGAAAAGGTACAAAACAAGTTTCAACAGACTCAGGCTTAATAAAATATTTAATGCGTCATTGGCATAGTACTCCATTTGAAATGTGTGAAATTAAATATCATGTAAAACTTCCAATATTTATTGCACGCCAATGGATAAGACATCGAACTGCAAATGTTAACGAGTACTCTGCGAGATATTCAATTTTAGATAAAGAATTTTATTTGCCATCAACCAATAATCTAGCTGCACAATCTACTAGTAATAGACAAGGAAGAGGTGAAATTTTAGAAGGTGAGCAAGCTAAAGATGTTTTAGAACTTTTAAAGAATGATGCTGAGAGAACATATGCTAATTATGAAACAATGTTAAATGAAAAATATGATGGTTCGACAATAAACGAGGGTAAAAAAGGTCTGGCGAGAGAACTGGCGAGAATGAATTTAACTTTAAATACTTATACTCAATGGTATTGGAAAACAGACTTATTAAATTTAATGAATTTTTTGAGGTTAAGAGCGGATCGTCATGCACAATATGAAATAAGGGTCTATGCAGACATAATGCTTGATACTTTAAAAAGATGGGTCCCAATTACTTATGATGCATTTATGGATTATAGAGTTGGAGGTACGGAAGTTTCCTCTAAGGGAAAAATTTTAATACAGAAGTTGATTGATGGGAAAAATATTTCATTAGATGAATCTGGTCTTTCAAAAAGAGAATGGAACGAGTTGATGCTCGCCTTTGAATTAAAAGACAAGATTATTTGATCCTAAATAAAAAAGATGTTTTTTAAAAATTTAAATTTGAAAGAGCACTATTTATTTTCAATTATAATCATTATATATTTTTTTTTAAATATCTATCAACTAAATTTCCAGCATTGGTCTGGAATGATGGACCATGACTTTTATATTTTGTATAATTCTTTATTGGTCAGCTCTGGTTTGGAGCAAGAAGGTAGAGATCATCCAGCATTTACAACTTTTTTTATACATGGATTTGTATTTAAAATTGTAAGTTTATTTCAAAATAGTTTTTCGTCTAATATAGATGAAATATTAAATTCAAATAAAATTGATGAAACATTACAATTTTATTTTAATGTATCTAGAGTAACTAATTTTTTTATAAATTTATTTCTTTTTTTAGCCTTTTTGAAACTTTTGAATATTTTGAAGTTAAGTAGGAAAATTACCTTTTTTATTGGTTTATCTTTTTTGATATCAGGTTGGTATTCTTTATCTTTTTTTGCTCTAAGATCAGAAAATTTAAGTTTGCTATTTTTTATTTTAAGTATGATTTTTTTAGCTTTTGAAAGTGATATCAAAGAAAAAAATTTTTTATTATCAGGAGTTTTTTTTCTGTTAGCGATGTTAACCAAAATACAAATAATTTTATTTTTCCCTTATCTTATATTTCTAATGAGCACTTTAAATTATAAAAGTAATTTTCTTGAAAAGAAATTTTTATTTTTTAAAATAAAAAAAAGTTCCTTAATTTTTTTTTTATTTTTATTTTTTTTTGTTTATTTAGCTTTTCAAATTAAAATACAAGAATTTCCAAGATTTGAAAAAAATAAATATTTAGATTTATTTATATTTACAATGGCCATAATATCTATTTTTTTATATTTTTATGTTTTATCAAAAAATAAAATAAATTTAGTAAGTGAAAAATTATATATATTTTCAATTTTTGTAATTGGTTTTGTTTTCTGTTTAAGTCTATTAATTTTATTGGATATTTTAAATATAGTACCAGTTAATGACTATATTTATCTAAGAGTTTCAAATCCTATTCATTATCTGTCAGAATTCGAGGCAATATATGCTGATGGATCTATTAATTTAAAATTTATACTTTCTTTGATATACGAAATTTTTTCTGGCTATCGTCAAAATTTAGTTGAATTGATACTACTCATCATATTGATAACTTTTATTTGGAAGGATCATTTCACAAAGAAAAAAATAGATTTAATTAAAGTTATTTCCTTATTTGTAATCTTTATTTTCATTACCCTTATTAATGGATTACGTCCCATAATTTATTATCACTCATATTATACTTTCTGTTTCTTGTTGATATATGCTGTATCATTAGATTATTTTAGAGAAGGATATTTTAAATTTTTTTCTACAATTATAGTATTAATTTTTTTATCAAATAATTACTATTTAAAATCTTTAGTTCAATCCTCAAAAAATAGTTACATTAATATTTTTGAGAGAAAAAACTTGATAGTTGAAACTTGTAAAGAATACAGGACTGGAATTAAATCAAAATTTAATGATGCATCTTTATTTTATTTGAAATATTGGCATAGCAAATTTGATGACAAGACGATTAATTTACTGTGTAAAGAATTAGAAATTTGACATTAATTCAATTTCATTATTTAAAAGGAATGTGAAAAATCTAACCTTAATTATCCCAGCAAAAAATGAGTCTGAGTGTTTGCCAATAGTTTTAGATGAAATTAAAATATTAGAATGTAAGAAAAAAATTATTTTAGAAGCGACTGACCATGAAACAATTGACTCTATTAAAGATCACGAATGTGAAATAATTTATCAAAACCAAAAAGGATATGGAGATGCTTTAATAACTGGAATTAATAATGTTGAAACAGATTATCTTTGTATTTTCAATGCAGATGGATCTTTTGATCCAAAATATTTGAGAGAAATGTTAATTAAATGTGAGAATTATGATTATGTGTTTGCCACAAGATATTTAAAAGGAGGAGGGAGTGATGATGATACATTTTTGACAAAGTTTGGGAATTATTTTTTTTCAAATCTAGGAAAAATTTTATTTTCACTTAAATTAAGTGATATATTATTCACATATATTTTAGGAAAAACTCATTCATTCAAATCTTTAAATTTATCTTGCAAAGATTTCTGCTTATGTGTTGAAATTCCAATTAAAGCAAAGAGAAATAATCAAAATTATTTTGAAATTTCACATCAAGAAAGAAAAAGAATCGCAGGAAAGAAAAAGGTAAATGAGTTTCAAGATGGATTTAAAATATTAATTTATATGCTTAAAGAGTTTCTGAAATTTTAGATTACCGAAATATAAATGAAAACCTACACAAAAATTCAAATTGCAAAATTTATATCTTCTACCTTGCGGTTTTTGAGATTTAAAAAAAAGATATTTGTTAAACGAAAATTAATTAACTGGTGCCTTGATTTATCTGAGGGCATTGATTTATCTATTTTTTTATTTGGATCATTTCAAGCAAATGTTACTGATTCAATATATAAAAATATAATTTTAAGCAAAGTTAAAAAAAAACAGTTAGTAAATATAATTGATGTTGGCTCAAATATTGGAGACAAATCTTTAAATCTCGCAAATAGACTTATAAACAAAAAAATTCTTAACTTTAAGATTTTTTCGATTGAGCCTACTGATTATGCCTTTAAGAAACAAATGATAAATATAAATTTAAATCCATCTTTAAAAAAAAAGATTTTTCCATCAAAATTTTTTATTTCCTACAAAAAAAAAACCCCAAAAAAAGTTTATTCTAGTTGGAAACTAGACACAAAAAAAAGGGCTCATAAAATACATAGAGGCTTTTTAATGAATATAGACAAAAAAACAAAATCTATTTCAATGGATGAATTTATTAAAAAAAATAATATAAGTGATAAATTGATAATCAAAATTGACGTAGATGGTTTTGAGATGGGAGTATTGAAAAGTCTGATAAAAACACTTAAAAGAAGGAGCCCAATTATATATATGGAATATGCCCCTTATGCTTTAATGGAAAATGATTCATCTGTCGAAGAATTACAAAGATTTTTAAAAAAATACAAATTAAAGATTTATGACCTAAGTTTTAAAAGACTTAATTCACTATCAATTTCTGAAGGCTCAAGCATTGATATTATACTAGCTAAAAATATGCTGACTTAATTTTTTTTGCTAGATTTAAATATATCTCACTAATTTCGTGATCTGGCTGAGATTCTACAATCGGTTTTCCTGCATCGCTCGTTTCTCCTATGACAGGATTAATAGGTATTTCTCCTAAAAACACTTTATTAAATTCTTCTGCAGTTTTTTTTACTCCTCCTTCTCCAAAAATTTTATATTTTTTACCATCATCTCCAATAAAAAAACTCATATTATCTATTAATCCTAAAATTTTTACCCCAAGTTTATCAAACATCTTAATTCCCCTTTTAACATCTAATAAGGCTACTTCTTGAGGAGTAGAAACTATAATTGCACCATCCATTTTAATTTCCTGTGAAAAAGTTAGTTGTGTGTCTCCTGTCCCTGGCGGCATATCAACAATTATAAAATCTAAATTTTTCCAATTTACTTTTTGAGTAAATGTTTTAATTGCACTAGTTACCATAGGTCCTCGCCAAATCATGGGAGTTTGTTGATCAGTTAAAAAACCAATAGACATGCATTGTATTTCATATTTTATTATTGGCTCTAATTTTTGACCATCACTTTTAGGTTTTTCATTAATATTAAACATTTTGGGAATTGAAGGGCCATAAATATCAGCATCTAGCAAACCAACTTTACACCCAATATTTTTTAATGCTAAAGCAAGGTTGGTGGCAAAAGTCGACTTTCCAACTCCTCCTTTTGCACTAGATATTGCTATAGTAAATCTTGTACCTTGAATGGAGTTTTTTTCAGGTCGCTTTCCACTCATTTTCTTAAGCATTGCGTCACTTAATTCTGGCTTTTCCTTTGGCATAATTGGATCTTAACTTGTTTTTCCTCATAAAGACATTATATAGATTGCCATATGTCAGATGATTTTAAACAAAGAGGTGGTAGTCCATGGGGTACTCCTCCCGGAGGCGGGGGCAGTGGAGGTGGTAACGGTTCAGGAAGAGGACCTAGACCGCCAGATATTGACAAAATTATAAGAGAATTTCAAGAAAAGATAAAAAAATTTCTACCTGGAGGAAGTTCTTCTGGGGGTAAACAAGCTATATTAGTTTTAATAGTCTTAGCTTTTGTATGGTTAGCAAGTGGTCTATATAGAGTTTTACCTGATGAACAGGGTGTAGTTCTAAGATTTGGAAAATTTGTTAAAACTACCCAACCAGGATTAAATTATCATATACCTTTTCCAGTTGAGTCAGTGCTTACTCCAAAAGTTACAAAGGTAAATAGGATTGATATTGGTTTTAGGTCAGAAAGAGATAGTGGATTTGTATCACAAGGTGGAGTAGCAGATGTTCCCCAAGAAAGTTTAATGTTAACGGGAGATGAAAATATTGTTAATATAGATTTTTCTGTTTTTTGGGTAATAAAAGACGCTGGAAACTTTTTATTTAAAATTCAGGATCCTGAAGGAACTGTTAAAGCTGCAGCTGAAACAGCCATGAGAGAAGTAATTGCTAGATCAGATATTCAGCCCATCTTAACAGAGGGAAGATCGCTGATAGAAACTGACACACAAGAAATCATTCAAAAAATATTAGATGAATACACTAGCGGTATACAAATCACTCAAGTACAAACTCAGAAAGCGGACCCGCCGGATCAGGTTATTGATGCCTTTAGAGATGTGCAAGCAGCAAGAGCAGATATGGAAAGATCAAAAAATGAGGCTGAAGCTTATGCTAACGATGTAATACCAAGAGCTCGAGGTGAAGCTGCAAAAATTTTACAAGCTGCTGAAGCGTATAAAAAAGAGGTTGTTGCAAAAGCTGAAGGTGAGGCAAGTAGATTTCTAGCCATTTACAACGAATACAAATTAGCTAAATCTGTTACACAGGAAAGAATGTATTTAGAGACTATGGAAAAAGTTTTAGCAGATATTGATAAAGTAATTATAGAGAAAAATGCTGGATCAGGTGTAGTGCCATATTTACCATTACCTGAACTTAAAAAGAAAGTAACTAACTAAAATGAATATGGGAAAAATTATTGCTGGATTTATAGTTGCACTCGCTGCAGTAGCATTTTTTTCAATCTTTATAGTTAAAGAAGTAAATCAAGCAATTGTTCTTCAGTTTGGTGATCCTAAAAGAATAATTTCAAAACCAGGTTTGAACTTTAAAATTCCTTTTATCCAAAACGTTGTTTTTTTAGATAAAAGAATTTTAAACTTGGATACACCACCAGAGGAAGTAATTGCATCAGACCAAAAAAGATTAATTGTTGATGCGTTTGCAAGATTTCAAATAATTGATCCTTTAAAATTTTATATTTCTGTAGGGAATGAGAGAGTTGCAAGATCAAGGTTAGCAACAATTATAAACTCAAGAATAAGAAATGTTTTAGGTCAGCAAGAACTTCAAACACTTTTATCTGAAGATAGAACGAAGCAAATGGCTTTGATACAAGAAGGGGTGAATAATGAAGCTGAAAACTTTGGTATAAAAATTAATGATGTTAGAATTAAAAGAGCAGATCTTCCACAAGCAAACAGTGATGCAATTTTTAGAAGAATGCAGACTGAAAGGGAAAGAGAAGCAAAAGAATTTAGAGCAAGAGGTGCTGAGATGGCAGTAACAATTACTTCAACTGCTGATAAGGAAGTAACAGTTATCTTAGCAGATGCTCAAAAAAAATCAGAGATTATGAAGGGTGAAGGAGATGGTAAAAGAAACAATATATTTGCTGGCGCTTTTGGACAAGATCCAGAATTCTTTGCTTTTTACCGAGCAATGCAAGCTTATGAAAAAGCCTTAATTGGAGGCGAGACTTCTCTAATTTTATCACCCGACAGTGAGTTTTTTAAATTCTTTGGAAACATAAAACCTCAAACAAATTAAACTCTAATGAGGGAATTGATCATTGCTTTTGGTCTGTTCTTATTTATTGAAGGTTTATTATATGCCATATTTCCATCAAAAATGAAAAATATGCTAAAAAAATTAGAACTTATAAAAGAAAGCCAGTTAAGAATTGGAGGTTTGATTTTTGCAATAATTGGATTTGTTATTATTTATTATATAAAAAATTGAAATGAAAAAATTTAGGACCTTTTTACTAAGCATATTTTTTATACTGAGTTTTGAAAAAATTTCTTTTTCAAAAAACACTCCAGAGTCTTTTGCTGACTTAGCAGAAAAATTAATGCCATCAGTAGTAAATATTTCTACAACCACAATAATAACAACTCAAAATAATCCATTTCCTTTTCAATTTCCACCAGGTTCACCATTCGAAGATATGTTTAAGGAATTTGGAACGCCTCAGGAGAGAAAATCATCAGCTCTAGGTTCAGGATTTATAATTGATGAAAAAGGAATAGTTGTCACCAATAATCACGTCATCCAAGACGCTGAGGATATAATTATCAGAGTGAATGGTGATAAAGAGTATAAAGCAAAGGTAATTGGATCGGATCCTTTATCAGACATAGCTGTTTTACAACTAGATACTAAAGAAAAATTTAAACCAGTTAAATTTGGTGATTCAGATAAGGCTAGGATTGGAGATTGGGTTATAGCTATCGGAAATCCTTTTGGTTTAGGAGGTACCGTAACTTCTGGAATTATATCAGCTAGAAACAGATCAATTGGACTTACAAGATACGAAGATTATATTCAAACTGATGCATCAATAAATTCTGGAAACTCAGGAGGACCATTGTTTGACATGAATGGAGATGTAATAGGAATAAATACAGCGATACTTGGTAGAAGTGGATCAATAGGTATTGGTTTTTCAATACCAGCTAATAGCGCAAAAATTGTAATTGATCAATTAATTGAATTTGGTGAAACAAAAAGAGGTTGGTTAGGAGTAAGGATACAAGATGTAACTAAAGAAATAGCTGATATAGAAAAATTAGATGAGCCGAGAGGAGCTTTAGTGGCAAGCGTTGCTCAAAATAGCCCTTCAGATAAAGCTGGAGTAAAGGCAGGAGATATAATTTTAGAATTTGATGGTCAGAGAATACAAGAAATGAAAGAACTTCCTATAATAGTAGCTCGAACAAAAGTTGGAAAGAAAGTAAATGTCAAAATATGGAGAAATAAAAACGAAATATTGAAAACTATAACACTTGGTAGGCTTGAAACCTCAGAAGATTTTAAAGTTGCAGAAAAGAAAAAAACTGTTGAAGAACTAAAAGTTGAAGATTTAAAAATAAGTGTAAGAAAAATTACAAGTGAGGATATAAAGAATAGAAATTTACCTAATCAAACTTCAGGGTTAGTAATTACTAAAATTGAAAATGATAGTCCTCTCATCAACACAATTGAGGTGAATAGTATAATTTTAGAGGCTCAAAAGAAAAAAATTAGAGATATAGACGATCTAAACCAAGCTATTAAACAAGTTCTAAATAGTAATCAGAAAACTATTTTATTAGTTATTTATAATAGCCAAAATCAAAGAAGATATATTGGAGTTAAATTAGATTAATGTATGGATTTAAGATCCAAAATTATCTTAATCTATGGACCAACAGCTTCAGGTAAATCGCAATTTGCAATTGAATTAGCAAAAAAAATAAATGGTGAAATAATTAATGCTGACAGTATGCAGATTTATAAAGAGTTAAAGATTCTTTCAGCTAGACCTTTCAAAAAAGATATTAAAGATATTAGACACCATTTATATGGATTTCAAACGGTAAAAAAAAATTTTTCTACTGGGGATTGGTTGAAATTAGCAAATCAAAAAATTTCAATATTAAAAAAAAAGAAAAAAATACCAATTTTAGTTGGTGGAACTGGTTTGTATTTTAAAGCTTTGGTTGATGGATTGGTAGATATTCCAAAAATTCCAATTAAATATAGAAATGAAATTAGAGCTTTACATAAAAAAATTGGAGCTAAGAAATTTTTTTCTAACTTACTTCAAATAGACCCTCTTATTAAAAATTACATAACTGAATTTGATACTCAGAGGTCAATTCGAGCTTATGAGATTAAAGTATTTACAAAAAAATCCATGCTTAAGTGGTTTAAAGATACAAAACCATATTTTGATAAAAAAGATTTTTGTAAAATTTACGTTGATTTACCAAGGAACCAAATAATAAATCGAATTAATCTTAGAACACATCAAATGATCAAAAATGGAGCTATTAAGGAGGTAAGAAATTTTTTAAAATTGAAAGTTCCAAAAATGAAAACTGCCAATAAAGCAATAGGTATTCTTGAAATAAGAGAATTTCTTGAGAAAAAAATTGATGAAAATAGATTAATCGAAAAAATATCAATAAAGACTAGACAATATGCAAAAAGACAATCTACTTGGGGGCGTGGAAAGATGTCAGATTGGATGAAAATTAACCCAAAAAATTCAAATAAATTTCTAAAAAAAATTTAGATATCTCCTTCTTAGCCTTGACCAATCAGCACAACTTCAGCTAGATTGGATAAATGTCTAAATTATATTCAGGTGCAGAAATAGTATTTAAATGTCTTGAAGACCAAGATGTTAAGTTTATTTTTGGATACCCAGGAGGTGCAGTATTACCAATTTATGATGAGTTAAAAAACCATTCCACAATTAAACATATTTTAGTTAGACATGAACAAGGAGCAGGGCATGCTGCTGAGGGATATGCAAGATCATCAGGTAAACCAGGTGTAGTTTTGGTTACATCAGGACCTGGAGCAACCAATGTTGTTACTGCTTTAACTGATGCGTATATGGACTCAGTTCCATTAGTATGTATTTCAGGTCAAGTACCAACTCACTTAATCGGAACAGATGCATTCCAAGAATGTGATACCACAGGAATTACCAGACCGTGCACAAAGCATAACTGGTTAGTTAAAGATATAAAAGATTTACCTAAAATTTTACATGAGGCGTTTAAAGTTGCCACTACAGGTAGACCAGGCCCTGTTTTAGTCGATATTCCCAAAGATATTCAATTTGCTAAAACAAATTATTTTAAACAAAAAAAAGAAAAAAAAATTAAAGAAAAAATACATAGTAGATTTTCTGAGAAAGAGATTGATAATTTAATAGAATTAATTTCAAAAGCAAAAAAACCTGTAGTCTATTCTGGAGGTGGTGTTATAAACTCTGGTCCAAAAGCAAGTGAAGCTCTAAGAGAATTCGTAAGACTAATTGGTTTTCCAATCACCTCCACATTGCAAGGCCTTGGTGCATTTCCGGGTGATGATAATCAATTTATTGGGATGCTGGGTATGCATGGGACTTATGAGGCAAATAATGCAATGCATGATTGTGATTTACTTATCAATATAGGAGCAAGATTTGACGATAGGATAACTGGTAAAATTGATGAATTCTCTCCTAAATCAAAAAAAGTTCATATCGATATTGACCCATCATCAATTAATAAAATAATTAAAGTAGATTTAGCAATAGTAGGTGATGTGAATGAAGTTTTAGAGACTACAATTAAAAAAATTAATAAAAAAAAGAACGGGTTTAAAAATTCTAACAAACAAAATACATCTAAATGGTGGGAACAGATACAAAAATGGCGTTTAAAAAATTCATTAGGTTTTATCAACAGCGATCAAACTATAAAACCACAACATGCTGTTCAAAGATTATATGAACTTACAAAAAATCAGGATACTTTTATTACGACGGAAGTAGGTCAGCATCAAATGTGGGCTGCTCAACATTACAAATTTAATAAACCTAATAGGTGGATGACTTCAGGCGGACTTGGAACTATGGGGTACGGTCTTCCAGCTGCAGTAGGAGTACAAATAGCACATCCGGATAAACTAGTGATTGACATAGCTGGCGAAGCCTCAGTTTTAATGACAATGCAGGAAATGTCTACTGCAGTTCAGTATAATTTACCTATAAAAATTTTTGTTTTGAACAATCAATATATGGGAATGGTCAGACAATGGCAGGAATTACTTCATGAAAAAAATTATTCAGAGAGTTATTCTGAAGCTTTACCTGATTTTGTAAAATTGGCTGAAGCTTACGGATGTAAGGGAATAAAAGCTAATAATCCTAATGAATTAGACTCTAAAATAAAAGAGATGATTGATCATAATGGTCCAGTGATATTTGACTGCCAGGTAGATCCTAATGAAAATTGTTTTCCAATGATTCCTTCAGGAAAACCTCATAATCAAATGATTTTAGGGCCAAACGACAAAGAGGAAAATAAGATTACTGGAAAAGGAAAAGCTTTAGTTTAATGGCCAATCCCAAATCAGCTTATAGCATTCCAACTAAAATTGGCAAATTTGATACTCATATCTTTGTTGTGTGGGTTGATAATGAAGCTGGTGTATTAGCTCGAGTAGTGGGATTATTTTCAGGTAGAGGCTACAATATCGAGTCTTTGGCTGTAGCAGAAGTTGATGCAACTAAGAATATTTCTAGAATAACTATTGTAACCACTGGTACTCCTCAAGTGATAGATCAGATAAAACTTCAATTGAAAAAATTAGTTCCTGTTCACAAAGTAGCAGACTTTAAAAGAGAGGATAAAAATGTGATATTTAAAGAAATGGCTTTATTAAAAGTTGTTGGAAATAAGAAAAAGATAGAAAAAACCCTTAAAGCCTGTAAAAGTTTTAATCCAGTAATACTGGACAAAACAAAACAATCTGTCGTTATTCAAATAACTGCATTAAGAAGAGAAATTGATAAAATGAGTAAGAAATTAAAACCTCTTGGTTTAACAAGCACTTCTAGAACTGGAGCTATAGCAATGACCAGAGGTGCAGAAGTTTTTAAATAAATAGGAGAGTCAAATGAAAATGTTTTATGAAAAAGATACCGATATAAATCTTATTAAGGAAAAAAAAATCGCTATTTTTGGATATGGTAGCCAAGGACACGCTCACGCTTTGAATTTAAAAGATAGTGGAGTTAAAGAAGTTGTAGTGGCATTAAGAGATGGTTCGTCGAGCACTGCAAAAGCAGAGTCTAAGGGTTTAAAAGTAATGAATTTATCTGATGCTGCTGCTTGGGCAGACATTATAATGGTATTAACTCCTGATGAATTACAATCACAAATTTATAAAAATCATATTGAACAAAGAGCTAAAGAGGGAACCAGTATAGCTTTTGCACATGGTCTAAATATTCATTATGATTTAATTAAAGCCAGAAAAGATTTGGATATATTCATGGTTGCTCCAAAAGGGCCTGGTCATTTAGTTAGAAGCGAATATGAAAAAGGTGGTGGAGTTCCTTGTTTATTTGCGGTTCATCAAGATGGCTCAGGAAAAGCAAGAGATTTGGCGATGTCTTACGCATCGGCAATAGGCGGTGGAAGATCTGGTATTATAGAAACAACATTTAAAGATGAGGTTGAAACAGATTTGTTTGGAGAACAAACTGTTTTATGTGGTGGTCTAGTTGAGCTGATGAAAAATGGTTATGAGACCTTAGTAGAAGCAGGTTATGAACCAGAGATGGCATATTTTGAAACTGTTCATGAAGTAAAATTAATTGTGGATTTAATTTATGAAGGTGGAATTGCTAATATGAATTATTCTATTTCAAATACTGCAGAATATGGCGAGTATCAATCTGGTCCTAGAATTATAAATAAAGAAGAAACAAAAAAAAGAATGAAAGAAGTTTTGACAGAAATACAATCAGGAAAGTTCACCAAAGAGTGGATGGACGAGTGTAAAAATGGTCAAAAAAAATTCTTAGCTACTAGAGCAAAATTAGCAGAACATCCTGTTGAAAAAGTTGGTGCAGAACTTAGAGCTATGATGCCTTGGATTGGTAAGAAAAAACTTGTAGATAGTGACAAAAGCTAATTTAAAATAAACCCAAAAAGATCGATTAAATTAACAAAAAACTGACATTTATTTTGCAATATCACTTATAGATTGTATTATGCTTTTCTAAAAAAAACTAGCTATGAAAGACAAAGATAAAGTTTACATATTCGACACGACAATGAGAGATGGTGAACAGTCACCAGGTGCCTCTATGAGTGTGGAAGAAAAAATTCAAATTTCCAGAGTCTTTGATGAAATGGGAATTGATATTATTGAGGCTGGATTTCCAATTTCTTCTCCAGGAGACTTTGAAGCTGTAAGCTCTATAAGTAAAAGTGTAAAAAACTCTATTCCATGTGGATTAGCTAGGGCTACTAAAAAGGATATTGATGCTTGTCATGAGTCATTAAAATTTGCAAAAAGATTTAGAATTCACACTTTCATTTCAACAAGCCCTGTTCACATGAAACATAAACTTAACATGACGGATGAACAAGTGCTAGGGGCTATTAAAGAAAGTGTAACCTATGCGAGAAAATTTACAGATGATGTAGAATGGTCATGTGAAGATGGCACAAGAACAAATTTAGATTTCATGTATAAAACTATTGAACTTGCAATTAATTGTGGAGCAAAGACTATAAATATTCCTGATACAGTGGGTTATTCTATACCAGAGGAATTTGCGAGAACAATTACTTCAATAAAAAATAATGTCCCAAATATTGATAAAGCGATTATTTCTGCACACTGTCATAACGATTTAGGATTAGCTGTAGCAAATGCATTGTCAGGTTTATCAGCAGGTGTCAGACAAATTGAATGCACAATAAACGGTATAGGTGAAAGAGCAGGTAATGCTGCGCTTGAGGAAATAGTAATGGCAATAAAAACTAGGGAAGATTTATTACCTTATGAAACTGGCATTAAAACTGAGTTGATTAGTAAAGCATCAAAAATTGTATCTAATGCAACAGGTTTTCCAGTTCAATTTAACAAAGCAATAGTTGGAAAAAATGCATTTGCTCATGAATCAGGTATTCATCAAGATGGAATGTTAAAGAATAGAGAGACTTATGAAATAATGACACCTGAAAGTGTTGGGGTAAAAAAAACATCACTTGTTATGGGCAAACATTCTGGGAGACATGCCTTTAAAGATAAATTAAGTGATTTAGGTTATGCGGATGTAACTGACGATGTAGTTCAAGCAGCATTTGGTAAATTCAAAATATTAGCAGATAAAAAAAAACACATATATGATGAGGACATTGTAGCTTTAGTCGATGATAGTCTAATAATTGATAATAAGATCAATGCAATAAATCTTAAATCTTTAAAAGTCTTTGCAGGAACAGGCGAACCACAAAGAGCTGATATGACTTTAGATGTTTTCGGTGATGTTAAAAAAACATCACAAACTGGAGATGGTCCTGTCGATGCAATATTTAAATGTATTAAGGAATTATACCCTCATGATGTAAAATTATCTCTTTATCAAGTCCATGCAGTTACAGAAGGAACTGATGCCCAAGCAACAGTAAGTGTAAAGATTGAGGAAAATGATAGGACTACAGTAGGACAATCGGCTGATACAGATACGCTTGTAGCATCTGCAAACGCTTATCTAAATGCATTAAATAAAATGTTAATAAAAAGGGAGAAAAAATCATTATACAAAGACATTGAAAAACAAAAAATTAAAGGAGGAGTTTAAAATGGGAGTATTTGAGAGCTTAAAAAAGATTTGGAGCCAAGATATGGCTATAGATTTAGGTACCGCAAACACACTTGTAGTCGTTAAAGGTCAAGGAGTCGTTTTGAATGAACCGTCTGTTGTTGCAATCGTAGATCAGGCAGGAAAAAAACAAGTTTTAGCAGTTGGTGATGAGGCCAAAACAATGTTGGGACGAACTCCAGGAAATATTCAAGCTATAAGACCTTTGAGAGATGGAGTTATTGCTGATTTTATTGTAACTGAGGAAATGATAAAACACTTTATAAAAAAAGTTCATAAAGGAAGAAATTTCGCTAATCCTAGAATATTAATTTGTGTTCCAACTGGTTCTACTCCAGTTGAGAGAAAAGCTATTCAAGATAGTGCTTTAGCGGCTGGAGCAAGAAGAGTTCAGCTTATTGAAGAGCCAATCGCAGCTGCGATTGGTGCAAATCTTCCAATATCTGAAGCGACAGGTTCTATGGTTGTAGATATTGGCGGTGGAACTAGTGAAGTAGCAGTTATGTCTCTTGGCGGATTAGTTTACTCTAAATCTTTAAGAGTTGCAGGTGACGCAATGGATGCCGCGATGGTTAATTACATGAGAAGAGAATATAATTTAATGATAGGTGATAGTACTGCAGAAAAAATAAAAAAAGAAATTGGAACCGCGATACCAACTAATAGTAATACTTATGCTGTCAAAGGTCGTGATTTAAGATCTGGAACTCCTAAAGAGGTAAATATTACTGAAGAGGACACAGCAGAAGCCTTGAATGATATTTTAAAAGAGATGGTAAATGGAATTAAAGATGCATTAGAAAGCACACCTCCAGAACTCTCTGCAGACTTAGTTGATATGGGTTTAACTTTGACTGGTGGAGGGGCATTATTAAAGAATATTGATAAAAGATTTTCAAAAGAAACTGGACTACCAGTCCATATTGCTGATGATCCTTTATCATGTGTTGCTATTGGAACTGGAAAAGCTTTAGACCAAGAACAAACATTCTCGACTATGCTTACTGAATATTAAGAGCGATGGCTGAAAGCAGAGATGATTTTATTATTGCAATCAGATCTGCTTTTTTAAAAAAAAGTACAAAACAAAAATTCTCACTTTTAACACTAGCTTTATTTTCAGTTTTAATAATTTCATTATCAAGTTTTGATTTTAAAATCATAAGATATTTAAAAATTGGCATAAATGAATTTGTTTACAGATCATCATTCATAGTTTCTATTCCAGAAAATTTTATAAAAAATAGTTTTTTTGAAGTAAAAAGTTACACATCATTTTTTAAAGACTATAAGAAAAATAAAGACGAATTAGAAAGTTTAAAATCTAATTATATTTCCAATGAAATTATTCAGTTTGAAAATATAGAATTAAAGGAGTTAATAAATGACTATGTATCTAGCTCAGACAAAATATTGGCAAAGATTATAGTTGATCATGATAGTCCATATTTGAAAAGTATTATCATTAATAAAGGCAGCAAAGATAATATAAGAATTGGAACCCCTATATATGACCAATCATACTTAGTAGGAAGAGTAATTGAAGTTAATTATAAAACATCACGAGTTTTATTATTATCAGACTTAAATTCTAATGTTCCAGCAACTATTGCGCCTCAAAATATTCAGGCAATTATCACTGGATCAGGTGATTACTACGGGGAAATTAAATATACCAAGGAAAAAATTGATCATGAATTTAGTGATAAAAGCATCATTTACACATCAGGCACAGGAGCAATTTTTAAAAGTGGTATTCCAATAGGTAAATTAAAGACAAAAGAAAATGTGACAAACAAAAATTTTGTAGAATTTTTTTCAGATTTTTCACAACTTAAATATGTTTTTGCTGAAATTGAGACAAGGTCTCCTGTAATTAATTTAGATAAAGAGTTAAATGAAATAAATTTTAGCAATTTAGATACTACTTTGGAAACCAAGTTAAATATTCTTGAAGATGAAATTAAGATTATAGACGAAAGTAATCTGAAATTTAAAGAAGAAAATGAAAAATTAAAAGGTGAGTTAAATTTTCTTAAATCGAATATTTCTAGAATGAAAAATAAGATTTTTATTCAAAAAAAAAAGATTGATCAATTCGATGTAGATAAAGATGAAATAATTTTTTTAAAACTTAATTTAGAACACGGTCATAAGTGTAGAAAAAGTTTTCTTAACAATAAGGGTTTTGAAATTAACACACCTGAATATAGAAATTGTGTAATAAGTAAGGAAATCAATAATGAGTAAATTGAAATCAAAAAGCTTACTATTTAAATTATATGGTTTGATGCCACTGATTATTTTGTTTATATCAGTCTTAAATGAATTTGATTTTAACTATTTAAATCTTAAGTATTTTTCCTTTAATTTTCCTTTTATCTTAATTTTTTTCTTCACTTTAAAGGATTTTAAACATTTTGATTATCTATTGGTATTCATTGCAGGGTTAATTAATGACACGGTTGTTGGTTTGCCTCTAGGTATCAGCAGTCTGTCATATATATTAATATGTATTGCAACGTCTTATATAAGGAATATTACAATTAGACCAAATCCGATTAAGGATTGGTTTTATTTTTTATTTATCATTTGCTTAATCAGCTCAATTAATTATTCCATATTATCATTATTTTTTTCTTATAATCTTGAACTAAACAGTTTTTTAATAAATATTTTTTTTACTTTCATATTTTACATAGCCTTTGTTTCAATTTTTAAATATTATATAAAAAGTTTAAATGATTAGTTCTTCTAGTGATAATGTTACAAGACTTAATTCGATAAATAGAAGAATGTTTATTACAAGCTCACTTAAATTTTTTATAATGGTGGGTATAGTAAGTAGATTATTTTTTTTACAGGTCAAAGAAAACAAAAAGTATTTAACTCTTTCAGATAAAAATCGAATTCGTGAATGGAAACTTGCTCCGGTAAGAGGAGAATTTCGTGATTATTTTGGTAATGTGATTGCTGGTAACTTTGAAGCTTATCAGTTACATGTGATTCCTGAACAAGTAGAGGATTTTAGATATGTTATTTATCGACTAAAAGATTTGCTAGAGTTGTCAGACAAACAATTCAATAAAATATTAAAAAGAAAGAGGGAAAATAAACCTTGGGAAACTTTAATTGTTTCTGATAATTTGAGTTGGGAAAAATTTTCAAAAATAAATAACCATTTGTATGATTTAAATGGTGTTAAACCTGTCATCTCAATTTCTAGAAACTATCCTTATAAAGAGGATTTTACTCATGTTATTGGTTATGTCAGTCAAGCTAATGAAGTAGATATTGAAAATACCAGCATAATAAAGAAAAATTTTGTGCCAGGTCTCAAAGTCGGAAAAATTGGCTTAGAAAAAACTTTTGAGGAAAAACTAATTGGTTCAAATGATATAGAAAGATATGAAGTAAATGCCTATGGAAGAAGAATAAGTCAATTAGAGTTTCAAAAAGGTGAAAGAGGCAAAACCTTAAAATTAACTATTGATACAAAAGTCCAACAACTAGCTAATGAATTATTAAAAGACCAAGCTGGTTCTATTTGTGTCATGGACATTTATACGGGATCCATAATTGCTATGCATTCTTCACCGTCTTTTGATCCAAATTTATTTGTTTTTGGAATAAGTCAAGACGAGTGGCAAATGATTAGAAACAACCCTATGAAGCCTCTGTTAAATAAAACTTTACAAGGAAACTATTCTCCTGGATCGACAATTAAACCAATTGTTGCACTTTCTGCTTTAGAAAACGGGATCATAAATCCAAATTTTACTGTTAGGTGTACAGGAAAAACAGAAATGTATGACCAAACATATCACTGTTGGAAAAAGGAGGGCCACGGTTATATGAACTTGAGAAATGCAATGAAACAGTCATGTGATACTTATTTTTATGAGATTGCAAGAAAACTTGGTGTAGATAAATTAAGTGAAACAGCAAAAAAATTTGGCTTAGGTAAAAAGGTTTTTGGAAATCTATTTGAAATTGAAAAAGACGGCTTAATACCAAATACTCAATGGAAAAAAAATGTTCTAGGCAAAGGCTGGCTGTTAGGAGAAACCATGATTACAGGTATTGGCCAAGGTTATATCCAAACAACACCAATTCAATTATGCTTAATGACTGCTCAAATAGCTAATGGAGGATATAAAATTTATCCTAATCTTGTAATTAATGAAGATAATTCAGAAAAATTAGATAAATTTATCCCATTATATAAAAATTCAAAAAATATGAGAATTATACAAGATGCAATGTTCAGTTCAACGAATGAAGTCATGGGTACTTCTTATCGTTCAAGAATAGATAATATAAGATATCAATTTGCTGGCAAAACAGGAACTGCACAAGTAAAAAAGATAACCGAAAAAGATAGAGAGTTAGATTTAAAGACTTTTCAAATTCCTTACGAGGAAAGAGATCACGCTTTATATGTTGCTTTTGGTCCTTACAAACAACCAAGATATGCACTCAGTATATTGGTAGAACATGGTGGAAATGGAAGTACCACTGCTGCACCAATGGCTAAAAGATTATTTAAACTAGTTATTGATAGACATGAATTAAGAGAATCTATTAAAAATAAAAGATATATGGATATTTAATGTACCAACATTCAAGACTTAATAAAAATAATTTGGATATATTACAGAAAGTTAAAAACTTTGATTACATATTATTGATTTGCATTTTGTTACTTGGCTTCATTAGTCTTGCCACAATGTATTCTACTGATGGTGGTCAGATATTATTTCACACAAAAAGTCATTTTATAAAATTGACTGTTTTCACAGTGATGATGATATTTTTTTCATTTATAAATATTAAATATTGGTTTTCAATTGGATATCTGTCATATTTAGGAATTGCTGTATTATTAATTTGTACGTATTTTTTTGGAATTACATCATCCGGATCAAAGAGATGGATAGATTTATATTTCATCAATTTACAACCTTCAGAACTAATGAAAATTTTTATTATTTTGTGTCTTGCAAAATACTTTCATAGAATGAAGTTACAAAATGTGAATTCAATTTATACGATTTTAACCTCTTTGATTATTATTCTCTTACCAATGGGTCTAGTAATTGTCCAACCAGATTTAGGAACCTCAATTTTAATTGCAATAAGTGGTATCGCAGTTTTGTGGTTTGCAGGCGTGAATTATAAGTATTTTATTTATACTTTATTAGGTTTTGTTATTTCATTACCTTTTATTATAGCATTTTTAAAACCTTATCAAAAATTGAGAGTTTTAAGTTTTCTAAATCCAGATAGAGACCCCTTAGGTGCTGGTTACCAAATTATTCAATCGAAAATTGCTGTAGGTTCAGGAGGGGTATTTGGAAAGGGTTTTTTAAAAGGAACACAAAGTTACTTAGAATTTTTACCTGAAAAACACACTGACTTTATTTTTACACTTTTTTCTGAAGAATTTGGTTTTATTGGTTCAGCAGTTTTACTTTTAATTTATGCAATAATAATTTATCGAATTGTTGCAATCGGAGCTAATTCCAGAAGTTATTTTGCAAAAATATTTTGTTACAGTTTTGGTGCTTCAATTTTTGTTTATATTACAATAAATATGAGTATGGTTTTAGGCTTGTTGCCTATTGTTGGATCTCCTTTACCTATCATGTCCTATGGAGGCTCATCAATGTTAGCTACCATGACTGGTTTTGGTATTGTTATGAGCTCAAGAGTTCATAATCAACAATCCATTGCTTGAGTATAATTTGTCGCTTAAATTATTTAATAAAATAATTGTATACATTTTCTATGAATAATAATTTGAAAGTCGGAATTGTAGGAGCTGGTATACAAGGAATTTCGAATGCACTATTTCTTCAAAAAAAAGGATTTGATGTAACAATTTTTGATCGTGAGAACCCAGGCAGTCCTGCAGCATCTTATGGTAATGCGGGCCATTTTTCACCTTATGCATCTTTATCTCTTAATAGAACAGATATTCTTACAGATGTGCCAGCAATGCTAATGAGTTCAACTGGACCTCTAGCTCTTAAATGGAATTATGTTCCAAAAATGATTCCATGGTTTATTAAATTTATTTTAAATACTTCAAAAAATAAAATGATGCATACTGCAAAAAATATGCACCAAATATTAGATCTAGCATTACCAGCATACGATGAATTATTTGACGAAATAAATTTAGATGGTTTAGTTGAAAATAAAGGCATTTTATATATTTGGAATAATAAAGATTTAAAAAGCCGAGAACTTGAAATTAAAGTTAGAGATGAGCTAGGTGTTAAGCAACAATTAGTTAACAAAAGTGAAATACATGACTTGGAGCCTAATTTAAAACCATTCTATCATGCGGGTGTTTATTACCCATATGCTAGGCATGCAAGAAACCCAAAAAAAATTTTACTAAAGTTTTTTGAACTTTTTTTAAACAAAGGTGGAAAATTTAATAATGTAAATATTAAAGATATAAAATTTGAGAACGAAAAACCAATTTTAATCAGTGATGAGGATGAATATTTATTTGATAAAATGGTAATAGCTTGTGGCGCCTTTTCAAAAAAATTAACTGATAATCTAGGAGAAAAAATTCCGCTTGATACTGAAAGAGGTTACCACATACATTTTAAAGATTGCGATCATTTATTAAGCAGACCTGTAATTTTTTCTAATAGAGGTTTTGGCATTACACCCATGGAACAAGGGTTAAGAGTAGTAGGTACAGTTGAATTTGGAGGCTTAGAAAATCCTCTTTCAAAATCAAGAATTAAAAATTTAATAGAAAATGCAAAATATATGTTGGGAGATTTGCCAGAACATGAGGATGAGTGGTTAGGATTTAGACCAACGCTACCTGATTTTTTGCCTGTAATGGGCCCCTCGAAAAATCACAAAAATGTATTTTATTGTTTTGGTCATCATCATTTGGGATGGACATTAGGACCAATATCTGGGAAAATTGTATCCGGAATGATTGCTAAAGAAAATACTAATCTGAACTTGAACCCTTATAGCTCTGTAAGATTCTCTTGATTTTGTGTCAAATAAAAATTACTTAGCTTATTTATTTTTAGTACTAGCCGCATTGTGCTGGTCAGGTAATTTTATTGTTGGAAAATTTGCAACATTTTTTGAAATTCCTCCTTTAACTCTTAATGTTTTCAGATGGATTTCTGTTTGGTTTATTTTATTACCTTTTACTTACAAAGAAATTTACAGAAATTTGCCATATATAAAAAAAAACTGGCTTGTAATTAGTTTTATGGGGGTAATTACGATTAGTACATTTAACTCGGTTGTTTACTTTGCACTTAATTATACGCAAGTCATAAATGCTGTTCTAATGCTTGCTGCCATTCCTGCTGCAACAATAGTTCTTTCTTCATTAATGAAAATTGAAAAAACAAATATTTTTCAACTATGTGGATTAATACTTTCAATAATAGGAAT
>CABYHH010000005.1 GCA_902518835.1 uncultured Pelagibacteraceae bacterium
GAGATGAGTTTAAAAAAAAAAAAACCAATAAATTTTAGAATAATCCAAGAAGTATTAGGGGGTGAATCTGAATAAATACAGGAGCCACCAATGTAATGAATTAAGAAGTAAGGATATTGACAGTAAGGTATTTCTTTCAGGATGGATTAATAAGAAACGAGATCATGGAAACTTACTTTTTATTGATCTACGCGATAATTATGGGATGACACAATGCATTATAGATAAAGATAATCCCAATTTTAATCAGTTAGAAAAAACTCAATTAGAAACAGTAATACAAATTCACGGAAAAGTCGTCCATAGATCTAAAGAGACTTTTAATAATGAACTAGAGACAGGTGAAATAGAGGTAGTAATTGAAAAATTTTTAATTTTAGGAGAATGCAAGGAATTGCCAATGCCCGTATTTAGCGATCAAGATTATTCTGAAGAAATAAGACTGAAATATAGATTTTTAGATCTTAGAAGAAAAAAAATTCATGAAAATATTATATTAAGATCAAAAGTAATTTCTTTTATTAGAAGTGAAATGGAAAAATTAGGATTTTTAGAATATCAAACACCTATATTAACATCTTCGAGTCCAGAGGGGGCTAGAGATTTTTTAGTACCAAGTAGATTAAACCATGGAAAATTTTATGCATTACCACAAGCACCACAACAATTTAAACAACTTATAATGGTTTCAGGTTTTGATAAATATTATCAAATAGCGCCGTGTTTTAGAGATGAAGATGCAAGAGCAGATCGAAGTCCGGGCGAATTTTATCAATTAGATTTGGAGATGTCATTTGTTGATCAAGAAGATATTTTTAATGTTGTTGAAAATCTATTAGTCAATACTTTTGAAAAATTTTCTAAAAATAAATTATTAACAAATAAATTCCCAAGAATTTCTTATTCAGATGCTATGCTCAAATATGGAACTGACAAACCAGACTTGAGAAATCCTTTAGTGATAAGTGACATTACAGATATTTTTTTGAGAGAGGATGTAAGTTTTGAAATATTTAAGAAATTAGTAAAAAATGGATCTAAAGTAAGGTGCATTGTAACAAAAAAAACAAAGGATAAGCCAAGAAGTTTTTTTGATAAAATTGACAAATGGGCAAAAGATCAAGGTTTTTCTGGATTAGCTTATTTTACAATTGAGAAAAATAAAGAAATTAGTGCCAAAGGTCCGGTTGGTAGATTTTTTTCTAAAGAGGCTCTAGAAGAAATAATGATTAGAACTAATGCAGAAGTTGGCGATAGTATATTTTTAGCATGTAACAAACTAAAAGATTTGGAAAAAATATCTTCTTTAGCAAGAGATAAAATTGCTCAAGAATTGAATTTAATTGATAATAATATTTTTGCTTTCTGTTGGATAGTAGATTATCCGATGTTTGAAAAAGATGAAAAAACAAAAAAAATAATTTTTAGTCATAATCCATTTTCCATGCCCCAGGGGGATATTAAAAAAATTGATTTTAAAAACCCTTTGAATATTCTTGCTTACCAATATGATATCGTTTGTAATGGTATTGAGCTTTCATCTGGTGCTATAAGAAATCATATACCAGAGTTAATGTATAAACTTTTTTCAATTGTAGGTTATAAAAAAGATCAAGTTGATAAAAAATTTAGTGGGATGATAAATGCTCTTAGTTATGGTGCACCGCCCCATGGAGGAATAGCTCCTGGTATAGACAGAATAATAATGCTTTTAGCAAATGAAAAAAATATTAGAGAGGTGACAATGTTTCCAATGAATCAAAATGCTCAAGATTTAATGATGAGAGCTCCGTCTGAGGTTTCAGAAACTCAACTAAAAGAACTAGGTATTTCTTTGAATAGAAAAAAATAATTATTTCTTCCCCTTAAGATTTATCTTTATGTCAGATAAATCAACTAAATTTTTTTTGTAATTATTTCTTACGAATCCTTTACTTGTTATATCTTTTACAATCCTGAGCAATTGGCTTTGATCCTCAGAATTTTCATCATCTATGCTTGTATTTTCTGAAGTTCCTATCGAAGGTGTATGAGCTAAATCTTCTCTATTTTGATAGGAAATAGCTAACTCTCTAAAAATGTAATCAAGAATTGAGGATGCACTTAAAATTCTATCATTGCCATAAACTTTACCTGAGGGTTCAAATTTTGTTCCTACGAAAGCACTTATAAATTCATCTAAAGGTACTCCATACTGTAAGCCCAACGATACAGCAATTGCAAAATTATTCATTAAAGCTTTAACTAATTCGCCTTCTTTACTAGTATCAATAAATATTTCACCAATCTTACCATCATCATATTCTCCAGTGTGTAAATAAACTTTATGATCTCCAATAGTGGCCTTTTGAATATAACCCTTTCTTCTGTCTGGCATACTAAATCTTTTACTGTTATTTTCATAATTTTGATTTTTTGTTTTTATAATATTTTCGATATTCGAAGGACTTGATTTAGTTGTATTTGCTGAACTTTCGATTTTGTGATTTTCTATAATATTTTTATTTTTTGGATCTAAGCTTTTTGTTTTTCTATTATCAAGTTTTACATTCAGTACTTCGAATTTACCATCATCTCTTTTTTCGAGGTTTTTAAGCTCTGTTTCATTTATATCATCTAAGTAGTGATTTACTTTAAACGTACATGTATAATAAGTCTCAACTAAATATTTTGCCATTTCGCCTCAATTTTTAAATTTATTTTGTATTGTGTAAAAATTTATTTATATACAAAATCATATTATAGTCTAATTTAATTTATACAATTTTGAATTGAAACTTTATAATTTAATTATGTTGACATTTTTAAAAAAAATTTTCGTCTGGTGGAATCAAGATACTATTGGTACGAGATTGAATACTTTTATTTTTGGTACACTTGTTGGGAGGGATAATTTTGGAAATAAATATTACGAGAGCAAGAAGGGCAAAAGATGGGTAATTTACTCCGGTGAAATTGATGCTTCAAAAATCCCTGTAGAATGGTATTCCTGGATGCATTTTACTAAGAATAAAATTGAAAAAAATCATGATCTACAGAAATATGAATGGCAAAAACCTCATCAACCAAATTTAACTGGAACAAATTTAGCTTATTATCCCAATAAAAAAAAGAATGTACTCAAAAAAAAATATAATAGTTGGAAAAAATAAACTCATATTAATTAATTTTATTATTTTTATAATTTTTAACAATCTAGTTTTAGCAGATAATCTAGAGGGAAAAATTACACATATTAAAGTTTTAGATAAGATAAGTTCAAAAAATCAACTCATAAAATTAAAGAACGGTGAGGAAATTCGTCACAAAGACTTGTTATTAAAAAGTATGAAATGTAAAAATTCAGAATTTGATGATAATCCTGAAATTACAGCTTATATACAAGTTAAAGATTTAATGAGTAACAATAAAGATGATGTATTTGTTTTCAATGGTTGGATGTTCTCCTCAAGTCCATCTATCAAACCATTTGATCATCCTGTTTATGATATTTTATTAGTTAAATGTTATTAGATTAGTTTTTCTTTATCTAACCAACTGACATTAAAATCTGAATTTATAAATTTCTCATGATTTAGAAGTTTTTTGTGCAATGGTATAGTAGTTTTTACTCCTTCAATAATAAATTCATCTAAAGATCTATTCATTCTTTGTATAGCTTCCATTCTATTTCTACCATGACAGATTAATTTACATATCATGCTATCATAATAAGGAGTAATTTTATATCCTTGGAAAATTGCCCCATCTACTCTAGTTCTAAATCCAGATGGTTGGTGACACATACTAATTGTTCCTGGTGAGGGCTGAAAATTATTACCTGGATCTTCAGCATTTATTCTGCACTCGATAGCATGACCTCTAGGATTTATATCAGATTGATTAAGTGCTGTATTGCCAGAAAAAGCAATCCAAATCTGTTCTTTTATTATGTCTATTCCTGTTACCATTTCTGTGACAGGGTGTTCAACCTGAACCCTAGTATTCATTTCCAAAAAGAAAAACTTACCGTCCTCATAAATGAATTCAACTGTTCCAGCGCCTACATAACCAATTTTACTTACCATTCTCAAAGTTCTTTCAAACAAATCCTTTCTTAATTCTTTGTTTAGAACAGGGCTTGGTGTTTCTTCAATTAATTTTTGATGTCTTCTTTGAACTGAGCAGTCTCTCTCGTGTAAATGAACTGCTCTATTTTTTCCAGCTAAAATTTGAACTTCAATGTGTCTTGGGTTTATAAAAAATTTTTCTATATATACTTCATCGTTACCAAAATATTTTTTTGCTTCAGATTTAGCTGTAGAAAAAAGTAATTCAAAGTCTTCCTCTTTACGCACAACTTTCATTCCCTTACCTCCACCTCCACCTGCAGCTTTGATTAAAATTGGAAATCCAATTTTTCTGCAAAGTTCCTTTGCTTCATCTAAATCCTTTACACCTCCCTCTGATCCTTCAATGATAGGTAAACCATATTCTTTTGCAATCTTTTTTGCTTGAATCTTATCACCCATCATTTCTATGTGTTTTGAGGAAGCTCCAATAAATTTAATATTATTTTTTTCTAACATTTTTGCAAAATCAGAATTTTCAGATAAAAATCCGTATCCAGGATGCACCGCTTCTGAATCTGTAAGCTCAACCGCTGACATTAAAGCTGGAATATTTAAATAACTATTCTCAGGTAGATGTGAACCAATACAAACACTTTCGTCAGCTAATTTGACATGCATACTTTCTCTGTCTACATCAGAGTGAACAGCAACTGTAGAAATTCCCCATTCCTTACAGGCTCTAATAATTCTAACTGCAATCTCTCCACGGTTTGCAATTAAAATTTTTTTAAACATTATTCAAGGATTATAAGAACTTGTCCAAATTCAACTGGCTGTCCGTCAGCTACGCTAATTTCCTTAACAATACCATCAGATGTAGACGGTACATGGTTCATGGTCTTCATTGCCTCAACTATCATAATCGTGTCACCTTTTTTTACTTTTTTCCCAACTTCAACAAATTTTTTTGCACCTGGTTCAGGTGCGTGATATGCAGTACCAATTATAGGTGATGAAATTTCTTTACCCGATTTTGCATCTTCATTTTTTTTTGTTACGGGTAAGGACTCATCATTTTTAAAAGTTGATTTATTATTTGACAAAATGTTATTTTTTGAAACTTTTATTTTAGTATCTTTCTCTGTATATTCTAATTCTGTCAGCCCGAACTCATCAAGATAATCGCTCAACTCCTTAATAATTTTTTTATTTATTTTCATATTTTAAAAGTTTTTCTATTGCAATTATGGCTAAAATATAACCATTGTCTCCTAAACCAAAAATACCTCCCGAAACAATATTACTAATTAAAGATTTCTGCCTAAATTCCTCTCTTTTATAAATATTTGAGAGGTGAACTTCAATAACCGGTTTTTTAAAAATTTCGAGAGCATCTCTTATTGCTACGGATGTATGAGTGAACGCCGCAGCATTAATTATCATCCCATCATATATTTTTCTTGCATCTTGAATTAAATTTACTATCTCACCCTCCAGATTTGATTGTATAAATTCTGTTTTTAAACCCAATTCTTTTGATTTATTTATACAATTTTCTTTTAATCTATCGAATGTGATAGTACCATATTGTGATTGTTCTCTTTCGCCTAATAGATTAAGATTTGGACCATTAATAATAATTATTTTATTATTCATTTACACTTTATATACGATGAAAAAAATAAAAAAAATAAAAATTCGGCTTAATGGCAAAGAAAAAAAAATTACGTACAATTATAAAATTAAAAACTTGATAAACGACCTAAAAATACCCCTTAAGAAAGTTGCAATTGAACTTAATCAAGAAATTTTAGATAAAAAAAAACTTAATCGAATTAAGATCAAAAAAAATGATAAGATAGAAATCGTTCATTTTATAGGTGGTGGTTAAAATGAAAAAAGATGAATTTATTATTGCAAAAAAAAAATTTTATTCAAGACTAATAGTTGGTACTGGTAAATACAGAAATATGTCTGAGTGCGCCAAGGCAGTAAAACTATCAGGCGCTGAAATAGTAACAGTTGCAGTAAGGAGAGTGAATATTACTGATAAAAAAAAACCCTTGTTAATGGATTTTATAGATCCAAAAAAAATTACATATTTACCTAATACTGCAGGTTGTTTTAATTCCAAAGAAGCCCTCAGAACACTTAGATTAGCAAGAGAAATTGGTGGCTGGAAATTAGTCAAACTAGAGGTTTTAGGAGATAAAAAAAATTTATTCCCTGAAATGATCGAAACTTTAAAATCGACTGAAGTTTTAGCAAAAGAGGGTTTTCAGGTAATGGTTTATTGTAATGACGATCCATTGATGGCAAAGAGGCTTGAAAATTCTGGAGCTAAAGCAATTATGCCCTTGGCAGCACCTATTGGTTCAGGATTAGGTATTCTTAATAAACTAAACATAAAGATTATAAGAAATCAGACTAAACTCCCTTTAATAATTGATGCTGGATTAGGACAAGCTTCTGATGCAGCAATTGCCATGGAGTTAGGATGTGATGGTGTTTTAGTTAATACTGCGATTGCCAAAGCAAAGAAACCTTTTGAAATGGCTCTTGCATTTAAAAATGCAGTCTTAGCAGGAAGGCAATCCTACCGATCAGGTAGAATTGCAAAAGTTTTAATGGGCAGAGCCTCATCACCAAAAAAAGGTATTATTTAGCTTTTTTTATAAAAAATTTTTTTTTTTGTATATTTTTTTTTGAATTTTTTCTTTATTTTTATATTTATGACATTATCGTCTTTTATCTGTGTTTCTAAATTTTTAAGTTTTTCATAGTGCTCAACAAGCTCTATTGTTTTTTTTGATTTATTTTTAAGATCAATAATATATTCTGGTATAATTAAGTTCTTTTCTGTTATTATGTCTATTTTGACTTTATTTTTTTTTTCAAGATAAGTTAAATCTTCAACAAAGTTTTCTTTTAAAAAATCTGATATTTTTTCACAGACCTTTAAATCAACGAACTTGGCTTTATTTAACACAGTCTTCAGCTCCACGGTTTTGAGTAATTTTTGAGCGAAAGATTCATCTGTTAAACTTACTTTCCATTTTACTGCACTTTCTCTTAGCCTTTGTCTAGACATCTCAAGTAATCCAAAATTACTTATCCTGCCAATTTGAATGCGAGCCCTATCAATTCTACACTTCTCTTTTAATCTTCTCTCTACAGTTTTTCTATTCCCATAATTTAACATATCAATAAAATCAATTATGATTAATCCTGATAAGTCTCTAATTTTTATTTGTCTTGCAATCTCATCTGCAGCTTCAAGATTTGTATCAAGTGCAGTATTTTCAACATTTTTTTGCTTTATCGAGCTTCCAGAATTTACGTCTATTGAAACTAAAGCTTCTGTAGGATTAATAACTAAATACCCACCAGAATTCAATTTTATTTCCGAGTCAAATATTTGGTTTAACTTCTGTTCTATTCCTTCTTCAATAAATAAAGAAGTTTTTCCTCTATATTTTTTTATTTTTTTGACTTGGGAGGGCATAATTGTTTTCATAAAGTTTTGAGCTTTTTTAAATCCATCATTTCCCTCTACTATAATATTTTTAGTGTTATCATCATACATATCTCTAATAGTTCTTTTAATAATTTCACTTTCTTGATGGATTAATGAAGGCGCAATAGAATTCAGAGCATTTTCTTTAATTAGATTCCAGGTTTTAACAAGAGAATTTAAATCTTGGCTGATTTCATTTTTAGTCTTATTACTTCCAGCGGTTCTTACTATTAAGCCCATCTCTTTTGGTATTTCAATTTCATTTAATATTGTTCTTATTTTTTTTCTTTCAGCAGGATTAAAAATTTTTCTTGAGATTCCGCCTCCTTTTGCTGTGTTTGGCATTAAAACAATATATTTACCAGCTATAGAAATAAAAGTACTTAAAGCAGCTCCTTTTTGACCTCTTTCATCTTTTATAACTTGGACTAAAATTACCTGATTTGGCTTTATTACTTCTTGAATTTTGTATCTCTTAAATTTTGTTTTAAATTCTTTTTTTTCTACCTCTGAGAAATTTTCTTTGTTTTCATTTTCTTTTTTTTCAATTGGATCATCTATTTCCAATTTACCTTCTGCTAAATTTTCTTCTTCTTTTGCTTCTACTTTTTTAGAGAGTTCTTCTCTAGCTTTTTCCTCCTCTTCTTTGATAATTTCTAAATCATTTTTTGGTATTTGGTAATAATCTGATTGAATATCATTGAATGATAAAAAACCATGTCTTTCTCTTCCAAAGTCAACAAATGCAGCCTGAAGAGAAGGTTCAATTCTACTTACTTTGCCTAGATAAATATTATTTTTAATTAAACTATTTTTTAAACCCTCGTACTCGTAATCTTCAATATTGTTATTGGATTTAAGCACAACACGGGTTTCATTTGGATGCGTTGCATCAATGTATAAATTTTTTTCCATAATTTGTTTTTTGATTTTTTCATTTAAACTTAAATAATAAATTTTGTTAATCTAATGCCTTATCTTTAACAAATTCCCATATATAATGGAAACAAAATGAACAAATTAGTTAAAAATATATTTCTCGCTTTTATTGGCTTTTCATTGATTTTTTTACTAGTTGTTTTGACAATTTTATGGAATTTTTCTAATAAAATTCCAGATTATACATTTTTAAAAAATTATAAACCTCCAGTGTCTAGCAAGGTTTATTCAGGCAATGCTGAACTAGTAGCGGATTTTTCACAGGAGAAGAGAATCTTTATACCCTATAATTCAATACCAAAAACAGTAATAAACTCATTTTTATCTGCAGAGGATAAAAATTTTTTTTCCCACCCAGGTGTTGACGCAAAAGGAGTTATCAGAGCTGTTTTTAATAATATTCAAAATTTATTTAAATCCAAAAGGCTCGAAGGTGCATCAACAATTACTCAGCAAGTGGCTAAAAATTTTTTATTAACAAATGAAGTTAGTCTGAATAGAAAAATCAAAGAAGCAATTTTAGCCTTTAGAATCGAAAGAGCATTGACGAAAGAGAGAATTTTAGAGTTATATTTAAACCAGATTTATCTTGGAAGTGGAGCTTACGGAGTAGCCGCAGCCAGTTTAGAATATTTTGATAAATCTATAAAAGAGTTAGATTATGCTGAGGCTGCTCTCTTAGCTGCTTTACCAAAAGCTCCAAGTAAATATAATCCTTACAAAAATAAAGAATTGGCAAAATTTAGAAGAAATTTAGTAATTAAAAATTTATACGAAAATAATTTCATCAATTCAGCTGATTATAATAAATTGAAAGAAAGTAAAATTATTTTAAAAAAAATTAAAAAAGTTTTTTTAGAAGATTCACAATATTATATTGAGGACGTAAGAAAAAAAATAATTGAAAATTTAACTTACGAAAAAATTTATAATCAAGGTTTTAATATAAATACACCAATTGATCTTAATCTCCAAAAAATTGCAACTGAGTCTCTTAGAAAAGGATTGATTGATTATGATAAGAGAAAAGGTTGGAGAGGAGCATTGGAAAATAGAAATTATGATAAAAAATGGATTAAGAATTTAGAAAAATATAAATTAGAAAATTCTATTAATTGGGAAATAGCAATTGTAAAAAAAATTAATCAATTTTCAGCAAATATTGAAACACAAAATAACTCTGATGGTATTATTGATTTTAGTGGGATTTCATGGACAAAAAAAGAATTTGATGAATTATTCGAGCTTGGAGATCTAGTTTATGTCAAAAAAAGAAATAAAAATAAATATAACTTAAAACAATTACCAAAAATTAATGGAGGAATAGTTGTTATGGATCCATACACCGGAAGAGTTTTCGCAATGAGTGGTGGTTTTAGTTTTAAGCATAGTGAATTTAATAGGGCTACTCAAGCCTTGAGACAACCTGGTTCAGCCTTTAAACCCTTTGTTTATGCTTTAGCGCTTGAAAATAATTATACTCCCTCATCTTTAATTTTAGATGCGCCATTAGTTTTAGAGCAAGGATCAGACTTAAAGATGTGGAAGCCTGAAAATTATGGAAAAAAGTTTTATGGATTATCCACTTTAAGAACAGGTTTAGAAAAATCGAGAAATCTTATGACGATT
Organism: uncultured Pelagibacteraceae bacterium; assembly: GCA_902518835.1. Classification (GTDB taxonomy): domain Bacteria; phylum Pseudomonadota; class Alphaproteobacteria; order Pelagibacterales; family Pelagibacteraceae; genus Pelagibacter. The sequence continues at coordinate 10,138 of CABYHH010000005.1, forward strand.
AGAATTGCACAAAATTTGGGTTTAGAAAGAATTGTCAATTTTTCTAGAGAGCTTGGAATTTATGATAAACCTGAAAAATTATTATCTATATCTCTAGGATCTGCAGAAACAACGCTATTGAAATTAACTTCAGCTTATTCATCGTTTGTTAATGGAGGTAAACTGATAGAACCAATTATAATTGATCGAGTTCAAGATAGTGAGGGAAACACTATTGTAAACAACGATAAAAGATCTTGTTTGAATTGCGATCAAATTTCTTATACCAGTAAAGAATATCCCAAGCTTAAAGATGAATATAAACAAATTTTCTCTGCTCAAACAGCCTATCAAGTCACATCGATTTTAGAGGGAGTGATTAAAAGAGGCACTGGTAAAAAATTAAAAGATTTAAATTTAAATTTAGCTGGAAAGACAGGTACTACTAATGATAATGCAGATACTTGGTTTATTGGCTTTACCTCAAATTTATTAGTAGGAGTTTATGTTGGAATGGATAATCCACAAACATTAGGTAAAAATGAAACAGGTTCTAAAGTAGCATTACCAATTTTTAAAGATTTTATTAAGAACGGAGTTAAAAAATCTGATGCCAGACCTTTTAAAGTTTCAAATAATATTACAATGATGGTAATTGATACTTTAACTGGACAAAAAGCAAAATTTTCGTCTAAAGATACTATTATTGAAGCTTACAAAAATAAAAATGTAATTAATGGTAATGTTTTATATTCAAATAGTGATAGATTTGAGACTCAGAATATATTAAAATTCTACTAATGGATAACAAATATTTAGATTTTAAAAAAGAAATCAGTAAAATAAATCAAAGAATTAAGGAGTATCTTTGAAAATAATAATATTCAAGAAAAATTAGACAAAATTAACGAAAAGATTATCCAATCAAACTTTTGGCAAGATAAATCAAACTCACAAAAAGTTATTAAGGAAAAAAAATTATTTGAAGATTTAATTAATTCTTTTAATTCCTCAGCTGCAAAATTTAGAGATTTAAATGATTTAAATGAGCTAGCAAGTGAGGAAAATAACTCTTCCATTCAGAGTGAGGTACTTGTCAATATTGAAAAATTAAGAAATGAGATTAAAAAAAATGAGATTAAGTGTTTTTTGTCTGGCGAGACAGACTCTTTTGATTGTTATATTGAGATACATGCTGGAGCTGGGGGCACGGAAAGTCAAGATTGGGCTGATATGCTTAGAAGAATGTATCTTAAATGGGCTGACAAAAAAAAATTTAAAATTAGTTTAATCAGCGAACATAAGGGTGATGAGGCTGGAATTAAATCTTCAACAATAAAGATTGTTGGTGATTATGTTTTTGGATGGTTAAAAAAAGAATCAGGCATTCATAGGTTAGTAAGAATTTCGCCCTTTGATTCAGGAGCTAGAAGACATACAAGTTTTGCAAGTATATGGGTTTATCCTGTTGTTGACGAAAATATAAATATAGAAATCTTAGATAAAGATATAAGAGTTGATACTTATCGCTCAAGTGGAGCAGGTGGTCAACATGTAAACACAACAGATAGCGCTGTAAGAATTACACACTTGCCATCAAAAATTGTTGTACAGTGTCAAAATGAGAGATCTCAACATAAGAATAAAGAAACTTGCATGAATATGTTAAAAGCGAGACTTTATGATTTTGAAATAAAAAAAAAGGAAAAAGAAAATCAAAATACCGAGTCTTCAAAATCGGAAATAGGCTGGGGGCATCAAATAAGATCCTATGTATTACAACCATACAGATTAGTAAAAGATAATAGGACAAATTTTGAAAGTACAAGTCCTGATAAAGTATTAGATGGAGAAATTGATAATTTTTTAGAGCATTCCTTATATCAAAGTAAATGAAAATTTTTTTTAAAATAGTTTTATTTTTGTCATTAACTCTGATTATTTTAGTAACTTACTTGAGCGTTATAGGAGTTGAAACTGATAAATTTAATAGCCAGATAGAAAATAAAATTAAAAATATAGATGAAAAAATTGAGATTGAATTAAAAAAGATAAAACTTGTCCTAGATCCATTTAAATTAAATCTCAATATTAAAACAATAGACTCAAAGCTTAAAAATCAGAACGCAATAATAGAGATAGAAAGATTAAATACTCAAATTTCTCTAAAGTCATTAGTTGAAAAAAAATTTTTAATAGAAAATTTAGAAATTTCCTTAAAATCACTTAAAATTAAAAATTTAATTTCTTTTATAAGATCTTTTCAAAATACACCTCAATTATTCCTCCTAGAAAAAACAGTTAAAAAAGGTTATGTCATAGCGGACGTCAAATTAGAGTTTAACTCATTTGGAGAGATTAAAGATAATTATACGATTAATGGTTATATTAAAGATACCGATCTTAGCGTCCTAAAGAAGTACAATTTACAAAAGTTAAATCTAATTTTTGAATATAAAAAAGATAAATTGAAATTAAATGACATTGTATTTAACTTAAATGACTTAAATTTCTTATCAGATAACATTTCAGTAAACAAACGTAAAAATTATTATTTTGTTAAAGGAAATATAAATCATAATAAATTCAACTTGACTGAAAAAAATTTGGATTTATTTGCAAAAAAATTACTACCAAAATTTAAAATTAAGAAATTCTTATTTAGCTCTGAAAATACTTTCTCATTTGAAATAGATAAAGGATTTCAATTCAATAATTTTGAAATAAATTCAGATCTGCTAGTCAACGAATTTTCTTTTATAAATGTTTTGGATCTAAAAAAATTCTTTCCAAACATTCAGGAAAAAATATCTCTTTCAGAAAATAAATTGTCAATAAGATATAAAAAAAATGATCTATCCGTAAAAGGAAAAGGCAAATTATTATACCAAGATAATTTTGATGATTTAATTTATACTATAAAAAATAAAGATAAAATTTTAAATTTTGAAACTTCATTAAAAATCAACGATAATCCTTTTAAAATAGATTTTTTAAATTATAAAAAAAATGAGAATAATAAGACAAATATAAATTTAAAAGGTTCAAGAAATAAAAATAGAAAAATACTAATTGAGAAATTTGATTTGTTTGAAGATAAAAATAAAATTACAATTAGTAATTTAACTTTAAATAAAAATTTTCAAATTACAGTGTTTGATAAAGTTCATCTTGATTATACTGACCAAGATAAACAAAAAAATTCAATTAAATTTGAGAAGAAAAAAGATCAGTACTATTTAATTGGTTCACTTTTTAATGCCAATAATTTGATTGATAATTTGCTATCTGATGATGAGAGTTCTAATTTTATTGATATGGACAGTAAAGTTAATGTTAACATAGATAAGATACTTTTAGATAACGAACATTATGTATTAGATTTTTCTGGCGATATCTTATTTAAGAATAAAGAAATATTGTATGCAAAATTAAATGGAGATTTTCTTGATAATAAAAAATTAAAATTTACTGTTAATACAAATGACAATAACAAAATAACAACATTATATATCGATAAGGCTGAGCCCATAGTTAGAAAATACAAATTTATTAAGGGGTTTGATGAGGGATCACTCGACTATAACAGTTCAAAAAAATTCAATGAATCTATTTCGCAACTAAAAATATACGATTTTAAATTAAAAGAGTTGCCAGTCTTGACTAAGATTTTAACATTAGCCTCATTACAAGGTATCGCTGATATTTTATCTGGTGAGGGAATACGATTTGATGAATTTGAAATGAATTTTAAAAATAAAGGTAATTTGATAACTATTGATGAAATTTATGCAATTGGTCCAGCAATTTCTATTTTAATGGAAGGTTATGTTGAAAAAAATGAATTAATAAGTTTAAGAGGAACATTGGTACCAGCAACAACTATTAATAAATTTATTGGATCAATACCAGTTCTTGGTAAAATACTAGTAGGCTCAAAAACTGGTGAGGGTGTGTTTGGAGTAAGTTTTAAAATTAAAGGACCTCCAAAAAAATTAGAAACATCGGTAAATCCAATTAAAACTTTAACACCAAGATTTATTACAAGGACTCTAGAAAAAATTAAAAAAAATTAATCTAACACAACTTTAATATGTCTTTTTTTTCCAACAGATAGTTTTAAATAATTGTTAGAGAATAGTTCGTCACTTATAACTAATTTGTCATCAGATATTATTTTGTCATTTAATCTAATAGCGTTCCCATAGATCAACCTTCTGATTTCACTTTTGGATTTTTCTAGATTTGATAAAATTACAAGATCAACGATAGTTATTTTTTTTTCAATATCTCTAAAATTAATTTTTATTGATGGTAATTTTGATCCAAGTAAATTTCCTGAAAATGCCTCTTTAGCTGCTTGTTCCGAATTTTTAGCAGCCTTTTTCCCATGAAGCATTGACGTTGCTTCATTTGCTAACTTAGTTTTAAGTTCATTAATATTATCATTTTTCATTCTCTCTATTTCTCTAATATCTAAATCTGTAAACATTTTTAAAAATTTAATTACATCCCTATCATCGACATTTCGCCAAAACTGCCAATAATTATAAGATGATAATAATTTTTCATCTAACCAAACTGCTCCTGACTCTGTTTTTCCCATTTTAGCTCCTGATGCTAGTGTAATAAGAGGTGTGGTTAATCCATAAGCCTGTTTACCTGAGTACCTTTTTATAAGTTCTGTACCATTAATAATATTACCCCACTGATCTGAACCTCCAATTTGTAATGAACAACTCTCTTTTTTATTTAATTCTAAAAAATCATAAGCTTGCAAGATCATATAATTAAATTCCATGTAACTTAAAGATTGTTCTCTGTCCAATCGGGTTTTTACACTTTCAAAAGTTAGCATTTTGTTAATTGTAAAATGTTTTCCAATTTCCCTGAGAAAAGAAATATAATTTAATTCCTTGAGCCAAGAATAATTGTTTACAAAAATAGGTTTTGTTTTTGGATTATCACTATATAAATATTTTTTAAGTATTCTCTCTATATTTTTTGTATTTTTTTTTATTTCTGACTCGCTAAGAATTTTTCTTGTTTTATCTTTACCAGAGGGATCACCAATTCTTGTGGTGCCTCCACCCAACAATACTATAGGTCTATTTCCATGTTTTTGAAGAAGTCTTAGACACATTATTTGAAGCAAGCTTCCAACATGTAAGCTCTCAGCAGTACAATCAAAACCTATATACCCCTTAATTTTTTCTTTATTTAATAATTTAGATAGCTCATTTTCGCTTGTGCATTGATAGAAATATCCTCTATCTTTAAATTCTTTTAAAAATTTATTCATGTGTCTATAGTTCCACAATATACATTATTTGATAAAAAAAAATAAGAATGGGTAAAATTTATACATCGATGGGCCTGATGAGTGGCACCTCATTAGATGGAGTAGATGTTTCTATAATTAAGTCAGATGGTAATAAAGAATTAATGAGTATTTTAGATCAGTATTTTGAATATGATGTTGAATTAGTTAAAAAAATACTAAATTTGAGAGAAAAAATTTTTAATTCTGAGAAATTAAAGGAATATTCGAAAGAAATTAAGGAATTAGAAAGAGAGATAACTTTATTTCATGTAAAGGCCGTTAAAGAAACTATAGAGATTTCAAAATCTTCAATTGACCTCATAGGGTTTCATGGACAAACAATATTTCATGATCCAGAAAAAAAAATCACCAAACAATTAGGAGATGGCAAGTTATTGTCTCAATTAACTAAGAAAAAAGTTGTTTATAATTTTAGACAAAATGATTTGGATAATGGTGGGCAAGGGGCCCCTTTAACACCAATTTTTCATAATGTTATTGCAAATAAAATTAATAAAGAATTTAATTTAGAATTTCCTATAAATATTTTAAATATTGGTGGGATAGCAAATATTACTACTACAATAGATTGGAAAGATTTTTTAGGTATAAATAAAATCCAAGCATATGATATTGGACCAGGTAATTGTTTAATAGATAAATGGGTTAGAAAAAACTCAAAAAAAAATTATGATAAAGGAGGTTTTCTAGCTAAATCCGGTAAGACAGATCAATTGATTTTGAATCAGGCTTTAGAAAATTTTAATGAAAATTTGCATTTTGAAAAGTCTTTAGATGTAAAAGATTTTGATATTTTTTTTGCGAAGGGTCTCTCGTTAGAAAATGGTGCCGCAACTATTACTGATTTTACAGCAAAGCTTATTGCTAATGGTATGAATTATGTTCACGATGCCAAGCAAAAAGGAATTTACAACTGGTTAGTTTGTGGAGGTGGAAGAAAAAATAATTATCTTCTAGAAAGTATAAAAAATAATTTTGAACAAATTAATATTGAGTTGATAGATAAATATAAAGTTGATGGAGATTTTATAGAGTCTCAAGCTTTTGCTTTTTTAGCTATAAGATCATTAGAAAAAATGCCTATTTCATTTCCAAGAACAACTAGGTGTAAAAACCCAACTAGTGGTGGAGTTGTAGTTGAAAATTTTTAATAAAGAGCAGTCTCTTTTTTGATATATTTATCTAAATATTTTACAAGATTTATTTCATTTTTTGAAAAAAAATGATTAGCTTCAGGAATTGATTGAAACTCAACTTTGATTCCTTTTTGATCAGATAATCTTTTATTTAAATCATTAATATATTCAATAGGTACTAATTCATCTTTTTTTCCGTAAATCATTAATCCTGAAGTTGGACATGGTGATAAAAAAGAAAAATCATAAACGTTGGGTTGAGGCGATATGGCTATAAATCTATTAATTTCAGGTCTTCTCATTAATAATTGCATTGCTATTAGTGACCCAAAAGAAAAACCTGATACCCAACATTGGGAATTATCAAAATTTTCTCTTTCAAGCCAATCTAAAGCAGCAGCTGCGTCTGCTAATTCACCTTGCCCATTATCAAATTCTCCATCGCTTTTACCAACTCCTCTAAAATTTACTCGACAAACTGAGAAATCGTTTTCCTTAAACGTATTAAAAGTTTCAACAACCACTTTATTATTCATTGTACCTCCATATTGTGGATGTGGCTGCAATACCAGAGCAACAGGAGAGGTATTTTTTTTACTTTTAAAATATTTCGCCTCAAGTCTTCCAGCAGGTCCTGGAATGAAAATTTCTGAAATTTTATTGTCCATTATTGTAACTGATTATCATTCTCAAAAAAAAAATAGGTTTATCATATGTGAGTGACAAAATGTTATTTTTTTTTTAACTTAGATACTTGACTAATTTAGTCAGGTTTATATATACCCAGTAAATTAAAGGTTTATGAAACTAACATCAAAAGGCAGATATGCGGTTATGGCTTTGGTCGATCTGGCACGATTTGACGGTATTAATCCAGTTTCTCTAAGAGACATCTCGCTTAGACAAGGTATTTCTCTTGATTATTTGGAGCAAATTTTTTCGAAACTTAGAAAAAAAGAAATTGTTCAAAGTGTGAGAGGTAATCAGGGCGGCTACGTTTTAAATAAGAAAGCTAAAGAGATAAAACTTACTAATATTTTTGATGCTGTTGATGAAAAAGTAAAAACCGTCCAGTGCAAAAAAGAGTCAAAAAAAGGTTGTAACGGTAAATCCACAAAATGTTTGACCCATAATTTATGGGACGAGCTTGAAAACCATATTAATAATTTTTTTGAAAAAAAAAGTTTAGAAGATCTTATTAAAGATAACATTGAGAGAAGAATTTAAAAATGGATACTAGAGAAAAAGATATAGAAAAATTAAAAGATTATAAATACGGTTTTACAACTGACATAGAAAATATTAAAGCTCCAAAAGGTTTGAACGAAGATGTGATCAAGTTTATTTCTAATATTAAAAAAGAGCCAAAATGGATGTTAGACTTTAGACTAAAAGCCTATCAGCGATTAAAGCTTTTAAAAGAACCTAATTGGCAAAAGCCAAAATATCCAAAAATTGATTATCAAGATTTATATTACTATTCTGCACCCAAAAGCATGCAAGACAAACCAAAAAGTTTAGATGAGCTTGACCCTAAACTTTTAGAAACATACAAAAAACTTGGAATTCCATTACAAGAGCAAGCGAGACTAAATGGAATTGCAGTAGATGCAGTGTTTGACTCAGTTTCGGTGGCAACTACCTTTAAAGGTGAATTAACTAAACATGGAATAATTTTTTGTTCGATGTCGGAGGCCATTGAAAAACATCCTGACCTTGTAAAAAAATATTTAGGCACAGTCATACCAGTTACTGATCACTTCTTTGCAACACTAAACTCTGCTGTTTTTACAGATGGGTCATTTGTTTATATTCCTGAGGGTGTTAAGTGTCCTATGGAACTATCAACCTATTTTAGAATAAATGCGTCAGAGACGGGACAATTTGAAAGGACGTTAATTATTGCTGATAAAGAAAGTTATGTAAGTTACCTCGAGGGATGTACTGCTCCAATGAGAGATGAAAATCAACTTCATGCGGCAAATGTTGAGCTAATTGCTCTTGATGATGCAGAAATAAAATATTCAACTGTACAAAACTGGTATCCAGGAGATGAAAATGGTAAGGGAGGAATTTATAATTTTGTAACCAAAAGAGGATTATGTAAGGGAAAAAATTCTAAAATTTCTTGGACACAAGTTGAAACAGGGTCAGCTATAACTTGGAAATATCCAAGCTGCATATTAAAAGGTGATAATTCAATCGGAGAATTTTATTCTATAGCAATTACCAATAATCATCAAAAAGCAGATACCGGAACAAAGATGATTCATTTAGGGAGGAATACAAAAAGTAAAATTATCTCCAAAGGTATAAGTGCTGGATTTTCTGATATGACCTATAGAGGTTTAGTCGATATTAATTCAAAAGCTAAAAATTCTAGTAATTATACACAATGCGATTCTTTATTAATGGGAAATAAGTGTGGTGCACATACTGTCCCCTACATAAAAAATAAAAATTATGATTCTAATATTGCTCATGAAGCTACAACATCAAAAATTAGCGAGGAGCAATTACATTATTGCCAACAAAGAGGATTAGATCCTGAGGAGGCTGTTGGATTAATTGTGAATGGTTTTTGTAAAGAAGTATTACAACAATTACCCATGGAGTTTGCGGTTGAAGCCCAAAAACTTGTAGGTATTAGCTTAGAAGGGAGTGTTGGTTAATGCTTAAAATAACAAATTTAAATGCCAATATTGAAAATAAATCGATTTTAAAGGGTTTCTCTTTAAACATAAATCCTGGAGAGGTACATGCCATCATGGGCCCAAACGGTTCAGGAAAGAGCACACTATCTAATATTTTATCAGGAAAAAAGGGTTACGAAGTTTCAGGTGATATCTTATTTGAAAATAAAAATTTATTTGATCTTGAGACAGAAGAAAGAGCCCATATAGGAATATTTTTAGCTTTTCAATACCCTTTAGAAATTCCAGGTGTAAATACAAATATATTTTTAAAAACATCTTTAAATGCAATTAGAAAAGCAAGAGGTGAAAAAGAATTGGATGCGATTGAATTTTTAAAACTTGTTAAAGAAAAAGCCAAAGAATTAAAATTTGATGAAGATAAACTAAATAGACAATTGAATGTTGGTTTTTCAGGAGGAGAAAAAAAGAAGAATGAAATTTTACAAATGTCAATGTTATCTCCAAAATTATCTATTTTAGATGAAACGGACTCAGGTTTAGACATAGATGCTTTAAAAACAGTAGCTGATGGAGTTAATACATTAAGAAACAAAAATAATTCTTTTTTGATAATTACTCACTATCAAAGATTGCTAGATTACATAAAACCTGACTTTGTTCATGTTTTAATGAATGGAAAAATAATTAGATCTGGTGGCCCAGAATTAGCAATAGAGCTTGAAAAAAAAGGTTATGAAAGTTTTAATTAAATGAGCGAGCAATTACAGTCAGATTTTGATAAATTAGTAAAAACTTCAAAATTTTCAAGTGAAGAAATTAAGTTTAAAAAAAATTTTTTGAATAATTTCATTAAAAACGGTTTTCCAAATAGAAAGCAAGAAGATTGGAAGTTTTTAGATATTAGTCAGATTATTAAAAAGAATATTAGCGATTTAAGTTTTTTTAACGACTATTCACAATCAAATAAAATTGATCTATCTGTTTTAGTTGATGGTTTGGAGCATAATAAGATTATATTTATAAATGGAAAAATTGAAAAAATTGACTTTAACTTCGAAGACCAAAATAAAATTGAAATAATCGACGAAACTAAAAAAGATATATCATTTGATTATGAAAATTCATTAATTGATTTGAATAGTGCATTTATTGATAAAATTTTTAAAATTTTAATTAAAAAAAATTATTCTCTAAAGAAACCCTTGATAATTTATCATTTAACAAATGATAAAATAAAGTCCACTAATATCAATTTGAGATTAGATTTTGAATTAGGTGAAAATAGTTGTTTAAAACTGATTGATTACTTTGCTAACACCACAGCGAAAAACTTTATTAATATTTTTTATAACTTCAATTTAGAAAAAGACTCAATCCTGAAAAACTATAAAATTGATAAATTTAGAAATAATAATTTAAAATACTCTTTTAATAATATTGAACAGGATAATAACAGTGTTTCAGAAACATTTGTATTATCTGCTGGTTCAGATTATTTTAAAAATGAGATTAATTGTAATTTAAATGGTGAGTATTCATCAGCATTTATTAATGGTATTTTTTCCTTAAAGGAAAATCAACAACACGAAATTAGAACTACAATCAATCATTTAGTAGAAAACACAAAAAGTTATCAGCTTATAAAAAGTGTTCTTGGAAAAAATTCAAAATCTGCATATCAAGGAAGAATATTTGTAAATTCAAAAGCTCAAAAAACTGATGGATATCAATTGAGTAAAGCAATACTGCTCGATGAAACATCAGAGTTTAATGCAAAACCAGAATTAGAAATTTATGCTGATGATGTAAAATGTTCTCACGGATCAGCATCTGGAAGCTTAGATGAAAATTCAATTTTTTACTTAATGTCTCGTGGTTTGAATTATCAACAGTCAAAAGAACTTTTGATTAATGGTTTTTTAATGGAAGTTGTTGAAAAGATTACAGACGTAGAAATAAAAAACTTAATTACAAATATTATTGGATTAAAACAATGAACATAAATAATATTAGAAAAGAGTTTCCCATTTTTGATGAAAAAATTCAGAATAATGATTTAGTTTACCTAGATAGCGCTAACTCATCTCAAAAACCTAAGGTAGTTCTAGATAGAATAAATGATTTTTATTCTAAACAGTTTTCAAATGTAGGGAGAAGCATACATTATTTAGCTGTTGCAGCCACTAATTTGTATGAAAATACAAGAACTTCTGTACAAAAATATATAAATGCGAAAGATAAAAATGAAATTGTATTTACTAAAGGTGCTACAGAAGCTTTAAATTTGGTCGCTAACACTTTAGGCCAAGCGATCTTGGAGCCAAATGACGAAATTTTAATTACAGAGCTAGAACATCACTCAAATTATGTTCCATGGCATTTTTTAAGAAAATCTAAAAATATAAAAATAAAGTTTGCAGAGATAAATGAAGACGGAGATATTCCGATTGAAAATATAGAAAAAGAAATTACAGATAAAACTAAAGTAATAGCAATAACTCATTTATCCAATGTCACTGGTGCAGTTTTGCCAATCAAAGAGATAACTCAACTAGCCCATTCAAAGGGCATAGTTGTTGTAGTAGATGGATGTCAGGGAGGACCACATTTAAAATTAAATATGCAAGACTTGGATTGCGATTTTTACGCAATATCATGTCATAAAATGTATGGCCCGACAGGACTTGGAGTTTTGTATGGAAAAAAGAAATGGTTAGAGCAACTTCCACCATATCAAGGAGGTGGAGGAATGATAAATGAAGTTAAAAAAGATAGAATTTCTTATGGTGAGCTTCCAAACAAGTATGAAGCTGGAACAATGGCTACAGCTCAGGTTATCGCGTTTGACCAATCAATAAAATTTTTAGAAAGTATTGGAATTGATAATATTATTAAACATGAAAAAGAATTAATAGAATACGGTCAAGAAATTTTAAAAAAAAATAATTCTGTTAAGCTAATTGGAAATCCAAAAGAGCGAGGTGGAGTTCTATCTTTTACTGTAGAAGGGGTACATCCACATGATATTGCAACTATTCTAGATGAAACTGGAGTTGCTATTAGAGCGGGTCATCATTGTTGTCAAATACTTCATGACAAACTAGGTATACCCGCAAGTGCGCGAGCATCATTAGGAGTTTATAATACCAAAGATGATTTAGATAAACTAAATGAAGGTATTAATAATTGTAAAAAAATTTTTGATTTATAATGAACTTAAAAGAATTATATCAAGAAATAATTTTAGAGCATGGAAAGAATCCTCGAAATTTAGGGAAAACAAAAAATTTTAATAAAGATGCTAAAGGCAATAATCCATTATGTGGAGATAATGTGCATGTATATCTTAAATTAAATGACCAAAGAAAAGTTGAGGATATTTCTTTTGAAGGAAGTGGATGTGCAATATCAATGGCATCAGCTTCTATAATGACTGATTTGATTAAAGGTAAAAGTGATAATGAAGCTAAAGAAATAATAGAGGATTTCTTAGGAATGATTAAAGAAAATCCTGAACTTAAAAATAATATTTTAAAAGAGGACGATAAAACAAAATTAATGTGTTTATCAGGTGTTAAACAATATCCAATGAGAGTTAAATGTGCTACCTTATCATGGCACACTTTGGTATCTGCAATGGAAAATGATGGGAAAGAAATAACTACAGAAAATTAATTATGGAAGTAAAAAACAAAATAATTGAGGAAATTAAAAAAATTTATGATCCTGAATTACCAGTGAACATATATGAACTTGGTTTAATTTATGATATACAAGTAAATGGTCGTAAAGCTGAAATTAAGATGACATTAACTACACCGAATTGTCCTGTTGCAGAAAGTTTACCCAAAGAAGTAAAAGAGGGTGCAATGCAAGTAGAGGGAATAGATGATGTAAATCTTGAATTGGTTTGGGATCCTCCTTGGAATAAAGATATGATGTCAGATGCAGCGAAATTGGAGTTAAACTTATAATGAACCCTATTATTAAATTAAGTGATAATGCAGCTCTAAGAATTAAAGAAATCATGGCCAATGCTGAAAAAAATGCAATCGGTTTAAGAGTTTCTGTAAAATCAGGTGGTTGTGCAGGTATGTCATACGTAATGGAATATTCAAAAGAGGTAAATCCTAATGATGAGTTGATCGAAGATAAAGGAGTAAAAGTTTACATTGATTCGGCGGCAGTTATGTATCTTTTAGGCACTGAGATGGATTATAAAAAGGAAGATTTCTCATCATCATTTGTCTTCAATAACCCCAATGAAACCGAGCGTTGTGGCTGTGGAGAGTCTTTTAAAGTATAGTCCCATTTTGAACATATCAGAGTTGCAATAAACGCATAGATTGATAATCTCTATCCATGAACGTTTTTGAAATTAGAAATTTGCAAAACAGCGAGGACAGAAAAGAGAAGAGAAAAACTTTTTTAAGATCTCTTATAAAGTCTGTTGATACTGGAGCAAATGGAACACTTGATTACATTGTTAAAAAAGGTTCTGGCAAGAACAAAATTGCTAAAACTAGACAATAAAATTAACAACTGTAATACATCTCAAACTCTATAGGATGAGGTGTGTGCTCAAAATTGTGTATTTCTTCAAACTTTAATGCTATGTAAGCGTCTATCTGATCGTCAGTGAAAACACCACCGGCAGTAAGGAACTTTCTATCCTTATCTAAACTTTCCATTGCTTCTCTTAAAGATCCACAAACAGTTGGAATTTTCTTTACCTCTTCTTCAGACAATGCGTATAAATCTTTATCAAAAGATTTCCCTGGATTGATTTTATTTTTTATTCCATCAATACCAGCCATTAGCATCGCTGCAAATGTTAAATAAGGATTCCCTGCAGCATCTCCAAATCTTACTTCACATCTAGCTGCTTTCTTGCTTAATGTAATTGGAATTCTGCAAGAAGCAGATCTGTTTCTTGCTGAATAAGCTAAAAGCACAGGAGCTTCAAATCCCGGAATTAATCTTTTATAGCTATTTGTTGTGGCATTAGAAAATGCATTAATTGCTTTTGCGTGTTTCAAAATACCACCGATGTAATACAAAGCTGTATCTGATAAACCTGCGTATTTATTACCTGAGAAAAGAGCGGTATTTCCTTTCCAAATGGATTGATGCACATGCATTCCTGAGCCATTATCACCTTTTACAGGTTTGGGCATAAATGTAGCTGTTTTACCAAAAGATTGGGAGACCATATGAACGGCGTATTTATAAAGTTGCAAGTTATCAGCTTGATCAACTAGAGTTCCAAAATACATTCCTAGCTCGTGTTGGCTTGGGGCAACTTCATGGTGATGTTTCTCGACCTTAATACCCATATCCTTCATTGCTTTTAAATATTCGCTTCTCATGTCCTGAGCACTATCAACAGGTGGAACTGGAAAATAACCTCCTTTAATTCCAGGTCTATGTCCTAAATTACCATTTTCATAATCTCTTCCCGTATTGTAGGGACCTTCTGTGCTATCAATTTTAAAGCCAGTTTCATTCATGTCATTTTTGAATTTAACATCATCAAATACAAAAAACTCAGCCTCAGGTCCAAAGAAAGCTTTGTCTCCAATACCAGATTTTTTTAAATATGCTTCGGCTTTTTTAGCCGTTCCTCTTGGATCTCTTTCATAAGGATCTTTTTTAATAGCATCTAAAATATCACAAAAAATGTTAAGTGTGTTGTGGGACGTAAAAGGGTCAACAACAACTCTACTTAAATCAGGTTTAAGTATCATATCAGACTCGTTAATTGCTTTCCAGCCTGCAATAGATGAACCGTCAAAAAAAATACCTTCATTTAACATTTCCTCATCTACTATTTTTCCATCCATTGTTACATGTTGAAGTTTACCTCTGGGATCCGTAAACCTAAGATCAACGTACTCAATTTCTTTGTCTTTAATGGTTTTTAATACATTTTTTGCACTCATTATATCTCCTCTGTAAATCAGGCTTTGGTGATACCAAATAAAGATTGATTAATAATGCTCTTTTACTTAATAACACCTATGCATTTTTAACATGAGTGTATAATCAATTTAAAAAAATAACTATCAATTTTAAGTTGAAAATGACTTTACTAAACAAAGAACCTGTAAAAAGAGTAGATAAATTTTTAAAAGAATTTGATCAAAAACAAAAGATATTAACTTTGAATTTATCAGCCAGAACTGCTTCTGAAGCAGCTGCATCTTTAAGTTGTGAGAAAGGGGCTATAATAAAAAGCTTGGTTTTTAAAACTGAAAATTCTTTTACATTATGTTTAGTAGCTGGAGATAAAAGAGCTTCATTAAATAAGATTAAAAAAAATCTTAAAATTCAAGACGCTTCTATGGCATCTGCAGATGAAGTAAAGAATGTAACTGGATTTACAATTGGAGGAGTTTCACCTATAGCACATTTGGAAACATTACATTGTATAATAGATAGTTCACTTAAAAGATTTAAAGATCTCTATGGAGCTGCTGGTCATCCTCATTGTGTTTTTAGAATTAATTTTAAAGATTTAAAAAAAATTACAAACGGAACTATAGGAGATATTACAGAATGAAAGTTCCAACATTTTTAGATTATATCTTACTCACCTTTCTAGCAATTATTTGGGCCTCAGCTTTTTTTAATATTAAAATAGCAACTTATTCATTTGGACCTGTAACAATTGCATTTTTAAGAGTTTTTTTTGGTGCAATTCCAGTTCTATTAATTTGTTTTTATAAAAAAATTAAAATAGAGGCTTTTTCTAAAGATTGGCATTGGTTTGCTATGATTGGTTTTATTAATTTAGTTGCACCTTTTTTTTTAATTGCATACGGAGTTAAATCGGTTCAAAGTAATTTAGCTGCTATCTTGATGTCAACAACTCCTTTAAGCTCAACTGTTCTTGGACACTTCTATTTAAAAAATGAAAAATTTAATTTTATAAAAACCATAGGAATTTTAATTGGATTTTCAGGAATTATATTTTTATTTTCTGATAATTTACTGATAGATGAAAATAATTTTTTATCAGCGTTACTAATTCTCTTAGGATCAACTTGTTACGTTATTGGAGGTGTTTTAACATTAAAGATAAGTAAGAAAAAAAATGAAAATGTTACTGGTTCAATCTTAATTTGGGCAATAATAATTTTACTTCCAATACTGATCTTTACCGAAAATCCTTTGGAAATTTCGCCTAGATTAGACTCTACTATATCAGTAATTTATCTTGGTTTTGTCTCGACCGGAATAGCTTGGCTTTTAAGATTTAAAATTTTGGTAAAAAATGGTCTTATTTTTCAATCTCAAGTATCTTATTTAATTCCAATATTTGGAACTATATTAAGTTATATCTTTTTAAAAGAATTGATTACTTTAAAAGTATTAATTTCATTAATAGCTGTAAGCTTAGGTATTTATATCGTAAGGAGATCAGACTATAAAAAAATTACTTAAGTAATGAAAACGCTTTGATATGACTTGGCCCAGTCTCGCAACATCCTCCCAGTATTGTTGCGCCTTCTGAACTAAATTTTTTGGCAAATTCTAACATTTTTTTTGGATCAAGATCCCTTCTTTTACCTAAAAATTGTGTCGGCTGAAGATATGAGCTATCTTTTTTAATTTGATTTACTCTAGGAAATGGTTCCGTTTTTAAATAACCATTTAATTTAAAGCCAAATGGAATATTAAGAGATTTTATTTCATCTAAATTTGACTCGAAATTCTCTGGTGAAACACAAGAAAGTATAATTCCAAGTAGCTTATTAATATTTAATTTGTAAAAAATATCTGAAATTTTCTCGCCACTAGGTAGTGTCTTACCATCGGAAATGTGAACACCAATTAAAATAGGTTTATTAAACTCCTTAATACAGTCTATTGCAATTTTAATCTCTCTTACACTGCTTAAAACATCGAGATAAAAAAAATCAATGTAAGGCTCAATTAATTTTGCTTGCCCATAGAAATCATTTATTATTTCTTTATCAGGTCTATCATCAACTTTATATGTTAAATTTTGAGGAGGCAGACCTCCAGCAACTAAAACTTTAGGATAATATTTTTTTGTTTGTTGGGCAATTTCACAAGCCTTTTGATTTAAATATTCAAATTTTCTTTCAACTTTGTTTTCTAATAATCTAACTCTTCTAGTTGCGAAAGTAGTTGTTACAATTACGTCAGCACCTGCTTTTATATAATCTAAATGTGTATTTAATAGAAGGTTATGATAATTTTGATCAAGTAAAGCACTCGCACTCCACAAAGTTCCTTTAGGCTTCATACCTCTTGCTAAAAGTTCCTGTCCAGTGCCTCCATCCAAAATTCTAATTTTTTTGAAAAAATTAATATCCATTTTTTTAAATCATAGAAAAATATTAATTGTTTTTAATGCAAACACAATATGTTGTATATGTACAATCGTAAGTAGAAAATAAAAAATGAATGACATAGAAACTACACACAATATCTAGTTTAATTAATTTATGGCTATTAAGAAAAAAAAAATAGCAAATAAAAAAAAGACCAAAAAAAATAAAAAAAAAGTGGTCAAATTTTCTAGTAAAAAAAATAAAAAAATTTTGAGAAAAAAGTCTGCGACTAAGAGGCATTCTCAAAAATCTAGAAAAACAAATAAACTAAAGACTAAAAAAACAACAAGAGGAGAAAAAAAAATGAGTGCAGAAGCATTAAAAGTGTCATCTGTATTAGATACCTCTCATTTAAAGGTTAAATTTCCATTTAAAGGTAAATACGGAAACTATATAAATGGAAAATTTGTAGAACCTAAATCTGGCAAATATTTTGATAATGTTAGTCCGATATCAAATGAGAAGATCTGTTCAGTTGCACGATCAGACGAAAAAGATGTAGAAGCAGCATTAGATGCGGCTCACGCAGCTTTTTCAGAATGGGGAAAGACAGACATCACTACTAGATCAAATATATTATATAAGATTGCTGATGTTTTAGAAAAAAATCTGAATTTGTTAGCTACAGCTGAATGTTTAGATAATGGAAAACCGATAAGAGAGTGTATGGCAGCCGATTTACCTTTAGTAATTGATCACTGGAGATATTTTGCTGGAGTAATTAGAGCAGAAGAGGGATCTATTGCTGAAATTGCAAATAATCAATACTCTTATAATTTCCACGAACCATTAGGTGTAGTTGGTCAGATAGTACCATGGAATTTTCCATTATTAATGGCAACATGGAAATTAGCGCCAGCTCTTGCTGCAGGAAACTGTTCAGTTTTAAAACCAGCTGAACAAACACCAGCATCAATCATGGTAATGATGGAACTAATTGGAGATCTGTTACCTCCAGGAGTTGTCAACATTGTCAGTGGTTTTGGATTAGAAGCAGGTAAACCATTAGCATCATCAAAAAGAGTTGCTAAAGTTGCGTTTACAGGTGAAACAACAACAGGAAGATTGATTATGCAGTATGCTGCACAAAACATAATTCCAATTACTTTGGAATTAGGTGGTAAATCTCCAAACATTTTCTTTGAAGACATCATGGAAAAAGATGATGATTTTTTTGATAAATGTATTGAAGGTTTTGTGATGTTCAATCTTAACCAAGGTGAAGTTTGTACTTGTCCTAGTAGAGCATTGATTCAAGAGTCTATCTACGATAAATTTATGGAAAGAGCTATAGCGAGAACAAAAGCTGTTGTTCAAGATAATCCATTAAAAATGGAGACTATGATTGGAGCTCAAGCGTCAGTGGAGCAAATGGAAAAGATTAAATCTTATCTAGAGCTTGGAAAAAAAGAAGGCGCTAAAGTTCTTACAGGAGGAAGTGCTGCTAAGCTTAATAGTGGATTGGAAAAAGGGAATTACATCCAACCAACTATTTTCGAAGCTAATAATGCAATGAGAATCTCACAAGAAGAGATTTTTGGTCCTGTTGTATCTGTGATTAAATTTAAAGATGAAGCAGAAGCACTTAAAATTGCTAATGATACTCTTTATGGTTTAGGTGCAGCTGTTTGGACTAGAAATGGTAATATAGCTCATAGAATGGGAAGAGCGATACAAGCAGGAATAGTATGGACAAATTGTTATCATGCTTACCCAGCTCACTCTCCATTTGGTGGTTACAAACAATCAGGAGTTGGAAGAGAAACTCATAAAATGATGCTTAATCATTACAGACAGAATAAGAACTTACATGTCTCTTATGCTGAAAAGAAATTAGGCTTCTTTTAAACAAATAATATATACTGGTCCATGATTCGATATCATGGGCCAGAGAAAAAACATGAAAGTATCAGCAACACATTCCGCATTAAGCTTATTATCTGAACTAAAAGAAAAATATGGTGAAAAATTAATGTTTCACCAGTCTGGTGGATGTTGTGATGGAAGCGCTCCGATGTGTTTTCAAGAAGGAGAGTTCCCGTTAGGAGATAACGATATAAAATTGGGAGAAATTGGTGGTGTTCCTTTTTATATGAATGGGGATCAATATGAAAAATGGAAACATACGGACCTCACGATAGATGCAGTTAAAGGAATTGGTGGTATGTTTTCATTGGACAATGGCACAGGCAGAAGATTTTTAACAAAATCTGAGATATGTCTCGTAGTGGATAACGATAATCCTAATCACTAAACAGATCTAATCTATAAAATATGTCGGTTTTTTTAAGTTCACAAAAAATAGTTAAGGATTGGATTGATTATAACAATCATATGAACGTCTCTTATTATCTTTTAATATTTGATAAATTTGGAGCAGATGTATTAAATGATACTTTTAAAATGGGCGAACTCTCAGCTAAAACAACTGGGAAAAGTACAATGATTGTAGAGACTAATATTACATATAATCAAGAATTAAAAATAGATGATGTGGTAAATGTAAATTTAGTTTATTTCGATCATGATAAAAAAAGACTTCAATACAAAATGGAAATGGTACACAAAGAAAAAAATTTCCTAGCATCAACAATTGAAGTTTTAGCTTTATACGTTGATCTTAACACGAGAAAAGTTTCGGAGTTTGAGCTGGAAAAAGTCTCAATAATGGAGGACTTTATAAAAACTAATCAAGAAAAATTTGATAACTCAGACCTAAAATTTTCATCAAAATTAAAAAAGTAAATAGTTTACTTCCAGCCCGCATACTGGAAGTAAAATTAATTATTGTCCTGGCGCCTTGTATTGACCGGAAGCTACTTCACTTGCTTTAGTTGTAGCTTTTGTAAAGTCTATTGCTTCTAACATAGTCAAGTTTTTCACTGCTCCTGATGCTTCTACTACAAGTTTTACTGCTGCAAAATCCTCGAAACTTGCAAGTTCATTCACAACAACAAAGTCATAAGGACCTCTAACAATGTCCATGCTATGCATTGTTCCGCCCATAGCTTTTGTTAGCTGTTCTACTACTGCTTTTCTATCAGTTTTTGGATCTTTTAAAAAACCTTGAAAAGCTTTTTCAGTATAGTTTCCCATTATATATGCTTTCATAAATTACTCCTTTTTGTTTTTTTAAATTATCATTGTAACAAATTTTATGAATGTGTAAAAATTACATAGTGGACACAACCTATAGTAATGTTAAATTAAAATATGTATGAAAAATTTGGTCAATTTATAGATGGTCAATGGCAGCAATCATCAGATAAAGGGACTTATGAAGTTATTAATCCTGCTACTGAGGAAATTTTAGGCAAGGTTTCTAAAGCTACTCCACACGATGTAGACAAAGCACTTAAGTCAGCTGAGAAGGGATTGGAAATTTGGAAAAAAACTGCGCCGTGGCAAAGATCTTATATCATCAGACGAATTGCAGATAGAATAAGAGAGAAGCAAGATGTGCTTGCCAAATGGATGACACTAGAAGTTGGAAAACCGTTTATAGAAGCTAAAGGAGAAGTTAATGGGGCTGCAGATATCTTTGAATGGAATGCTGAAGAGACAAAAAGAATTTATGGTCAAACCGTAGAAAGTAGATTTGAAGATACTAGAGTTCATGTTTATTATCAACCAGTTGGAGTAGTAGCTGCGTTATCTCCTTGGAATTTTCCCGCCGTATTATCAGCTCGAAAAATTGCGACAGCTTTAGCTGCTGGCTGTTCAGTTATTATCAAACCAGATGTAATCACGCCAGGTGTAGTAATGGAAATGGTCAATATTTGTAATGAAAGTGGAATTCCTCCAGGAGTAGTAAATCTTTTATCGGGAGATCCTCCTAGCATTGCTCAACAACTAATTGCATCGGATATTATAAAAAAGATTTCAATAACGGGGTCCTCAAGAGTAGGAAAATTAATTTTAAAACAAGCTGCTGATAAAGTTCAAAGGGTAACGATGGAGCTAAGTGGTCATTCACCTTTTATTGTTTTTGATGATGCAGATATTAAAAAAGCTGCAGATATGGCGATTGCTGCTAAATTTAGAAATAATGGTCAAGTATGTATATCTCCTAATAGATTTTATATTCATGAAAAAAAAAAAGATGAATTTGTTAATTTGTTCTTAGAAAAAACAAAAAAACTAAAAATTGGAAATGGTATGGATCCTGATACACAATTAGGTCCTCTTACTACTCAAAAAAGATTAAATGAAGTGGAAGCTCTTGTTGAAAAAACTAAACAGGAAGGTGCTAAAGTTTTGTTAGGTGGCAAAAGACCTGCTGGCTTTAATAAAGGATTTTTTTATGAACCAACTATTTTTGATGATGTAAAAGATAATTTTACTATAATGAAAGAAGAGCCTTTTGGACCTTTAGTTCCCATGCTTTCATTTAAATCATTTGATGAGGTTATTAAAAGAGCTAATGATCATGAGCTTGGTTTATGTAGTTATGTTTGTACAAATTCAATGGAAAAAGCTCACTTAGCCTCAGAACAATTAGAAACAGGAACAGTAGGAGTAAATACAGGTTTTATCGCAGTAGCTGAAGCTCCATTTGGAGGCATCAAGCAAAGTGGCTATGGCCGTGAAGGTGGGTCAGGAGCAATTAAGGATTATCTAAATGTAAAATATACTCACCTAGGCATCAAAGGTTAATAAAATGAAATTATTGAGAGTAGGTGAGTTAGGTAAAGAAATACCTGCAGTTCTTGATAGTGAAAATAAAATAAGAGATTTATCGAAGATAGTTCAAGATTTTAATCCTGATTATCTAAATTTTAACATTTTGGATAAAATAAAAAAAACAGATTTAAAATCCTTACCACATATAGAGAACAATAAAAGAATTGGATCATGTGTAACAAAACCACTTAATTTTTTTGCAATAGGATTAAATTATAAGGCCCATGCTGAAGAAACGAATTCTGACGCTCCAAAAGAACCTATAGTTTTTAATAAATCTCCAAATTCAATAATTGGACCAAATGATAAAATTATTATTCCTAAGTACTCTAATTCATTAGATCACGAGGTAGAAATAGCAATAATTATAGGTCGTAAAGCTAAATATGTTAAAGAAGAACAGGCACAAAATTATATATTTGGTTACTGTATTTGTAATGATATCAGTGAAAGAGAATGGCAAAAAAAAAGAGGGGGTCAATGGGTCAAAGGAAAATCAGGAGATACTTTTGGACCTCTTGGACCTTATTTAGTTACTAAGGATGAAATTAAAAATCCATTTAATTTAAATTTATCCTTAGATTTAAATAGCAAAAGAAGGCAGACAGGTAACACAAGTTTAATGATATTTAATTTTAATTTTTTAATTTCTCATATCACTCAATTTATAACTTTAATGCCAGGAGATATAATTACTACTGGCACTCCAGCGGGAGTCGGAATGGGCATGAACCCACCGGACTATCTAAAAGATGGAGATGTAATGGTCTTAAAGGTCGATAATTTAGGTGAACAAAATCTTAAAGTAGTAAAAGAAAATAATGATTGAATTACTCATAGCATTTGGAGCAGGTCTGATAAGTTTTCTATCTCCTTGTGTGCTTCCTTTAATACCAGGTTATATTTCTTATATATCGGGAAGTTCTATAAACATACTAATTGAAAAAAAAAATATAAATTTAATTCCCATAATTTTATTTACTATAGGGTTTTCAATTATTTTTATAATTTTTGGAGCTGCCTCAACTTTTTTAGGCAAAGTGTTACTTCAAAATTCAAATGAACTAAGGATATTTGCTGGAATAGTAATTATAATTTTTTCACTTCACATAATTGGAATTATAAATATTAAATTTTTAAATTATGAAAAAAGAATTCAAACAAATATTAATAAAAATTTATTTAGCCCAATTTTAATTGGTATGGCATTTGCTTTTGGTTGGACACCCTGTATTGGACCAATATTAGGATCAATTTTAGTTTTAGCAGCAACAGAAGAAAATTTAATTCAAGGAATTTCACTGTTATTTTCATATTCTCTTGGCCTTGCTATTCCTTTCATTTTATCGGGGTATCTAATTCAAAAATTTTTAATATTTTCTAAAAATTTCAGAAAAAACATAAATTTAGTTTCTAAAATTGGTGGAACTATACTATTAATTACTGGAATTCTGATAATAAGTAATCATTTACAAGCTTTAGGATATTATTTATTAGAAGTTTTTCCATTTTTACAAAAATTCGGATAATTGAAATTATGAAAATTTACCAAATAGATTCCAGCGCAAGAAAAGAAGGTTCAACCTCAAGAGCACTAGCAAAAAAGTTATTAAATAAAATTAAAAAACCTGAGGATGAGGTCATATACCGTGATTTAAATGACGAAATGGTTTTTGTATCTAATCTTACTGAGTCTGGAATGAACATTGATGAAAAAGACCAAACAGAAAATCACAAAAAAATGTTTGAGTTATCAGATACTTTAGTTAAGGAGCTCAAAGAGAGTGATATAATAATTATATCTGCTCCCATTTATAATTACGGGCCTCCAGCTACATTAAAAGCATGGTCGGATTTAGCCGCAAGAGTGGGAGAGACTTTCAAATTTAAATCTAATGGAAGAAGAGAAGGTTTATTGAAAAACAAAAGAGCATATTTAGTGATTACTTCGGGAGGGACGAAATTAAACAGTAAGGAAGATTTCCTAACACCATGGTTAAAGTTTATCTTAAATTTTTTTGGTATTGAAAAAATTGATATTATTTGTGCTGATCAAATGTCATTAGATTATGAAAAATCAATGAAAAGTGCTGAAGAGCAAATTGAGAAGGTTTAATAATCACTAAATCTTTAAAAACTTTAAATTTTTTAGAAATAAAATGAAAAATATTGAGTAAAAACCAGATGTTTGGAACAAAAGTCGATCAAGTGTGACTTTAATATACCATTCATAATTTTCAAAACTTAGAAAAATTAAAAAAATAAATCCAAAATTTAATATTAAACACCAAGTAAAATACTTATTAATTTTTTGGAATTTTTTAAAGATAAATATATTTAATAGTCCACAAGATAAAATTATAATCCATAATGGATATTTAATGAAAGAAATTATAAAACCAATTAATATTTTTAAAAATTTCGTTATCATAAGTAATGGATCTGACATTAATGAAACAAGAGACAACAGATTGTTATGTGGAAAACCGTGAAGACCAATCACATACTTTTGTAAAAAAAACTGTAGAGAAAGTAAAATAATTATAAAGATATAAAATAAAACTTTTGATTGAATTGATTTATTTGAAACAAATACTAGCAATGTACTAAAAATTATAAAATAAACTGTTCCTTCATCTTTAAACCAACAATTAATATATAAAATACTTAGAACTAAAAAAATAAACTTAGAATTTATTGTTTTTTCAAAATCAATTAAATAAATATATCTTGCAGCTACAATTAGAGATGTAAAAATTAGATATTCTTGGTAACCTGCAAACAAATAGGTATCATAAGTAATTAGTATAAAAAATAAGATAAAAAAAATTTTTAAGTTTATATTTTTAAAATTAATACATTTAGCAAAGATAAAGACTGACAAGGTATAAAAATATGGTTGAAAATATCTTCCAAAATATTCAAGTTCCATTATCGAATTTTTCCAAAAAAAAGCCCATAAAAAGGATCCTAGATGTGGGTATTCTGGATGTGTGGGTACATTGGGTATTGATTGTATTTTGTCTCCGTTGAAAAATACTAAAGCTTTTTCAAGCCATAAATGTCCATCAGACTCTAGCCTAAGGTATTGAGCGATATTGAAAAATAATGATAACACAACTAAAAAAAATAAGAAAAAAATAAATGATTTAGAAGTTTTAATTCTAAATTTAAATTCCCTATAATTAAAAAAAATAAAACTAAAAGATAAAATAAAATAAATGTTAAATAATAATTTTAAGTCAATATTAAAAAAAGATAACAAAAGACAAAAATAAAGAAAAAAGATTATATTAATTGTATGGGTATCAATTAAGTCCAAAACATTATTAAAATTAAGAGTTTTATTTAACGTTTTTGGTGTGAACGGAAAAGAAAAGAAAATTAAAAATATAAAAAATTGAGCAAAAATTGATATAACTTCAATCATTTAATTCAAGCAAGTAGCAGTTGTTATATTGATATATAATTTCATAATTTTTTAAAAATCCAAATTTTTCCTCAAATGTATTTTTGTTATTAATGCTTTGAAAATTAAGTATCATAAAATATTTCACATTTTTTGATTTCGATTTTATTTTACCAAACAGTCTTTCAGGTGTTGCAAAACCTTGATCATTAATTAGATTGATTTCGTCCTTTTCTAAACTAAATTTTTTTGAAACTAAATTGTAAAAACCCCAACTTTCTTTTTCACAAAATCCATAATTTTGAATCATTCTTTTTTCATGACTGAAATTAAGTATTGAATATAAATTGTAAGGAGTATTAAAAAATTTTAAAACTACAAAAAAAATTAAAACGAAAAATATTATAATTTTTGTTTTTTTAATTGATAAATTCATTTATTACAGAGCAAATTTTCTTGCTAAATATTTTAATTTACTTTCAGTGCTGTCATAATCTATATAGCATCCTTGTAAAAATCTATTGCCCTCATTTTTATCGTATGAGGTTCTTCCATGTAATAACCTATGATTGTCCATCATTAGAAGATCTCCTTTAGATAATTTGAACTCAATTTTGTATTGATCAGAATTGCATAATTCGGAAATTTTTTTTCTTGCTGAATAATAAAGTTCGAGTTTCTCTTTTTCAATCAATGGTACAAAGTCAAGTCTTGGGCTAAATCTTACTTGTTTAAATTCATTATTATGGTCTAACTCAATCATCTCAGCCCAATCTTCTAAAATAACTTTCTCGTCTATAAATTGGTATCTAACTTTTATTTTAGTTAAAATTTCATAAAGATTAACAAAATTTTTTTTAAGATCTTCTGTGACTGTAAAACCATCCACCAACGTTGATAAACCTCCACTTACCTCATTATCAATGCAATGCAAAATTTGGATACATGGTACAGGTTTACGATAAGGATTATCTGTATGAGGTGATAAAGGTAATGATGTATAAGCTAAGTCATTTGGTTCTGGTTTTGATTTTACATTAAAATATTCACCAAAATTTGTTTTTCTTATACTTCCTATTGAATTTGCAAAATGTACAATGAAATTATTTTCTGTTGGAACATTCTTAAAAATAACAAATCCAAATTTATAAAAGTCGTTTAAAGCCGTATACATAGTTTTTTCTTCAAAAATATTTTTATTAAATTGATAATTTTTCAACTTTTTTAAAGACGAGTCCCATTTAATTTTTTTTATTGATTGAACAAGGTTTTTATTAGAGAATTCTTTTTCAATACTTTGAATTGATAATTTAGTCTTTGTACCATCTTCGAAGACAATTTCCAAAAATTCATCGGACAAATTAAGATTTTTAATCATAATTTTATTTTCAATCTTTGTTGGATCAAATAATCTTTGCTGTGTTTTTTTATCCACAAAATTCTCACCATTTACTCTTTCCCTAAGCCAGAATGGATGAATTTCATTTTTAATTCCGTTATTTTCAAAAAAAACTTTATTTTCAAATAATTCAATTTTCATGATTATCTTGATGATTATTTAAAATTTTACTTTAATCAATACAAATTAAATTGTATTAGTTTGTAGTGTTAAAATTAAAATCTAAAGATTATAAAATTTATTCTAAATTTTTAAGTAATTTAGCAATTAAATTGAATGGTTATTATTACTCAAAATTAAAAAAACCGATAAGAGTAAAAAATAAGATGAAGGGTAGGGGATATGATCCAGTTACTCCTGCAGATAAAGCTTTTGAAAAATATATTATAAAACAAATTTTAAATAAATTCCCGAATCATCAAATAATTGGTGAGGAGTTTGGTTATAAAAAATCAAAAAGTGATTTTTCTTGGATAATTGATCCTATCGATGGCACTAGATCATTTGTAATTGGAAATCCTACTTGGAGTAATTTAATATCTTTAAATTATAAAGGATATCCAGTTTTGGGTATGGCTAATTTTCCAATTCTAAAAAAGTATTATTATAATACTTCAAATAACAGTGCCTATGTTTCAGAGAATGGAAAAAAAAAAAGATTAAAAGTAAATAAGAGAGCCACCATATCAAATATGAAAATGGCAGCTGCATTTCATGGATATCTATCTCTTAATAAACAAAAAAAAATTCCTAGGATTTTAAAAAAAATGCAATTTCCTTGTATCGATGCCCTTAGCTACACACATTTTGCTGAAGGAAAAATTGATGTTGTATTACAATGCTCAAATAAAATTTGGGATATTCACCCTTTAATTCCAATTATAGAGGCAGCTGGTGGATTTATTACAACTTGGAAAAATGATAATGCGGTTAAAGCAGGAAATATAATATGCTCTCCAAATTTAAGACTTCACAAAAATCTCCTGAAAATTTTAAAACCGGTTATTAAGTAGATTTTCCAAGTGTATTAAGCAGTATTACGCCAATTATAATTAAGATTATTCCAGTTATTCCATAAACATTCGGAGTTTGATTATATTTAAACACAGCAAATAAGGAGACTGCAGTTATGGTTAATCCTCCGTATGTTGCGTAAGCAAAACCTACTGGAATTATATTCATTGCTTTCGACAAACAAAAAATACACGCAATTATTGAGAGGATACAAAAAACTGTCGGTACAATAATGGTAAATCCGTTTGTTGATTTTAAAAATCCATTAGAGGTAATTCCCATAATTATTGCTAATAATAAATAAATATATCCTGAAAGATTACTCATTTTAAAGATTTAGACTATTCAATAATTTTATCTACAATTTTTTGCACAATAGGAGCTACAAGTGATATTGCAACCAACGCTACTGGTAAGCTTATAGACCAAGCTTTTAGAAATCTTTTATAATACATTTCATCAAAGCCTGTGTTAATATAAGTAATAATAAGCGTCATAATTAAACTCATACTAAAACTCATAAGGCATATAAATAATATTTTTGTATATTTTTTTGGTAACATTACATTTTACTCCATTTGATAGCATCTTCCATTCTATCATCACCCCAAAAAATTTCATTTTCAACTATAAAAGATGGACTACCAAATACTTTATTTTTGCGTGCAGTATCTGTATTTGATTTATATTTATTTAAAAATATTTCAGATTTCGCTTCAGAGATTATTTCATCCTTTTCTAAACCTAATTCATTACAAATTTCAGAAATACTAGGATCAATAGCCGGCTCCTTTCCCTCTTGGAACCACTTTTTGTAAGTAAGTCTGATATAATCTACACCCCAACCTTTATCCAACCCAAGAATTGCAATTTGATTGGCTAAGTCAAATTCTGATAGAGGATAGGGCACAGGTGTTTTTGCAAAAAAACCATAGCCCTCAGCACGCCTCTCTATATCTCGCCACATATAATTTACTTTATTTATTTTATCTTTTGGAAATGGAATATTGTTCATTTCCTTCATAATTGCTCTTACACTAAAAGGTTTCCAATTAAATCTAACCTGATGTTTTTTTTCAATATCCATGATCCTAGTTACAGTTAGATAGGTATATGTACTTCCTATTGAAAAATAAAAATCTATATCTTTCACTTATTTTGAAAGTTTAGTTGCACCTGTTTCTTGATGAACAACTTTTCCATTCTTAAATTTGTAATAGGTCATTACTGCTTCTTTATTGCCATCATTAAAATCAACCATAGAGTGTTCAAAACCAACTTCATTATTTTCAAAAAGAATTCTAACATTACTTTTTTTAACATCTTTCATACCGACCCAACTAACTACATCCTTTTTATATAAGCTTTTACCAGATGAATGCATTAAAAATTGGAAATCATCATGTATTAATTCCTCTGCTCCAGCACTATCACCTTCATTTATTATTTTTGTCATTTTTTCTATAATTGACATTTTATGCTCCTTTTATAATTATTCCGTTAGCAACTGAATTATCTAATCGGATTTGTTTAATTGGTTTGTATTCCTCTGAATTATACCATTCTAAAGCTTTTTCGTAACTTGGAAATTTTATCACTACAGTTCTTGGATAGGCCCAGCTTCCTTCAACAATCGTACTTTCACCACCCCTAACAATGTATTCACCACCATATCTTTCAGCTATAGGTTTAACTTTTTCTACATATTCTTTATATTCTTTAGGTCGTTTTATATCTATATTGAATATAGCAAACCCAGACATCAAGTTTAAATCCTTTAGCTAAATATTGGTCTTATTTCATCTTCAATAGTACCTTCTATTGCAACTTCTTTTAATTGTTCTAAAAGTTTTATATATTTAGGATCTGCAGACATATTAGCGTCAGCATCATTATCACCTTCAAACATAGGTCCAATTAGAGTCTCTCTTATTGATCTTGGGTCTCCACCCATTTGAAAAGAAAAATAAACATCATGATTAGGATAATGTTTTTTTCTAATTGCTGCTAAACCTTTCCCAATTTCCATTGCTTTTCCTAAACCGTCATCTTTTACTCTCATTGTTCTAGTATAAATCACTTTCATTATTTTACCCTTATTTATTAAAAAATTTAGGAATTTTTATTTAGCATTAAAGTCTATAACATCATCTGTACACTCAACAAACTTATGAGGTTCGTAGAAATCATTCATAGACTCTAATTGTTTGTTAATTGCATCTGGATCTTTACCTTTCCACCAACAATACATTGTTAAATTATCACCCGGTGTATTCCAGCTCATTTGACATTTTGCATTTTCACTTGTCATTGCTTTAGTCATATCTTCCATCGACATTGAACCGGTAACTTCTATCATTTTAGCTTTTGCTTCTTTTGACTTAAAAGTATGTGTTACTATGTAGTTTTTCATATTCCTCCTATTTTACTTTTGTTAAATCGTAAATTGAATAGCTATCTATAACAGCATCCATCACAGGTTTTGATACTTCAGTACCTTCAATGAACTTATGCAATGCAGGCTCATCAATGCAAAATATTTTAAACATTACAGTACTTTTATCTGGGGCTACCGTTCCAATAGTTTTTTCCACTACTGCAACTTTAGCTCTTTCTGCCAAACCTTCTGGTGATTGCATAAATCCCATAAACTTTTCTAACATACCTTCTTTCAATTTAGCTACTACTAACATTTCTTTTTCCATTTTATCTCCCTTTTTATTTAATATGTATATTCGCCGCTCA
The DNA here is from genome assembly GCA_902518835.1 of uncultured Pelagibacteraceae bacterium. Classification (GTDB taxonomy): domain Bacteria; phylum Pseudomonadota; class Alphaproteobacteria; order Pelagibacterales; family Pelagibacteraceae; genus Pelagibacter. The sequence continues at coordinate 40,867 of CABYHH010000005.1, forward strand.
TTTGATTCATTGAGTGAGCAAATCCAGTTTTTCCTTTAAGATTTTGTCTACTTGAAAAACCAGAGCCTGTAATTTTTTCATATTTTCCAGTTCCCCCAACAATCAAAAATGTTCCTGAACCACCTTGGCCACCAGTACCTTTACCTTTATAATTTATAAAAATTTTTTCACCATCAGATAAGTAAAAAGTGCACATACCTGTTTCATCTTCAAACTTTCCACCCACTAATGTAAGTCCACCTACACAATTCATTGTCGACTTATCAAATATACTATTAGGGTCTTTGTCTATTAGCCCAGCGTTCCCATCATAAGTAATTGCCATGTTACCATTGCCAGCATTCATGATATTCATTTCCCAAGATCCCATTCCACTAGCATTAAACTTACCTGAATTAGCCCAAGCAACAGAGGAAATGATTGTTAAAACAAATGTTAATATTAATTTTTTCATTTTTGCTGCTTTTATTTAGAAAGTTTCATTTTAATATAAAGTTTGAACAACTTTTTTTACTCTTTCAGCTCCATTTGGAACCAGAGCCTCTACGAATGTATGACACTTATCAGTTTTAGCTTTATCATATTTTGAACCGTAATGCTTATCTACTGCTTTATTTACTCCTTCATCCCATTTTTTTTCTGGTATACCAATTTCAATAGCATAAGTTTTTAAGACTTTCACAGTCGAAATAGATTTTTCTTTCATTCCATACTCAAATTTTTCCCCTGATGGAAGAAAGTAGTTAGCCATATAAATACCAACACAATCCCATGCTTTAGATTTGTCATCATTACTCATGCCTGCGTGAGCAGTTGTAAAAATTAAAACTGAAAAAATTATTGTTAAGTATTTCTTCATAATCCGTTTATATTATTCAAATAAAAAAAAAAAATGTAACTGTTTTGTCACATAACTTGTACCTAAACTTAATCCTTCATTTTCAATTAAGTCATAGAGAATGGGTAGGGCTTCATAGTCATTTATAGAGAAAGCACCATCAATTTTTGCGTTTTCAAAATTTTTAGTTATTCTACTTGATCCAATACCTTCAGTAATCGACCCACCCTCTGATTTTAATTCTCCGTTCTTAATATAATTATAAAGTGCAGATCCCTTTGGGTCAGAAAGATAAATTTTAATATCTTTATTTTTTTCTTTCAAAGCATTACTTACTCCGGAAATAGTCCCACCCGTTCCAGATGAGCATATGAAACCATCAACTTTACCATCAGTTTGATCCCATATCTCTTTTCCTGTTCCGTCATAGTGTCCTTTAGCGTTTGCAATATTATCAAATTGATTAGCCCATACCACTCCATTATTATTTGTAGGTCTTAATTCATCAGCTAGACGACTAGCAATTTTGACAAAATTATTTTCGTCTTTATAAGGTTTTGCTGGAACTAATCTTAACTCAGCTCCTAAATTTCGAATTGTATCTTTTTTTTCTTGAGTTTGATTATCATTCATAACAATTATAGTTTTATAACCTAACGAGTTACCTATTAAACCCAGTCCAATACCAGTATTACCTGCGGTTCCTTCCACAACAATACCGCCTTTAGAAATTAATTTTTTTTTCTGTGCGTCTTTAAGAAGTGCTAGCGCTGCCCTATCTTTAACTGAACCACCAGGATTCATGAATTCAGCTTTACCATAAATGTTACATCCGGTCACTTCCGATGCAGCCTTTAGTTTAATAAGAGGAGTGTTACCAATAGAGTCAATAAAAGTATTTCTTATATCAGACATCATTCCTCTTTATCAGTAACAGCGTAAGGTTTGAATCCTTTAGTAGCATCGCCAATTCTTTTAGCGGGGATACCAATCATTATAGACTTATCTGGCACATCTTTTGTGACCACTGCATTAGCACCAATTAAAGAATTTTTTCCAATAACAACTGGACCTAATATTTGAGCTCCAGAACCTACGACAACATTTTCTTGTAAAGTTGGATGTCTTTTTTGATTTCTTTGGTCATTAGAATTGATACTAGGTGATATGCCACCCAGCGTAACATTATGGTAGATTGTTACATTATCTCCAATTTCAGAAGTTTCTCCAATAACAACACCCATTCCGTGATCAATAAATAAATTTTTTCCAATCTTTGCTTTTGGATGTATTTCAATTCCAGTTAGGAACCTTGAAAATTGTGAAATTATTCTTGCAATTAATTCAAATTTTGCAATCGCAAAAAAATTTGCAATTTTATGAAAAAAAACTGCTTTTACTCCGGGGTAAGTTAATAATAAACTTATCTTTGATTTTGCAGCTGGATCTCTGTCTATTATTGATTGTAAAAAATCATTCATGATTGGCTATATAGCTATTTTTTATTTAATTTAAATACTTTTAATTTGGTCTAATGTCACTCCTTTAACATTAGCAGGGACAGCAATATCCATCATTTTAGGATTTGCAAGATTTAAATTATTCATTATGTCTGCATATTCATTTGCAGAGCTAACTTTCAGCCTTGGATTATTTTCTTTTTCATTTTGAATTGTTGATGATTTTTTGCCATTGTAATCATGAGCTGGATATACGATTGTATTATTTGGAAGTTTTAATATTTTATTAAATATAGAGTCATAAGATTGAAAAGGATCTCCATTTTGAAAGTCTGTTCTTCCTGTACCATTTATTAACAAAGTATCGCCTGTAAAAACACGGTCTTTCATTAAGAAACTATAAGAACAATCTGTGTGGCCAGGTGTATAAATTGCTTTTAAACTAATCTTATCAATATCAATTTTATCGTTCTCTTTTACTTTTAAATCAATGACTTCAGATTTAGATTTTTCTCCCATAATTCTTGTGCAATTGGTTCTTTTATTTAATTCATTTAAAGCTGTAATATGATCAGCATGAATATGAGTATCTATTACTTTTACAAGTTTTAAATCTAGTTCCTTAAGTAAATTTACGTAAGTATTAATATTTTCTAATACTGGATCAATGATCAAAGCTTCTCTTCCCTTATTACTTGCAATTAAATAAGTATAAGTTGAGGATTTTTCATCAAAAAGTTGTTTAAAAATCATACAATATCAACAACAATACAAAAATTTGCATAGCAAATCAATCTTGCATATAATTTTTTTATAATAAATAGGAGGTTAAATGACTTTAAAAATAAATAGTATTGCTCCGGATTTTAAAGCAAAAACACAACTTGGAGATATATCTTTTCATGAGTGGTTAGGAGATAGTTGGGGAGTTTTGTTCTCACATCCAAAAGATTTTACCCCAGTATGCACAACTGAGTTGGGCTCTTTAGCAAAAATGAAACCTGAATTTGATAAACGAAATGTGAAAGTTATAGGTTTGAGTGTTGATCCAGTGTCTGATCATGTAAAATGGTTAGAGGATATAAAGGATGTTAGTGGGAATAAACCAAGCTATCCTATAATAGCAGATGAAAAATTAGAAGTTGCAAAACTTTATAACATGCTTGAGGGAGATGCTGGAGTAACATCAATGGGTAGAACTGCGGTAGACAATCAAACAGTTAGAACAGTTTTTATAATCAGACCAGACAAAAGAATTGGTCTTTTTTTAACTTATCCAATGGCTACTGGTAGAAATTTTATGGAGCTTTTAAGGGCGATAGACTCTATGCAATTAACCGCAAAACATAAAGTTGCGACACCAGCTGATTGGAAAAAGGGTGAGGAAGTAATTATTGTTCCTGCGGTGAAGGATGATGAGGCTAAAAAACTGTTTCCAGACGGTTGGAATGCGGTAAAGCCATATTTGAGAAAAGTTCCAGATCCTTCAAAATAGATTGAATAAAAAAGATTTAGACCAGCAATCTCAGCATTGGGAAAATAGTTTCTCAAATAAGCCTGAGATGTTTGGTTTAGACCCAAGCGTTTCTGCTAGACATGCTAAAGAAATATTTGAAAACCAAAAAGTAAAAACTTTTTTTAATGGAAAAAAAATTGATATTCTTGAGTTAGGTGCTGGTTTGGGGAGAGATACAACTTATTTTGCAGCAAATTCAAATTTAATTCAAGTTACAGCATTAGATTACAGTTCTGAGGCAATAAAAAATATTAATCAAAAAAAAAAAGAATATTATTCTGATCCTACTATGCCTGATGGTAGATCTGCTGCGGATAAAATTACTACAAAAGTTTGGGATGTACGCAATGGAATTCCTTATAAGGATAATTCTTTTGATGGGTGTTATTCACATATGCTTTACTGTATGGCCTTAACAACTTCAGAAATTATTAAATTAAATGAAGAAGTTCATAGAATTTTAAAACCTGGTGGAATTAACATATTTACTGTTAGACATACTGGAGATGGTGATTATAAGAAAGGAAAACACATTGGAGAAGATTTATACGAAAATGACGGGTTTATTGTTCATTTTTTTGATAAAGAAAAAATAAATCAAATTTCAAAAGGATTTAAAATTGAAGATATTTTTGAATTACATGAGGGAAGTTTTCCAAGAAAACTTTTTGTGGTTACTTTAAGAAAAAAATAGAATGGAATTCTTAATTCTTGGTTTTTTTACGGGATTAAGTTTAATTTTAGCTATTGGAGTGCAAAATATTTTTGTTATTGAACAGGGCTTAAAAAATCAATATGTATTTCTAGTTTGTTTGGTTTGTTCTCTTTCAGATTTATTATTAATTTTTTTTGGTATTTTATTATTTCATTATTTTCAACAATATTTTAATACATCTATAGAAATTTTATTAAATATTCTTTTAATAATCTTTTTAATTTATTTTATTTATTCAAAAATTAGAGTTTATAAAAAGAGTGTAAACTTTAATAGTGATTTAAAAGAGACTACTCGATCTGAAATTTTTTTTAAGACTCTTGGTTTTACTTATTTTAACGCACATGTTTATTCAGATACAGTTTTTTTTCTAGGTAATTTTTCAAAAAATTTTTTATTAGATGAAAAAATTTATTTTGGTATAGGTGCATCTACAGCATCTTTTATTTTTTTCTTTCTTCTTGGTTATTTGTCGAATTATTTGTCAAAATACGCTCAAAAGAAAAAGATATGGAGATTTATTAATTTATTTATAATTAGCTTCATGTCATTACTGATAATTTACATAATCAAAGAAACACTATATTTTCTTTAGGGTTAATAAACAGAGAGACAATATTGGTGATTGTTAAAATTAATATAAATAATTAATTTGATGTCTGCATTATGAATAGAAAAAGTTTTTTAAAATTATTAGGTTATTCCTATTTATTTTTTATATCATTGCCATACAGATTTTTAAGTTCAACAACAAAGAAAATTTTGAATCCAGAACTTTCTGAGACACAAAAAAATATAATGTTTAATGAGGGCACTGAAAAACCTTTTTCTAGTGATTTGTTAAAGGAGAAAAGAAAAGGATACTATCATTGTGCTAATTGTGGAGCTAAATTATTTTCGTCAACTGCAAAATATGATAGTGGTACTGGGTGGCCTTCATTTTCAGAGGCACTTCCTGGAGCTTTTACAACAAAAGTAGATTACTCTTTTGGAATGAGAAGAATAGAGTATCATTGTGCAGAATGTGGAGCTCACCATGGACATGTATTTGATGATGGGCCTAGTGCAACAGGTAAAAGATTTTGTAATAATGGCCTGTGTTTAATATTTAAACCTGAAAATTAATTAAAAGAGCCCTTCAATTTCTCCATCACTATTTAGTTTAATTGAATTTGCAGCAGGGATTTTTGGTAAACCAGGCATCGTCATGATAGATCCGCAAATCACAACTATAAATTCAGCACCAGATGAAAGTCTAACTTCTCTAATTGGTAGGTCGTGACCTATCGGGGCTCCTTTTAATTTTGGATCAGTAGAAAAGCTATATTGTGTTTTTGCAACACAAATAGGTAAATCCCCATAACCAGTTTTTTCAAAGCTCTCTAATTGATTTTTGACTTTAGGATCAAGAATTATTTTACCTGCCCTATAAATTTCTTTTGCTATGGTCTCAATTTTTTTTATTAAAGGTATTTTATTTTCATATAAAAATTTAAACTCGGTTTTTTTTTCCTCACATAATTTTGAAACATGGGATGCTAGATCTTTTGTGCCTTCACCTCCATTAGCCCAATGAGTACTTAGATGTGCTTTTACCCCCAAATTTTCACAAAATTTTAATAATAATTCTACTTCTTTATCTGTGTCTTTAACAAAATGATTTATAGAAATTGTGACAGGCAATCCAAATTTTTTAATATTTTCTACGTGTCTTTGTAGATTGATAAAACCTTTTTTTAGAGCATCAAGATTCTCTTTGCCTAAATCATCTTTCTCAATACCTCCATGCATTTTTAAAGCCCTGATGGTCGCTACTATTACAACGCAACTTGGTTGAAGATTAGACTTTCTACATTTAATATTTAAAAACTTCTCTGCCCCTAAATCTGCTCCAAAACCGGCTTCAGTTATAACGAAATCAGCAAGTTTTAATGCTGCTTTAGTTGCTATAATTGAATTACATCCATGTGCAATATTGGCAAAAGGTCCACCATGAATTATTGCAGGGTTATTTTCAAGTGTTTGAGTAATGTTAGGTCTTATAGCCTCTTTAAGCAAAACAGTCATTGGACCTTGTGCGTTAAGATCTTTAGCAAAAATCGGTTTATCCTCCTTTGAATAAGCTATTGTTATATTCCCTATTTTTTTTTCTAAATCTTCAAGATCATTAGCTAAACAAAAAATTGCCATAACTTCTGATGCTACAGTAATATCGAAACCATCACTTCTTGGAGAAATTTTAGAGCTTTTCATCAAATTTATCTTAATAGATCTAAGCGATCTATCATTCATATCTAAAACTCTTTTCCAAACAATTTTATCAGGATTAATACTCAAACTATTCCCCCAGTAAATATGATTATCTATTAAAGCTGAAAGTAGATTGTGAGCAGAGGTAATGGCATGAAAGTCTCCAGTGAAATGTAAATTTATCTGTTCCATAGGAACAACCTGAGCAAATCCACCACCTGCGGCACCACCTTTCATACCAAATGAAGGTCCAAGGCTTGGTTCTCTTAAACAGACAATCGATTTTTTACCTATTTTGTTCAAACCATCACTCAAACCAACCGAGGTTGTTGTTTTTCCTTCCCCGGCAGGTGTTGGCGTAATTGCAGTTACTAATATTAGTTTTCCATCTGGTTTATTTTTTAATGTGTGCAAATATTCTAAATTAATTTTAGCAATATGCCTTCCCATTGGACTGAATGCAAAAGTTTCATCTGGTACATCAACTTTAGCTAAAATATCTTTGATAGGTAGCATTTTAGCTTCTCTTGCTATTTGAATATCTGATTTTATTTCACTCATTAGAAAAATTTAAAGTAAAGGATAAATATCTCTTTTTCAAGAGCTTGAAAATAGATAAAAATAAAATTCTAATTAAACAACTGAATTATAACAAAATTGATTATCATTTTCCTCTAGTAGCAATATAGACACCAATTGTTGTTATTAAAAAACCTATCAGGTCTAGATGTGTTAGAGATTCATTTAAAAAAAGCCAAGCCATTAAGGCAGAAGTAGAGGGTATTAAAAAAAATACTGAAACAGTTTTACTTGCTGAATTTTTCTTTATCAAAAACATTAAAATTGTAAAAGCTCCAAAAGAAACTAAAAATATTTGATGGCTCATTGCAACTAAAAATGCTTTTGAAAAATTTATATAAGGTTCTGAAAAAAATATTACCATCAAGAAATGAAATAAACATCCACCTATTGCTTGATACAGATTGCTTACAGGTAAGGGTAAGTTTAAACTTATTTTCTTTTGCCAAATAGTAGAAAATGTAATAGCAATTAAAGCTATTATAGTTGAAATTAAACCAAGTACTGGAATTTTTGAACCAAGATCCAATCCTAAAACAAGCACCGCTCCTATAAAACCTAAAAATATTCCACCCCACTGCCTCAAAGAAACCTTTTCTCCTAAAATCGGTCCACATAATATATTTGTCAATATTGGCTGAAGAGTAACTATTAGCGCCGCAATTCCAGTGGGCATACCAATTGAAATGGAGTAAAAAACTCCACCTAAATAAAAACCGTGAAAAAGCACGCCACTGATTAAGGACTCAATTAAATTTTTTTTTTTAATAAAGATCGATAATTTTGAAAAAACCGAAAATAAATAAAAGCCTATTGCTACAAAAAAAAATCTAAAAGCTAAAGCAGCAAACGGATCACTATTATCTACAATAGGTTTTGTAGTGATGAAAGCAGACGACCAAAGTAAAATAAATATTATAGGAAAAATTTTTACCATTTCAGGCTTTTAAGATGTTCAATATTATTAAATCACTTTGATTAGTTTCTTTACACCATAACTCATAACTTTCACATAGTCGCCAAAGATGCTCGAAAGCTCTACTCGAAACATCTAGAGACATATTATCTTTAGTGTAATATAGATCTGGGAATTTTATTAATTGCTTAATCATTAAATCCCTTTGGATTTTGAGTAAATTAAATGTTTCTTTTGGAATTTTTTTTTTAGTTTTACTATCTATAAAGTCATTTTTTTCTAGATCTTTCAGCCAATCATCATGAAATTTTCCACTACTAATTTCATTATATCTTTCTGTTTCTATAAATTCATTAATTGATTCTTTATTTGAGAAATTAGGATTTTTTTTTTTAATCAAGCAAATGTCAGAATAAACAGTTTCAGCAACAAATAGAACGTAAGGTCTTTCTATAAGTCCCATTATTTATATGGTATATTTTTTCATAGCAGATCGAGCCAAAATTAAATTTGGATCTAAAAATAATTTAGAAGTTTTAATTTCTTTAAATGACCTAAAAGCAAATATAGCTATGGGTAGTTCTGTACAACCTAAAATTATTTTCTTACATCTTTTTTTTATTAAATATTTAATAGCAGGTTGTATTATTTTACTTGCTTTTTTAACATTGCCCATTTTTACAAATTTAATTGCTTTATTCACCGAAATTCTTTGCAAGATTGAGCTTGGGTAAATTAAGTTATAATCTTCATCAAAATATTTATTATAAATTCCTGTTTTTAAAGTTCCTTCAGTTGCTAATAATCCTATAGAAGAATTTTTTTTACATTTTTTAATTGTATGTTTGAAAACTTCTTTGGGCATATTTATAAAAGGTAAATTAATTTTTTTCTTAAGATCATCATACCAATAGTGAGCTGTATTACACGGTATAACTATAAATTTACAATTATTCTTTTTGAGTAATTGGCAACCTTTGAGTAAACTCTTTAGGACAATTTTATATTTTTTATTTTTTTTTGTCTTATCTAATATTTTACCTGTGTGAACCCCAATAGACTCTGGCCTACCAGGAATATTGGATTTATTATATAAAATAAATAATGGATACTCTTGGTCAATTTTACCTCGATTTAAAACAGCAAGTTTGTTACAAAAATCAAGACCAGCTTGAGTGCCCATTCCACCAAGAATTCCAATCATATGGACCTATTATTTAATAAAATATTGGCTAAAAATAGATAAAAAAATCTCAATTTAAAAATTTTTAAAAATTTAGCCAATAAGTTATTAATGAAAATTATGCAGTTTTTAAATTAACCGCTGAAGGACCTTTTGGACCATCTTCAACATCGAAAGTCAAAGCTTGACCCTCGTTCAAACCATTCATACCAGCATCTCTTACTGCTGAAACATGAACGAACACATCTTTTTCTTTATCATCTCTTTCAATAAAACCAAAGCCCTTGGTCGGATTGAACCATTTTACTTTTCCTTGTAGACTCATATTTATTTCTTATTGTTAGTTTAATTTATTACTTATAATTAAGCAATGTAGCTTTCTTTAAAATTTAGAGAGTTTTGTCAACTAAATTGATTAATTTTTAAGTCTTTTTACTTAAATGTTGTCAATTAACTTAGTTAAATATATTGAATTTTTATCCTCTTTATAATGAGCAAAAGGTTTACAAGGCTTAAATTGACATTTTTCGAACAATTTTCTTGCTGGTTTAAAAAATTGCCCCGCACCAGTTTCGATACTTAATCTCTTAATATTCAGTCCTCTTGCCTTATCTATAAGATTTTCAATTATTTTTGTTCCATAGCCTTTTTTTCTAAAATCATCATGCACTCTTATTGATTTAAATTCTCCATGATCGATCTCTAAAATTTTTAACGCGCCACAACCCACAAGTTTTCCATTTTCCCACAAACTCCAAAATTTAATACTATCAACTTTTAACCCAGTTATATCCAATACGTGCGTACTTCCTTTAGGTGATGCAGCTCTTAATTCAATAAAATGTTTTGTTAAAAGTTTATGAACTTCATTATCTTCAAAATTACCTTCTATTGAATTTATCATTTAAATTAAAGTAGTTACATGACCCATTTTTCTTTTATTTTTAATTTCCTTTTTTTTATAATCAAAAAAAAATTGATTTGTCTTAAGTTTAAAATCTTGTCTATAGGGTAGAATCTGATTTCCTATTAAGTTTATCATTTCAGCGTTTGAAATTTTTTTTAATGAAATTTGATCCAGTGAACAAACAGCTCTTATATGATTTTCAAATTGACTTACGTTGTAAGCGTTAATTGTTAAATGACCTGAGTTATGAACTCTAGGTGCTATTTCATTTACGTACAAATTATCATTTCTATCTATAAAAAATTCTACACATAATGTACCAATATATTTCAGCTCTTCCGCGATAAGCATCGCCCAATCTTTAGATTGATGAAGAATCTTTTGACTTATTTCAGCAGGAATTTTCGAATGTTTTAAGATTTGTTCCTGATGTGTATTTTCAATAGGTTCATAAATTTCAAAATTATTTATACCAAATCTAGTAACAATCACAGAAATCTCTTTCTTTAATTTTACAAGTTTTTCAAGAATGTATCCTTTTGAAAAATCTATATTAAGTAATTCGAGATCCTCAATTTTTTTTATTGGATATTGTCCTTTTCCATCATAACCCATCGTTGTAGTTTTTAAAATTCCTGGAAGAAGATCCTCAAGAGTATTTAAGTCAGATTTTTTTTCTATTGAAACATATCTTGTAGTTCTGATATTTAACTTATTGATAAAATCTTTTTCTGCTAATCTATGTTGAATTAATCTATTTACAGAGGGTTTTGGTAATACTTTTTTTAATTTACTCATTTCATTTAAAGTTTCGAAAGGGATATTTTCAAATTCAAATGTAATAATATCCACTTTACTAACAAATTCCAAAATTTTATTCTTTTCTTTATAATCAGCTACAATGAACTCGTCACAGAAATTCTGTGCTGGGGCATCTTTATCATCAGTATAAACTATAGTTTTGATATTCAATTTTTTTGCAGCTTGAGACAGCATACTGCCTAGTTGTCCACCACCAATAATACCTAATTTTTTTTCTGACACAGTTTACTTAGGTTTTCTTTTTACAGATTTTGTTTGTTTTATTCGCCAATTATCTAATTTTTTTTTTACCTTATCATCCTGAGTGGCAATTATAGAAGCTGCAAGGAGCCCTGCATTTATCGCCCCGTCTTCACCAATAGCTAAAGTACCAACTGGTATCCCTTTTGGCATTTGCGCTATAGATAGCAAACTATCAATACCTTTTAATTTTTTACTTTCAATGGGAACACCTAAAACTGGAATAGATGTAAGTGATGATATCATTCCTGGTAGATGAGCAGATCCTCCAGCTCCGGCGATAATCAAAACAATATTATTCTTTATAGCAGATTTTGCATAAGCAAACATTCTTTCTGGAGTGCGATGTGCAGATATTATCTTGGTTTCAAATTTAATACCCATAACTTTTAATATTTTGATAGTTAATCTCATAGTTTTGTAGTCCGACTGGCTGCCCATAACTACTGAAACTTTGAGATATCTATTTTTTTTCATGATATATTCGAATAATATTTATTTCAAAATTAGATTAAGATTTCAATAAAATAAATTATGACCGAAGATAAAATAACCAAAGAAATTATATTAGATGATTTCGATGATTTTTGTGATGAATGTAAAAATGAGCATGAAAGTGTATCTCAAAATTTGATATTGACTGGCTTTAAAATTTGTGAGTCTTGTAGAATTTCTAAAACAATATTTCCTATCTAAATATGACTTACTGGCATCATGTTCATTCTACTCATTACAAAGGTAACAGATAAAAATGCTATTATCAAAAAAGATAAAAAAACAATACCAAAAGATTTTAAATTTGACCTAAGACCTAAGATTTGTTTGATAGCTATTATTAAAGATGCAAAAATCCAAAATTGAGTTAAGAAAATAATTGGTATCATCAATTCTGGAGTAACTGCAAAAAATCTTAATAAACCTGGAGCATGTGCATAACCCACTGCCGTTAAAACTTTTTTGAAGGGTACTTTGGTTTGTTTGTCTGGAAATAATTTCACTCCAATAACAAAAATAAATATACCCCAGATAAACCATGTCAAAATTGCGGTCAATCCTGACATACCAATGGCAGTTTTCATAATTGTATTAGCTGCTACTGCACCTGCAACGCCGTCTAAAATCATTATCAGACCAGCAAAATAT
>CABYHH010000006.1 GCA_902518835.1 uncultured Pelagibacteraceae bacterium
TGAAACTATACAATTTGATGATAATCAAGATTTCAAAATTGTATTTAATATTAATAGTGGTAAAAAATTTTATTTTGGTAACTTTAATATTGATTTACCGACTGATTTTGAAAAAAAGTATTTCGATAAAATATCAAAAAAATTGAATAAATTTTCAGGAGAAAAATATTCATTAAAGATTGTTGAAAAAATGTTGAATCAAATAGAGTCTATAGCGAGTACTAAACAATACGAATTTGTGAATGCAAAAATTGATGAAAAATTAATTAATGACAAAATTAATGTTAATATAAAGATTTTAAACGATCAGCCAAACATTTATGTTAAAAAAATTAATATTTATGGAAATAATGTTACTATAGAAGATGTTATAAGAAACGAATTTATTATTGATGAGGGAGATCCATTTAATAATATTCTATTTCAAAAATCTATCAATAATATAAGAGCAACTAATATTTTTAAAAACGTAAGAGGTGATATTATTGACACTGATAATGAGCTAGAAAAAGTAATTGATATTACTGTTGAAGAAAAACCTACTGGACAGATTTCTGCTGGAGCTGGTATTGGAACATCAGGAGCCTCAACATCTTTTGGGGTTCAAGAAAATAACTTTTTAGGAAAAGGCATAAAATTAGATAGTAATTTGTCACTCAGTGAAGAAACTATAAGAGGATTATTTTCTTACACAAAGCCGAACTATAAAAATACTGATAAAGACATGATACTTACAGCTGAAAGTCAAGAAACAGATAGACTTGACAGTTTTGGGTATAAATCTGCAGAAACTGGTTTTTTAATTGGTACAAAATTTGAGCAATTAGAAGATTTTTTTATTGAACCAAAATTTTCACTTTATTATGAGACTTTAGATACTGCATCTACTGCTTCAAACTTATTAAAAAAACAAGAGGGAGATTATTTAGATGCAATGTTCAGTTATGCTTTACAACTTGACAGAAGAGATCAAAAATTTCAGCCAAAAGATGGGTATATATCAACTTTTTTTCAGTCTATCCCTTTAAATATAGAGGACAATCAGACCCTAACCAATAGTTATGAAATAAAAAATTACTATGAATATTTTGATGACCTCGTGGCATCGTTATCAATTTTTACGAAGGCTGCAAACTCACTCGGTGATGAAGATGTAAGGGTTTCTGATAGATTATATTTACCATCAAGAAAACTAAGAGGCTTTCAAGCTGGAAAAGTAGGCCCATTAGATGGTGGAGATTATGTTGGTGGGAATTACTTAGCAGCATTTAATGCAGCAACTGACATACCATTGCTTGAATCTTTAGAAACAATTGATTTTAGTGTTTTCTATGATGCTGCTAATGTGTGGGGTGTAGATTATAGCTCTACATTAGATGATTCTAGTGCTATTAGAAGTTCAGTAGGTTTAGGTATAGATTGGTATACTCCAATTGGCCCATTGAGTTTTAGTTTTACTCAACCGATATCAAAAAAATCAACAGATAAAACAGAAACATTTAGATTTAATTTAGGCACGACTTTTTAGAGTTAATGAGGTTTTTTCAGTCAATTATTTTTTTTTTTTTAATTATTTTCTCTGCAGAATCTAATACTAATATTCCTGTTAAATATATCGATTTGAATAAAATAGTGAATGAATCTATTGTTGGAAAACAGATTAAAGATTTAATCATAAATGAAAGAAAAAAGTTCAATAAAAAACACCAAGATTTAGAAAAGAAACTAGAAAAAAACAAAAATGATATTTTATCAAAAAAGAATATCTTAAAAAAAGAAGATTTTCAAAAAAAAGTTGATGAGCATCAAAAAAATCTGAGTAATTATCAATTAAAAAAAAAACAAAATTTAGAAAAGATGAATAAAAAAAATTTAGAATTTAGTAGGAATTTTATGATCAAAATTGATAAAATTATTCTTGAATATTCTAGAGAGAACTCTATTGATTTACTTTTGAAGAAAGATGCCTTAATAATCTCAAATTCAAGTTTAGATATTACAAATGAAATATTGACTGAAGTAAATAATAAGGTAAAAAAAATTGATTGACTTATGACTCTATCGCTAAATAAAAAAGATATCGCAGATCTTTTACCTCATAGAGAGCCAATGCTTTTAATAGATGAGTTAAAAGATATAAAAAAATTACATTCTGCTACTGCAATAATGAATGTAAAAAAAGATGGCTTTTATGTTCAAGGTCATTTTCCTGGTCAACCTGTTATGCCCGGAGTTTTTATTGTTGAAGCTTTTGGACAAGCTGCAGCAGCATTAACTGCTCATGGCATAGATAAAAAAACATATGATAATAAACTTGTGTTTCTAATGAGTGTAGAAAAAGCAAGGTTTAGAAATCCGGTGATACCAGACTGTATATTAGAGCTAAAAATAGAAGCTGTTAGGTCCCATGGTAGAGTTTGGAAGTATAAGGGTGAAGCTTTTGTATCAGAAAAAAAAATGGCTGATGCTCAATGGTCAGCTACTATAGTTGATAGAAAATAATTAGTAATATTTGTTGATACTTTATTATCTCAATTCTTTGATAATAGAATTATGTGATTAATCCTTTTTTTAAAAACGTAGGTCCATTCGAAATACAAAAATTGTTAGTTAATACAGGTATTTCAAATAATGAAAATTTTAAAAAGGATAAAATTTACAATGTTTCTGATTTACAAAATGCGACTAAAAAAGACTTAACTTTTTTTCATTCTAAAAATTATTCTTCTGCAGCATCGAGAACTAAAGCCTCTTATTGTGTAACACTGGAAAGCCTTTCTCAATTTCTACCAAATACCTGTAAAAAAATAATTGTAAAAAATGTTTTATTATCTATTGCTAAAATTACAAAGGAATTTTATCCAAAATCAATAGTAGATGATTTTGATGAAACTGTAAAAGATATCTCTAAAACTTCTTTTAAAAAAAAAGTTAAATTTGGAAAAAATGTTTTGATAGGTAAAAATGTTAAAATAGGAAGAAATTGTCTAATTGGTCATAATACTATAATTGAAAAAAATGTAATTATTGGCGCAAACTGTTCTATCGGTTCTAATGTTATTATAAGAAACACAATAATTAAAAATAATGTAAATATTTTAGATGGGTGTGTTGTAGGAAAAAAAGGTTTTGGTTTTTTTCCTAATAAAGAAAAAAATATAAGATACCCTCATATTGGAATTGTAATGATAAATGAAAATTGTGAAATAGGTTGTGGTTCAACTATCGATAGAGGATCTCTATCCAATACAATTATTGGAAAAAATACTTATATCGATAATCAAGTCCATATTGCTCATAATAATAAAATTGGAGATAATTGTATTATAGCTGGTCAAGTAGGGTTTGCTGGTAGCTCATTACTAGGAAACAATGTTATGGTTGGGGGTCAAGCTGGCATTTCAGGTCATTTAAAGATTGGAAATAATGTACACATAGGTGGTGGAAGCGGAGTTATAGATGATATATCAGACAATACTAAAGTCATGGGATACCCAGCAAAAAATTTAAGAGATTTTATAAAAAATAATAGATGATACATAAAACTGCAGTAATAGATTCAAAAGCAAAATTAGATAAAAATGTTCAAATAGGTCCTTATTGTGTAATAGGTCCAAATGTGGAAATTAGAGAAAACACTGTTATTCAATCACATGTAAACATTTCTGGAAATGTTAAAATTGGCAAAGACAACAAGATATATCCCTTTGTTTCTATTAACGACCCACAAGATTTAAAATATTCTGGTGAACCAACTAGTTTGATAATTGGAGATAATAATAAGATAAGAGAATACGTAACAATAAATCCAGGAACAGCTAGTGGTGGTGGTAAAACAGTTATTGGAAATAATTGTTTATTCATGATTTCATCACATATCGCTCATGATTGTCGGGTAGGAAATAATGTAATAATAGCTAATAATGTTCCCTTGGGTGGCCATGTAATTATTGAAGATAATGTTGTGATAGGAGGCAATTCAGCAGTACAACAATTCTCAAGAATTGGAAAGATGGCTATGATTGGTGGAATGACAGGAGTATTACACGACGTTATTCCTTATGGATTATCAACAGGAAATAGGAATTCACTACAAGGATTAAATTTAATTGGTTTGAGAAGAGCCAAGTTTGAAAACAAGGATATTTTAGGATTAAGTGAGGCTTATAAGGAAATTTTTGCTACTAAAAGTATCAATGAAAATATAAGTAAATTAAATGGCTCTTTTAAAGAGAATCCATTAGTTAAGAATGTAATTGACTTTATAACAAAAGATAAAAAAAGATCCATTTGCACACCATTTTCATAAAATGATAGGATTAATTTTTGGTGATACAGATTTTCCAAATAAAATTCTTAAAACAATTAAGAAAAGAAAAATAAAGTATTTAATAATAGATTTATCTAAATCCAAGAAATTTAAAAAAGATAGTAAATCTTATTCTATTTCTATAGGTCAATTTGGTAAAATAATGAATATTCTCAGAGAAAATAAATGTAAAAAAGTCTTATTTGCAGGAAAAGTAAATAAGCCAAACTTTTCTAAGTTAAAACTAGACTTCAAGGGAATATATTATTTACCAAGAATTATAAAAGCATCGAAACTTGGTGATGCTGCAATTTTGAAAGAGATAATAAAAATACTAGCTCAAAATAAGATAAAAACTGAAAATTCACTTAAATTTAATCCAGAGCTTACTCTAAAAAAGGGTAATTATTCAAATTTTAAGCCAAATAACATTGATCTATTAGATATTAACAAGGCTATTAAAACGTTAAATAATTTAAAAGAATATAATTTCAGCCAAGCTGTAGTAGTCAGAAATAAAAAAGTAATTTCCATAGAGGGAAAAGGCGGAACCAAAAAAATGCTAGAGAAAAGCAAAAGTAAAAGATTTCAAAACCATGGTGTTTTAGTTAAATTTCCAAAAAAGAAGCAAGACCTTAGAGTTGACTTACCTACTATCGGATTGAAAACGCTAAAACAAAGCAAGTCTGCTGGATTAAAAGGTATTGTTGTTAAAGGTAAACAACATGTATTTTTAGATAAAAATAAATGTATTAGCTTTGCTAATAAAAATAAGATGTTTATCTTAGTGAAATGAAAAAAATTTTTGTACTCACGGGTGAACCTTCAGGAGATAAATTAGCGTCAACAGTAGTTAATAAACTTCAACAAAAACATTCTGATATAGAATATTTAAGTGTTGGAGGATCACATTTAAACAAACTTGGGGTCAAATCAATATATGATCTTAAGGAGATAACTTATATTGGATTTACGAGTGTCATCTTAAATTTGTTTAAAATTAGAAACAAAATAAACGAAACTGTAAAAAGGATAATTGAATTTAATCCCAATATTCTATTTAGTGTAGATAGCCCAGATTTTACTTTAAGAGTTGCTGAAAAAGTAAAAAGTATCAATCCTAATATTAAAACAATACATTATGTTGCACCACAAGTATGGGTATGGCGAGAGGGTAGGGTTAAGAATTTTAAAAACTTTTTAGACCATGTTCTGCTATTATTTAATTTTGAAAAAAAATATTTTGATAAAGAAAATATTAAAAACACTTTTGTTGGTCACCCCTTACTTGAAAATAAAGAAAATAGTAAAACAAATTTATCAAATATAATTGATGACAATAAAAAGATTATATCTTTATTTGCTGGAAGCCGAACATCTGAAACGAATATTCTTTTACCAATCTTAATAGATTTTATTAAATTAATGAATGAAAAATTCAACGAATATAATTTTATTTTTCATACAACTGATCAAAATAAAGATTTGATAAAAGGCGAGATTAAAAAAACATATTTAGATAATGTTGAAGTGATATCAGAGGAGAATATAAAATCACAAATTTTATCAAACTCAGTATTTGCTGTGGCGAAATCTGGAACTATTTCCCTTGAAATCTGTAATGCAAAAATCCCATCTATCATAATTTATAAAATGAATTTTATAAATTTTTTTATTGTAAAATTTTTAGTTAAGACAAAATTTGCAAATATAATTAATATAATTAACCAAAAAGAAATAATTCCAGAATTAATTCAAAATGAGTGTAATTCAAAAGAAATTTTTAGATCTGTAGTATACTTTTTAAAAAACCCCGAACTTATGAAAAAACAAATCCTCGATGTGAATAATACTTTAAACGAGATCAAATCTAAAACTTCATCATCATCAGAAGCCTCAGACGTAGTTTCAAGCTATCTCAGCACTTAATCGTTTTTGAACTTCTTCTTTTCCTAAGGATAAAATTATATCATATATACCAGGTCCAAACTTCGAACCTGTTAGAGCAATCCTTAATGGTTGTCCAACTCCTTTAAAATTTGTATTATGAGACTTTATGAGCCCATTCACTATTGGTTCTAAAATTTCTCGAGAAGGTAGATCTATTTTTTCAAATTGAGAGTTAAAATCAGAAATTACTTTTCTTGCTTTATCGTCAATTAATTTAATATCATCCTTATTAAAATTGACCTTATCTCTTAAAATATATTGACCATTATTTAATATATCTTCTAAAGTTTTTGCTTTATTTTTTAAGAAAGTAAGTGATTTTCTGATCTTATCTTCTTTATCAGATTTAATTTCATTTTTATATAATTTGCTATATTCAGTTAACTGGTTGAATAAATTATCCTCATCAATATTCTTAATATAATGTTCATTCATTGATAAAATTCTACTCATATCAAGTTTAGAGGGAGATTTACCAATGCCTTCTAAATTAAAAAATTTTATACTTTCCTCTAATGTAAATATTTCTTTATCTTTGTAAGACCAGCCTAATCTTAAAAGATAATTTCGAAGAGCATCTGGCATGATACCTATTTTGGAATAATCATCTAATGTAGAAGCCTGATCTCGCTTTGATAGTTTCTTTCCCTCTATTGTATGTATCAATGGTATGTGAGCAAATGAGGGCAAATCCCATTTCATGGCTTTATAAATTTGTATTTGTTTGAAGGTATTTATTTTATGATCGTCACCTCTAATAATATGTGTCATATTCATTTGGTGATCATCTACGGATGCAGATAAATTATACGTAGGAGTTCCATCATTTCTTAAAATGATAAAATCCTCAATTGTATTATTTTCAATTTCAACATCACCTTGAACTAAATCTTTCAATATAGAGGTTCCGTCAATCTTACTTTTAAATCTTATGACAGGTTTAATATCTTTGGGAGCATCAGACTCTATTTTATTTCTCCATTTTCTATTATAAATATAAGGTATTTTCTTTTGTCTTGCTCTTTTCTTTTGTTCTTCTATTTCTTCGCCTGAGCAATAACATTTATATGCAAAACCACTTTTAAGTAATTCATTTGCAACTTTGATATGATCTTCAACTTTTTTAGATTGTATATACTCTTCTCCGTCATAATTAATACCAATCCATTTAAGAGATTTAATTATTTGATCTTTATATTCGTCTTTAGATCTTTCTTTATCAGTATCTTCAACTCTTAAATAAAAATCACCTTTTTGGTTTTTAGAATATAACCAATTAAATAAAGCGGTTCTAACTCCACCAATATGTAATGCGCCAGTGGGTGATGGAGCAAATCTAGTTGCTACTTTTTTCATTAAAATTGTTTAGACTATTTTTTTAGAAGTTTCTATATAAAGATACTAACACACCCTGAACTTTTACTCTATCGGGACCGAAAATTTTAGTCTCATAGTTTTTATTTGCACTTTCAAGTGCAACCACTTTACCTTTTCGCCTAATTCTTTTCAGCATGGCTTCATGATCATCAATTAAAGCAACCACAATTTTACCATTATCTGCAGCGTCTGTTCTTTTTATAATAACCGTATCACCTTCATTTATTCCTGCTTCTATCATAGAATCACCTTGAACTTTAAGACCAAAATAATCACCATTTTTCTCTAGATTATTTGGTAAAGGTATTCTAGAAACTTCGTTTTGAATTGCTTCCACAGGAGTACCGGCAGCTATTTTTCCTAAAACTGGAACTTCTTCATCAGAAATTGGTTTTTCGTCATCTAAGCCTCCTTTAATAACACTAGGAGAAAAACTGTTATATATATCGTTTGCAGAAGCTGTTTCAGGTAATTTGATTACCTCTAAAGCTCTTGCTTTGTGAGCTAGTCTTTTGATGAACCCTCTTTCCTCTAATGCACTTATAAGCCTATGTATTCCAGACTTAGATTTTAAATTTAAAGACTCTTTCATTTCCTCATAAGAGGGCGATACACCAGAACTTCTCAACTTCTTGTTGATAAATAAAAGCAAATTTTTTTGTTTTTTTGTAAGCATAAGAACAAATATCGTACAGAATCTGTTCTACAAAAGTTCTCCAAAAGTCACAATAGAAAAAAAGCTAATAAATTAGGGGTTTATTTGACTAAAGAACAGAAAAAATTGAATTATTCTCTAGATTTTTGAGAAGTGATTCACCAATTAGAAAAGTTTTAATAGATGTTTTATTTGAAAGCTCTAACACATCATCTTTTGTTTTAATTCCACTTTCAGAAATTATAGGTCCAGAGTGATTAACTAAAACATTATGAATATCAAAGGTTGTATTTATATTAGTTTTTAAAGTTTTCAAGTTTCTGTTGTTTATTCCTATTAAAGCATCTTTATATTTTAAAGATTGTTTAGCTTCTTCAACGGTATGAACTTCAACAATGACAGACATATTTAATTTTAACGCTTCTTCATATAACTCATTTGCGAGAGTTTCATTAACACCAGCTAATATAATTAATATCGCATCAGCTCCATAACTTTTTGCATATGGTATTTGGAATTTATCCAAAAAAAAATCCTTGCAAAGAATTGGTAAATTAATTTTTTGTTTGATTTTAGAAATATGTTCTAAGTTTCCTAAAAAAAAATCTTCCTCAGTTAAGACCGATAAACAAGTAGCTTTATTATCATTATAAATATTAGCTATTTTTACAGGATCATAATCATTGATAATTGTACCCGCAGAGGGACTAGCTTTTTTAATTTCCGCGATAATTGAAAATTTACCATCTTTTGAGTTGTTTTCAATTTTTTTTTTAAAATTAATAAACGTTTTATTTTTATCTATTGACTCATTTATTGTCTCTAAAGAAATGGTTTTTTTTAGATTAATTATTTTCTCTCTTTTCTTTTTAATTATTTTTTCAAGAACATTTTCAGTCATTTTTAATTCTTTCTAAATGTTTAATAACTTTATTAGATAAAATATGCTCTCTAGCGTCATTATACGCTTTAGAATAATCCTGATAAGTTTCATTAACAATTAATCCTGCAGCCGCATTTAAACATACAGCTTTAGAAAAATCATTGTCCTCACCTTTAAATATATTTATTATTTTCTCTGCATTAAATTTTGCATCGTTACCAACAAGATTTTCAAATTTATCTGCATTTACTTTTAATTCTTTTGGATCAATAGTGATTTCTGAAATATTATTATCCTTTAATTGAATAACATTAGTTTTGGCATATGGTGAAATTTCATCTAAACCATCTTCACTATTTACAATCCATGCAAATTTTAAATCTAAATTATTTAAAGCGTTAGCAAATATCTTTAATAATTTTTTTTCGAATACACCAACTACTTGTTTTTTTACTAAAGCTGGACTGCTCAATGGGCCAATCATATTAAAAATAGTTCTTTTGCCGATTTTTTTTCTTGTAGCTCCAACAAATTTCATTGCGCTATGATAATTAGGAGCAAACATGAAACCAAAATTATTTTTATTAATTTGAGATTCAATATCTTTTGGTTCTAAATTTATTTTGATATTTAAAGCCTCCAAAACATCACCAGATCCACATTTAGATGATACAGCTTTATTTCCGTGTTTTGCTACCTTAATACCCATGCTTGCAAGTAATAGAGCAGATGCAGTTGAAATATTAAGTGTATTCATTCCATCTCCTCCCGTACCACATGTATCTATACAATTATCTACATTTACTCTTTTTGATTTATCTCTAAGTACATAAACACCACCAGCTATCTCACTTGAGGCTTCGCCTTTTGCTGATAAAAGTGTTAAGAAATCATATATTTCTTGGTCATTCGCTTTGCCTTCCATCAAAAATTCAAAAGCTGCTTTGCTTTCCTCAAAAGAAAGATCCTCTCTATTTTTAATTTTATCTATAAATTGTCTCATTATTCTTAAATTTTAATAAAATTTTTTAGAATTTTAATACCTAATTGAGTTTTAATACTTTCAGGATGAAATTGCACTCCATGAACATCATATTTTTTGTGTTGAACACCCATAATTAGTCCATCTTTACTTTCAGCTGTGATTTCAAGATGTTTTGAAAATGATTTTTTATCAATAATTAAGCTGTGATACCTTGTTGCCTCGAAGGATCCTGGAAGATTTCTTAATATTCCAATTTTTTTTGAAAGTATTTTACTTGTTTTACCATGCATCAGTGTTCTAGCTTGGACAATTTTAGAACCAAACACCTGTCCTATAATCTGATGACCTAAACAAACTCCAAGAATTGGAATTTTTTTATATAAAGATTTTACTATTTTTAAACAATTACCTGATTGATTAGGATTACCTGGACCTGGAGATATTACAATCTTACTGTATTTTCTCTCTAATATCTCATTTGAAGTAATCTGATCATTTCTAATTACGTCTACATTTAATTTGAATGAGGATAGGTAATGATACAGATTAAAAGTAAAACTATCGTAATTATCTATTAAAATTATTTTTTTCATTTTAAAGCATTAATTAAAGCTTTAGCTTTATTTACAGTTTCTTCATATTCTTTTATAGGTTTACTATCAGCAACAATTCCAGCACCAGCCTGAACATAAAATCTATCTTTTTTGGCTACAGCTGTTCTTAAAGCTATACATGTATCAAACTCTCCATTTGCTGAAAAATATCCAATACCACCAGCATAAACTTTTCTTTTAGCTGACTCCAATTCATCAATTATTTCCATAGCTCTAATTTTTGGTGCTCCGGAAACAGTACCCGCAGGAAAACCTGCTAAAAGTGATTTAAATTTTGAAAATTTCTTATTATATTCACCGATTACATTTGAAACTATATGCATGACGTGAGAATACTTTTCAATGATAAAACTTTCTGTCACTTTTACAGTATTTATTTTTGAGACTTTTCCAGCATCGTTTCTTCCTAAATCCAGTAACATTAAATGTTCTGAAAGTTCTTTCTTATCTTTGAGTAAATCTTTTTCATAAAAAATATCCTCTTTTTTTGTTTTACCCCTCGGTCTTGTTCCAGCGATAGGTCTAACTGTAATTCTATTGTCCCTTAATCTTACTAATATTTCTGGACTTGCTCCAATTATCTGAAAGTCACTAAAATTAAAAAAAAACATAAAAGGAGAAGGATTGGTTATTCTAAGTTTTTTGTAAATATCAATTGGTTTTTTTGTTAATTTTGCTTCAAATCTCTGGCTTAAAACGACCTGAAATATATCACCAAATTTTATATATTTTTTTGCTTTATTTACCATTGTTAGAAATCTATTTTTAGAAGTATTAGACTTAACCTTTATTTCATTAAGATTTTTATATTTTTCTTTTTGAATTCTTTTTATAGAAGATTGAATAGATAATTTAAAAAGATTAGACTGAATATCATCATATTTTTTTTGATAATTATTAATTTTTTCATCTTTAAAAATATTGATAATATAAAATATTTCTTTTTTTAGATTATCATGAATTATAAGTGTTCTTGGTCTTAAAAGTCTAACATCTGGTAATTTTAGATCATCTTTACAATTGTTAGGAATCTTCTCTATATATCTTATTGAGTCGTAAGAAAAATATCCTGAAATTAGAGAACATATTTTTGGTAAATTTTTAGGGGTTTTAAATTTAAAATCTTCAATTATTTTCTCAATTAAATCTTCCGGATTAGCCTTTTGCTTAATTTTTTTATTTTTTTTTATTAAATAAGAATTATTATTATTAAATTCCCAAACTTTATCAGGGTCTTTTCCGAATATAGTATATCTTCCTTTTATTTTTCCTTTTTCAACAGACTCAAATATAAAACTATTTTTTTCATCTAAAAAATTATCAATTAAATTTAAAACCTCATCGTCATTCCTTACTTTTTTTGAAGCATAAATAACTTGATTTTCTTTGTTTCTGTGTCGAAACTTGAACTCTTTGAAGTTTCGATTTATTTTCATTGAAAGAAATTTTTCACTCGTTCTATTGTTTTTTTGTTAAGTGCCACATTATATTTTTTATTTAAAAGTAAATCATATGTTTGAAGAATATTTTTTTTATTGTCACTATTTTCCAATAGTAAATATTTATTTAATTTTTCATCATTAAGATTTAAATTTTCATAAGTAATATTAATTATTTTTGCTAGATAAATATTATTTTTTTCATCATTAATTAAAGTGAAAGAATTAACTGGTAATGAATATAATACTCCTATTGCATTTGTGTCAAATTTTTCATTATCGTTAACAGAGTTTAAAATAATATTCTCAATTTTATCTTCTCCCATTTTCAAAAATTCATTATTTTCAAATTCTTGATTACTTATTTTTTGTAATAATTTTCTATTATAATCAAATTTATTTTTTTGATACAATAATTCTATCAGTTCATTTTTAAGTTCAGCATCTTTAAGGTCAGGAGACCTTTTATCAATATTATCTATTTTATAAAGAATGAAATTATTTCCAAATTCAACGATATCAAAATCTATATTTCTTGATTCAAAAATTTTTTTTTCAATATCTTTTTTATTCTCAGAATTTCTAAAATTAGATATTTTTAATGGCTTGATTTGATAATCTTTTAGTATCGTTCCTATAGTTAAGTTATTTGAAATTTTAACCTCTATTTCATCAATCTTATCAAAAAAGGTTTGATTAAATTCATCAGAACCAATTAAATTTTGAGGATTAATAATTGCATATGTAAAGTCCACATATTCAATATCTAATTGATCTTTATTTTCATTTATAAAATTTTCTATATCATCATTATTAAACGTCTCTTTTTTCTTATAAAATCTACTCAAATCGATAAAATCAACTTCCAACTTTTTATTTTCTTCCTCATAAAGTTTTTTCGCAAGAAATTTTGGTGTTATAGTTCCTGCGCCAATATAATCAAATAAGTTTTTTTGCAATTCACGTCCTCTTAATTTTAATTCAAAACCTACAGCTGATTCATTGTTTTCAAGCAAAAATTTCTCGTACTTTATTCTTTCAAAAATTCCATTTTGGTTCTGGAAGTTTTTGTTTGTTTTAATTTTCTTTAATAAAGTATTTTCCGAAATAGTTATATTAAAATCTTTAACTTCTAAGTCTAATAATGTTGTTGAAATTAACGTGGATAATAAATCTTCAATTATATTTTTATCTAAATTTTCTTTGATAGTTTTATCGGGAATATTTGATTTATTTATGTGGTCTATAAATTCCTCTGTAGTAATATTAGTATTATTAATTTTTACAATATTATTTGTATTTCCACTACTAAACATACTCCCCATGCCCCAAAAGACAAAGGGTATTATCATTAATATAACTAATAAACCTGCGAATTTGGTTTTTGCAAAATTTCTTAAACTTCCAATCATTACTTTATAAATTTATTGATCTATAAAAAGCAAACCTATAAATTAAATTATACCAGATGACAAATAAATATATGTATTTTATTGCTAATTGGAAAATGTTTGGAGCCTTAAATTCTCTAAATTCACTGTATAAAGTAATTAAGTTCTCAAAAAACTTTAAAAAGAGAAAATTGATTAAGATTATATATTGCCCACCAAATACCTTGATTAATCAAATGTTTATAAAATTTAAAAATTCTAAAATAGAAGTTGGTGCGCAAAATTGTCATGAATTTGATAGGCCTGGACCTTTTACAGGTTCTGTTAATTCTATGATGTTAAGAAATGTTGGAGCTAAATATGTTATAATTGGTCACTCTGAAAATAGAAAAAAAGGCGAAACTAATAAATTGATAAACCTGAAGATTAAAAGTGCTCTTAAATCTGGCTTAAAAATAATTTTTTGTATAGGTGAAACTATTCAAGAAAAAAGAAAAAAAATTACTAATCAAATTTTGAATAATCAAATAAAAATAGGTCTTAATAAAATTAAAGATAAAAAAAATATTATAATAGCTTATGAACCCGTTTGGTCTATAGGCACTGGCATAATACCAAAACCAAGGGAGTTATTTGAAACTATTAAATTTATAAAAAAGAAAAAAAATTGTAAAGTTTTGTATGGTGGTTCAGTAAATCCTAAAAATTTAGATAATTTTAGGTCTATAAATGTAATTGATGGCTTCTTAGTTGGTGGGGCATCTCAAAATCCTAAAAAATTTATTGATATAATAAAAAAAACATATAATTAACCAACATGGAAAATATCTTACTAATCCTTAATATCATATTAGCGATTGTTCTTGTTTTGTTGGTCTTAATGCAAAAATCAGAAGGTGGAGCGTTAGGTATTGGAGTATCTCAAGAAAATTTCATGTTTTCAAGAACTGCTGGTAATTTTATGACTAAGGCTACTGCTATAGTTGCTACACTTTTTATCATTTGCAGTCTAGGATTGACTATAATTTCAAGAGAGGATTTAGTTCCAACATCCTCAGTTTTAGATACAGTTGAGGAAAAAGCTGAAGATATGCCATCAATTCCAGAAAACAATAATTAATGCTTTTCAATTAATTTTTTTTTCGCTATAAGATAATTCCATGACGCGATATATTTTTGTCACGGGCGGCGTGGTTTCATCAATAGGTAAAGGACTTTCATCTGCATCACTAGCTTACTTACTTCAATCAAGAGGTTACAAAGTCAGATTAAGGAAACTAGATCCGTATTTAAATGTTGATCCTGGAACTATGAGTCCATTTCAACACGGAGAAGTATTTGTTACTGATGATGGAGCTGAGACTGATCTTGACTTAGGACACTACGAGAGATTTTCAGGTGTTTCAGCAAAAAAGTCAGATAATATTACTACTGGAAAAATATATAATGATGTACTTAATAGAGAACGAGAAGGAAAATATTTAGGCAAAACTGTTCAAGTTATACCTCATATAACTGATCGGATTAAAGAATTTATTAAAAAAGATTCATCCAAAGAAGATTTTGTAATTTGTGAAATTGGAGGCATCGTTGGGGATATTGAAAGCTTGCCTTTTATAGAGGCAATTAGACAATTTGCAAATGATGTTGGAAAAAAAAATGCTCTTTTTATTCACCTCACACTTGTTCCTTATTTAAAATCATCTGATGAAATAAAAACAAAACCAACTCAACATTCTGTAAAAGAACTAAGAAGTATTGGAGTTCAACCAGATATAATTATTTGTAGATCGGAAAGACCAATACCACTTGAACATCGAAAAAAAATATCTTTATTTTGCAATGTAAACATAAAAAATGTAATAGAAACAGTCGATGTACGAACTATTTATGAAGCTCCAATAAGTTTTTACAAGGAAAAATTAGATATTCAAGTTTTAAATTATTTTAAACTAAAAACAAAAAAATCTGTAGATTTGAAACCCTGGAAGAAAATTACAAAAACAATACTACAAAACAAAAAACAAGTTAATATTGCCTTGATAGGAAAATATGTTGAATTAAAAGATGCCTATAAATCACTAGATGAAGCCCTCACTCATGGTGGAATTGAAAATAACATTAAGATTAACTTAATAAGGATAGACTCTGAAAAACTAAAAATTTCTGAGATAAAATCAAAACTAAAAAATATTTCAGGTATCTTGATACCTGGTGGTTTTGGTAAGAGAGGAACAGACGGTAAGATTGAATCAATAAAATATGCAAGAATTAATAAAATTCCATTTCTTGGCATATGTTACGGAATGCAAATGGCAATAATAGAATTTGCAAGAAATAAACTCAATTTAAAAAAAGCTACTTCAAGCGAATTTGATAAGAAAGGTTTACATATTATTGGATTATTAAACGAATGGACTAAAGATGGTAAAAAAATTCAAGGAACTGAAAAAAATTTAGGCGGTACAATGAGATTGGGATCTTATGACGCTAAATTAAAGAAAAATTCATTAATACAAAAGATTTACAAAACAAATTTAATTAAAGAAAGACACCGACATAGATATGAGGTGAATATTGCTTTTAAAGACAAGTTCGAAAAAAAAGGAATGTTATTTTCTGGTCTTTCTCCGGATGGGTCTTTACCTGAAATAATTGAGCTTAAAAACCACCCATGGTTTATTGGTGTTCAGTTTCATCCTGAATTTAAATCTAGACCTTTGTCTCCTCATCCATTATTCTCATCGTTTATCAAGGCATCAAAAAATCACTAATGACAAATATAAAAATAAATTGTGGAAAAATTCAAATTGCGAATGATAATAAATTCTGCCTGATCGCTGGACCATGTCAACTTGAGACTGAACAGCATGCAATTGACATGGCTGGAAAAATTAAAGAAATAGCTGACAAATTAAAATTGGGCTTTATTTACAAAACATCTTTTGATAAGGCTAATAGAACAAGCTTACAAGGAAAAAGAGGAGCAGGCTTAGAAGCTTCATTACCAATATTCGATAAAATTAAAAAAGATCTCAATATTCCAATTTTAACAGATGTTCATGACATAGAGCAGTGTTCTAAGGTAAGCGATCACGTTGATATAATACAAATTCCAGCATTCCTTTGCAGACAGACCGATTTACTAATCGCTGCAGCTAAAACTGATCGGATAATTAATGTTAAGAAAGGACAATTTTTGGCACCTTGGGACATGATCAATGTAACAAAAAAAATATCTGATTCAGGAAATAAAAAAATAATGGTTACAGAGAGAGGAGCAAGTTTTGGTTACAATACACTTGTAACTGATATGAGATCATTGCCGATAATGGCAAAGAATGGTTATCCAGTAATATTCGATGCAACGCACTCTGTGCAACAACCAGGTGGTCTTGGAGAAAAAAGTGGAGGACAAAGAGAATTTATTGAACATTTGTCTAAAGCAGCTGTTGCAGTTGGTGTCGCAGGCTTATTTATAGAAACACATCAAGATCCAGATAATGCCCCATCTGATGGACCAAACATGTTACCAATAAATGATTTAGAAACATTATTAAAAAAACTTAAAGATATAGATAATCTTATTAAAAATTAGTGACTAAAATTTTAA
Source organism: uncultured Pelagibacteraceae bacterium (assembly GCA_902518835.1). GTDB lineage: Bacteria > Pseudomonadota > Alphaproteobacteria > Pelagibacterales > Pelagibacteraceae > Pelagibacter. The sequence goes on from CABYHH010000006.1 coordinate 17,217, forward strand.
AAGTAAAAGCCCGTCAAGTTTTTGATAGCAGAGGCAATCCTACAATTGAGGCAGAAGTTTATACTAAGAATAATAGCGCAACAGCTATTTGTCCTTCTGGTGCTTCTACAGGTACTTACGAGGCTTTTGAAAAAAGAGATAAAAACAATAATAAGTTCTTAGGAAAAAGTGTTTATAGTGCGATTAAAATCATCAATGTAAATATTTCAAAAAGATTAAGAGGTCAGGATATTCATAATCAAGAAAAAATTGATGCTTTAATGATTAATCTTGATGGCTCAAGACAAAAAAAAAAATTAGGTGCTAATTCTATTTTAGCGGTATCGATGGCAGTAAAAAAACTTTCAGCTAAAATTAATGGTCTTCCATTGTATAAAGCTTTTTATATTAAAAAAAATTTTAAATTACCATTTCCATTAATGAACATAATCAATGGGGGCGCACATGCAAACAATGGTTTAAGAATACAAGAATTTATGATCAGACCAGACCGAGCAAAAAGTTTTTCAGAAGCTATGAGAATTTGCTATTTAGTGATCAAAAATTTAAGTATTTTATTAAAAAAAAAACGTTTATCGACTTCAGTAGGAGATGAGGGGGGATTTGCTCCAATGATTAGTAATAATTTCCAAGCTTTAGATTTGATTGTTTCTGCTATTAAGAAATCAGGCTTTATTAATGGTAGGGATGTTTCTATTTGCCTAGATGTAGCAGCAAACGAATTATACAAAAATAGTAAATATTCTATTTTTTCTAAGAATTATTTTTCTGTTGAGAAATCAATCAAAGAATATCTTAGAATGATAAAAAAATATAAGATTAAATCTATCGAAGATCCATTTGCTGAAAATGATTGGATTTCATGGACTAAATTTACGAAATTAACAAATAGTTTACAAATAGTAGGAGATGATCTCTACGTTACCAATCTTGAGAGGTTAAAAAAGGGTTTCTTATTTTTATCCTCTAATGCAATATTAATTAAATTAAACCAAATTGGGACAGTTTCCGAAACTCTAGAGGTAATTAAATTTGCACAAAATATAGGATATAACACCATAATTTCTCACAGATCAGGCGATAGTGAAGACACTTTTATTTCTGATTTAGCCGTTGGTACAAACTCTAATCAAATTAAAACAGGATCTTTATCAAGATCTGAAAGAGTTGCAAAATATAACCAGTTAATTCGTATTGAAGAAGAACTTGGAAAAAAAGCAAGAATGAATAAGATTCATTAATGCTCGAAAAATTAAAAAAAAACTATTTCTTACTTATATCAACTTTTTTAATTTTATATTTTTTTTTAAACCTTTTATCAGGGGAAAGAGGCCTAATCTCGTATTTTGATAAAAAAAAGATATTAAGCGACCTGAAAAAAGAGGAATTAAGTTTAAAAAATCAAATAAAGGAGTTGGATTTTAATAATTCGTTATTAAGTGACAATCTAGATCTTGATTATATTGAAACTTTGATTAGAGAAAGATTTTTATTTGGTAGAAAAAATGATAAAATTTACATAATACAGAATAATGACATTAAAAAGTAAACCACGGCATCCAGAAAAAGTAAAAAATCCAATTAGTCCTATTAAGAAAAAACCTGAATGGATTAGATCAAAACTTATTAATAGTAGAGAATTTTTTTTAACCAAAACAGTAGTAAATAAAAGTAATTTGGTAACTGTATGCCAAGAGGCCAATTGTCCAAATATAACTGAATGTTGGAGTAAAAGACATGCAACTTTCATGATTATGGGTGATACATGTACAAGAGCTTGTGCTTTTTGTGATGTAAAAACGGGCAAACCCGAAAAACTTGATCCATTTGAAGATATTAAAATTGCCAATGCAGTAAAAAAACTAAATTTGAGGCATGTAGTTATTACATCAGTTGATAGAGATGATCTACCTGATGGAGGTTCAAATCATTTTAAGCAAGTTGTGGATATGACTAGAAAAAAAAATCCAAATACCACAATAGAAGTTCTTACTCCTGATTTTCTTAGAAAGGGCGAGTCTTATAAAAAGCTACTTGAGGCAGATTTAGATGTATTCAATCATAACATAGAAACAGTACCTAGACTTTATTTAAAGGTCAGACCAGGAGCTAGATATTTTGCATCACTGGAACTTCTAAAGAATGCAAAGAAAGATAATAAAAAAATTTTTACCAAATCAGGAATTATGGTTGGGCTTGGTGAAGAACATGATGAAATTATTCAAGTTATGGATGATTTGAGATCTGCAAATGTTGATTTTATTACAATTGGTCAATATCTACAACCTTCAGTTAAACATCATCCTCTTGAAAGATATTATCACCCGGACGAATTTAAAGAATTAGAGTTAATTGCAAAATCAAAAGGTTTTCTTTTAGTATCATCATCTCCTCTGACAAGATCTTCTTATCATGCTGATGAAGATTTTGTTAAACTTAAAAAAAATAGAATTAACAATCATTAATGCCTAAAGCTTCAGTTAAGCGATTAATTGAATGTAAAAAAGATGACTTAATTGAATTAGTTTTAGATATAGAAAAATATCCAGAATTTGTACCTTTTTGTTTTGATGCAAAAGTATATGAAAATAAAAAAGAAGGTGATTTGACAAAAATAATAGCTGACTTAACGATCGGCAAAGGACCATTTAAAGACTCATATAAAAGTGATGTAGTTTTTGATAAAAATAAAGATGTTATATCCGTTAAAAATATTGCAGGTCCACTGAACCATCTGTCAAATAATTGGACATTTACAGATAAAAAAAATGGAATTACAGAAATTACTTTTGATATTGACTTTGAAATTAAAAATAAATTTTTAAATTCACTAATGGTTGTTTCATTTCAATATGGTCTAGAAAAAATAGCTGATGCATTCCAAATGAGAGCAGAGAAGCTATTTGGTAGCGCTAAGAATTAAATTAAGTGCTTTTCTAACAGTAGCTCTTTGTATTGAAGATCTTCTTTTGTTTTTAAATAAACACTTATTTATCCATATTTTATTACCTTTCTTAACCCCAATAAAAACCAAACCAACTGGTTTTTGTCTTGTGCCACCTTTAGGTCCGGCTATACCAGTTATTGAGATATTGATATTAGCTCTAGATATTTTAGATAAATTTTTAACCATAGCTGAACAGCATTCATGGCTTACAGCACCATATTTTCTTATTATATTTTTATTAACTTTTAAAATTTTAATTTTTGCTTGGTTAGAATAGGTAATAAAGCCCAAATTAAATATTTTTGAAGCACCACTAAAAGAGGTAATAGTACTAGCTAACAACCCCCCCGTACAGGACTCTACAAATGAAATTTTAAGTTTTTTTTTGATTAGTAGTCTTATTAAGTTTTTCATTTAATAAAATAGTTGTTCAAAATCATAAAACAAATTAATGACAAAACAACATAAAATCCAGCACAAACATCATCCATAATTACACCAAAACTGTTTTTAAATTTTTTGTCAAAAAAATTTACAGGAAATGGTTTAAATATGTCAAAAAATCTAAATAAAATAAAACAAACACCGTAGAAAATAATTGCTTCATCAGAAGATTTTTCTGATCCATGTGAAATTTCATATAGATATATAGGTATAGATTGTCCAATAAACTCATCGATAACAACTTCTTTTGGATCTTTATTTGAAGTATCTTTGATATGTGCCGCAACTGCAATAAATGAAAAAAAAAATATAATAATTAAAAATATAAATATTAGTATTGAAGATAATTCAAATATATGAAAAAAGATATATAGTAAAATCACTGTCGCCAAAGATCCAAAAGTTCCAGGAATTTTTGGAATTCTTCCTAGACCAAACATTGTAACAAATATGGTATTAATATTTTTAATCATATTTTGTTATAGAAATTATTACCTCACAAGCTATTGCCTTTTCTTTTCCTATTAAACCTAATTTCTCGACAGTCTTACCTTTGAGATTGATTAAATTTTTTTTCAGATTAATTAGTTTAGAAATTGAATTAATTATATTTTTTCTATATTTAGACACCCTGGGTTTTTCACAAATTAAATTAATATCTAAATTATTTATAGAAAAATTTGATTTATAAAGATTTTCTATAACAGGCTTTAACATTTTCGGTGATCTTATATTTTTAAATTTTTTATTATTTGGAAAATAGGTACCAATATCCATCCTTCTTGTTGCCCCTAAAATTGCATCGGTTATAGCATGTAAAATAACATCACCATCCGAATGTCCATCAAGTCCTGAATGAAAGGGTATCTCTATTCCACCAAGATATAGTTTTTTGTTTTTAACTAATCTGTGTATATCAAAACCGATTCCGTAGTAAGTTTTCGAGATTTCGATATCGTTAAAATAAGTAATTTTATTATTTTGTTTTTCACCTTTTATAAATTTAATTTTATAGTTTTGATTTATAAAAAGTGTAGCTTCATCACTTATATGATTTTTTTGTTTTGTTGCAAGATTATACAATTCATTAAATCTAAATGCTTGTGGGGTTTGGGTTAATAATGAGTCATTTTTTTTTAAATTAAATATTTGGTTTTTAATCTTATATTTTATTGAGTCATTAGGTGACATAATAGGCACAACAGCTTTATTTGTTTTTAAATTTTTTATTATTTTTTTTAGTAATTTGATTGAAAAATTTGGTCTTGCAGCATCATGTATTAATACGTTTTTTGGTTTAAACTTTTTAAGGTATTTTAGAGCCTTTAACGATGAGTCTGATCTTTCTTTGCCCCCTTTAATAATAGTTATAGATTTAGGATATTTTTTTTTTTTTAAATAATTTAAATTGTCGGTTACGATTAATATTTTATTAAAAAGCTTAGAATTTAAAGACTTTTCTACTGAGTGATCTATAATTTCTTTATTTTTATAATTATGAAATTGTTTTTTATAATTTCTGTGAAATCTCCTACTTTTTCCAGCGGCCAATATTACAAAATAGTTGTTCATTTGCTTAAATACTATAATTCTAAATTATGATTGATTTTTTGAGAAAAAATATTTTCATTTTAATAATATCTAGTATCACACTATTTATTGGTTTTTTAACATTTTTAACATTTATAGATAGAAGTTTTATAGAATTAAATCCGAATAACTTACAATATTTATTAATTTTAAATATATTGTTACTTTTTTTATTATTTGTCTTTATCTTCAATGAAATAAAAAGATCTATCAAGAGCGATATTGATAAAGATGGTCTTTCATCGAACAAAAGATACATTACTTACTTTTCACTTTTCACTTTGATACCTTCTATCTTAATTTCAATTTTCTCATTATTTCTTTTTTCTTTTGCTTTAGAAAAATACTTTGATAAAAAAGTTACAACGGTTGTAAATAATTCTTATGAATTAGCTAAAAGTTACGTTGAAGAAGTTAGGAATAAAATTGAGGCAGATATTATTTTAATTGCTTTTGATACGAATAAAAGTGTCAATTTTCTCAATGATAATATTAATGAATATTTAAGATTTCTTAAAACTCAAAAATTAATTAGAGATGTTGATGAAATACATATAATTGATAAAAATAAAAATCTTCTTTTTTCTTCTGAAGCGGAAAAAAATTATATACCACCAATTGATAAAGCTTTGAATTTAGTTCTAGATGATGATCGTCCTTTAAAAATTATTAACGCACCAGCAAATATTTCAGCAGCGATTATGAGATTACAAGCATTTGAGGATAGGTTTTTATATGTCGTAAAGTTTTTAGACAAAAATATCTCAAATTATCTTTCTGAATCACAGGAAGCTATTAGTTTTTATTATACAGTTGAGGAAAGAAGTACAGGAATTAAAATTTCTTTTGCTTTAATCTATATAATTATTGTATCTCTATTATTATTTGTTTCAATAAATATAGCAATACGATTTTCCTCAAGATTTTTTAGATCAATAAATAATTTAATTTTAGCCTCATCTGCCATCGGTCGAGGAGAATTAAATACTAAAGTCCCAGAAATTAAAACAGATAAAGATATGGAGATTTTGAATAAAAATTTTAATTTAATGACAGATAAATTAAAATACCAGCAAGAAAAACTAATAATTAACGAAAGACATGAGGCTTGGGGAAATTTAGCAAGAAAATTAGCACATGAAATTAAAAATCCATTGACACCTATACAATTAACTATTGATAGAATAAAATCAAAATACTCAAATCATATTTCAAAAATAGATAAAGAGAATTTTGAAGAAAATCTGAAAATAATCAATACTCAAATAAAACAAATAGAGAATCTAGTTAATGAGTTTTCGGATTTTGCTAGGATGCCCAAACCTGTTTTAAAGGACAATGATTTAATTGATATTTTGAACGACAATATAAAATTATTATCAGAGTTAGATAAATCTATTGAAATTAATTTTGTGAAAAACAAAGATAAAATTTTCCTTAATTGTGATAAAGAGCAGATCGGTAGAGTTTTTTTTAATCTAATTAAGAACTCAATAGAAAGTATTCAACAAAAATGTGAAAAAAATTCAAGTTTTACGAAGAAAATATTGATTGAAATACTTGATAACAGTGATCATATAAAATTCATATTAGTAGATAATGGTATTGGTTTTGATAAAATAAAGAATAACATAAAGGAAATTTTGAACCCATATTTTACTACCAAAAAAAATGGAACTGGGTTAGGTTTATCAATAGTAAACAAGATTGTAAATGATCACAATGGAAAGCTTGATTTTTTTCCATTATTAGATGGTGTGAAGATAGAAATAAGTTTTGAAGTACATGACAGTTGAAATATTAATAGTTGATGACAATTCAGACATCAGGAATATCTTGAATGATCTAATTATTGATGCAGGTTATAAGACTAGGATTGCCGCTAATTTTAATCAAGCATTAAGTGAAATTGATAAAAAAATACCCGACATTGCAATTATTGATGTTAAATTAGATAAGGGTGATAACGATGGAATTGAATTACTATCTTACATTAAATCAAAGAATAAAGATGTGCCTGTAATTATAATCACTGGTCATGCTAATATTGAAATGGCAGTAAATTCTCTAAAGCAGGGTGCATTTGAGTTTGTTGAAAAACCTTTTGATCAAACAAGATTACTCAATTTTATTAAGAGAGCTATAGAAAATCTGAATTTAAAAAACCAAAATAAGGAATATGAAAATAAATTATTTTCATCCTATAAAATTGTTGGAGACAGCAAGAACATACTCAATATTAAAGAACAAATTGATAAGATATCAGTTACTGAAAGTCGTATAATTATAAATGGTCCATCAGGATCAGGAAAAGAATTAATTGCAAGAAGTATACATAAAAAATCAAAAAGGCAAAATAAACCATTTGTTATATTAAATGGTGCTTTACTTGACTCAAATAAATATGAATTAGAATTATTTGGTGAGGAAAAAGAAAATGGCTCAATTTCTTACGGTGCTTTAGAAAAAGCTAATAAAGGCACATTGCTTATCGATCAGGTTTCAGAAATACCTTTAGATATACAGTCCAAAATTTTGAGAGTTTTAATTGATCAAAAATTTAAGAGATTGAATGGTAACAATGATATAAAAGTTGATGTTAGAATTATTTGTTCATCAAGTAAAGATCTTAAAGAGGAAATCAAGTTTGGTAATTTCAGAGAAGATCTTTTTCATAGGTTAAATGTTTTTGAGATTATTGTAAAACCATTAAATCAAAGAGTTTCGGATATCCCATTACTAATAAAATATTTTTCAAAAAAAATATCGGAAGCTTATAATATAAAAGATCTTCAAATAGATGAAAATGATAGCTATATTTTAAATCATAATTGGCAAGGCAACGTAAGAGAGTTAAGAAATCTTATTGAGAGAATTGCTATTCTTCAACCTGAGTCAAAGGAAAAGATATCAAATATTGTAAAAGAATCTTTAAAAACAGTAAATTATTTAGATAAATTTAGAGAAAATGATCTTTCAGTACCTCTTAAGGAAGCCAGAGAAAAATTTGAAAAAGAATATTTAACAATACAATTAAAAAAATTTAAGGGCAATATTTCAAAAACTGCAAATTTTGTTGGAATGGAGAGAAGTGCTTTACATAGAAAACTTAAAGGTCTAGGGATCAAAGAATTTAACTAAAATGAATATAATTATTTGTGGCGCCGGTAGGGTAGGTTTTACAATCGCTAAATTACTAAGCGAGCAAGGTCATTCCATTACTGTTATTGACCAGTCAGGTGAAGATATTCAAAAAATTAATGATAGCTTAGATGTAAAAGCGATAGTTGGAAAAGCAACTTATCCCTCAATTCTAGAAAAAGCTAATGCCATAGAAACAGACATGATTATTGCTGTAACAAGAAATGATGAAATAAATATGCTAATCTGTCAAATAGCTTTCTCAATTTTTAAAATACAAAAAAAAATTGCAAGAATTAGATCACAAGATTATCTGAATCCTAAATTTACAAGAGTTTATAACAAAGAAAATTTACCTATAGACGTTATAATTTCACCAGAGATTGAGATTGCACGTTCAATACAAAGAAAATTAGAAGCCCCTGGAGCTTTAGATAGCGTTCCTTTCACAGATAATAAGATAAGATTATTGGAAATTCTTATAAAAGATAATTGCAAATTAATTGACATTAGATTAAATGAATTAACTAAGAATTTTCCAAATCTAGATGCAAATATAATATCAATAATAAGAAAAGATAAATTTTTTATACCAAAGAAAACCGACTCAATTAAAAAAGATGATAAAATTTACGTAATTATTAATTCTTTACAAATGGAAAAAACATTACAGGCATTTGGACATGAAGAAAAAATATCAAAAAAAATATTAATTATTGGTGGTGGAAACATTGGTTTCAATTTGGCAAAAAATATTGAAGAAACTTTAGAAGGTGTAAGAATAAAAATAGTTGAAAAAGATAAAACCAGGGCCGAATTTTTGGCTAACCAGCTAAATAATTCAATCGTGATTAATGGTAATGGTTTAGATGAAGATGTACTAACGGAGGCTAACTTAGATGAAGCAGAAACTGTCTTAGCATTAACCAATGATGACGAGGACAATTTAATGGTAAGTGTTCTCGTAGAAAAATTTGCTAAAGATCAAAAAAAAATTGATGACAAAAGAACTATGGCACTAATCAACAAACCAAATTATTCATTACTTCAATCATCACTGAAAATTGATGATCTCATAGATCCACGAATGAATACAGTATCTAGTATACTAAAACACGTTCATAAGGGAACAATTGAAAATGCCTACACAATCTCAAATGGCGAATATGAAGTTATTGAAGCTGAAATTATTGAAACTTCAGAGTTAATAAATAAAGAATTAAAAAATTCAAATCTTCCAGAAGAAATTAGAATTGGCGCAGTTTTAAGGAAAGACAAGGTTATTATACCTAGATCGAATTTTGTATTTAAAAAAGATGATAGGGTAGTTTTACTTGCTAAAAAAGACTCTATATCAATAGTTGAAAATATATTTAGATTAAGTTCAGTTTAATAAATGTTTAGATTGCAACTAAAATATTTAAGTTTTTTTTTTGGAATTATTTCAATATTGTCATTTTTTAATATTATTTATTCTTTTTATTTTAACCTATATCTAAACTTAGACACTTATTATCTCACATTTTTAATCTCTTTAATTTTATTAATATTTTTTTATAAAATAAAATTAGAAATTAAAAAGATAACTATATTTGATAAGATCATTACTGTATTTTTAGGATATCTATTAATTCCGTTGATATTATCAATCCCATTTTATTTTAGTATATATAACATAACTTTTATAAATTCTTATTTTGAGTCAATTTCAGGCTTTACATCTACAGGATTTACAATTTTTGAAAATATTAAACATATTGATCAAAGCCTAATCCTTTGGCGGTCATCGACCCAATGGATTGGTGGACTTTATTTTTTATTTTCAATAATATTTTTGATTGATATTTATGACGAAAGTTTTAAAAAAACTTTGACTAATTTTATTTCATTTAATAATTCAGAAGTTTTAAAACAAACACTCAAAATTTTTTTTATATATTCAGGTATAACTTTTTTAATTTTTATAATTTTGAATATTTTGTCTTTAAGAGCCTTTGACTCATTAAACCTAGCTTTGTCATTAATCTCATCTGGGGGTTTTTTACCCACTAATACCTTATCGAGCATCTTAAAAGAAAATTTTCAAATTATTGCGATTTCAATCTTGATGCTTTTTTCATTTTTTAGTATTTTTTTTAGTTATAATCTTGTTTTTTTTAAGAAAAAAAATATAAATTTTCTTTATGAGGATCTTCATCTTTTAATTTATTTAATTGCTGTAGTTTTTATTTTTTTTCTATTTTTTAGTTTTAATAGAGATTTTTCAAATAACCTCTTATCCATATCAAGCAGTATCTCAAATATAGGTTTTTCAATAAAAACGGACAAATCGAATTTAAGTTTTATTTTCTTGATTTTAGTAATTATTGGAGGTTCTTTTTTTTCTACAAGTTCAGGATTGAGATTCATTAAAATTTATTCATTATTTAAGTATTCAATAAATCAAATTTTATCATTCAGTAGACCTAAGAATATTTTTATGAATAAATTAATTTTTACCAAAATAAATTTTGATTTTGAGGAAATAAATAAATATTTTTTAACAATCTTAATATTTATCTTATCCCTTTTTATTTTATCCTCTTTGTTAGGGCTTAATGGAATAGGATTTGAAAATTCATTTAAATTATCAATTCTAACATTGATGAATACAGTTAATTCTTCAATTTATGGTTTAGGTGATTTTGACTTTAATAATCTTCAATTTTTCACAAAATATACACTCATTTTATTTATGATTATAGGCAGGATAGAATTGTTAACAATTTTACTATTGATAAGAAAATTTCTTTTAAAAAATTAATTAATTATTGTATACGTATTAACTCAAATTGCGCCCTTAGCTCAGCTGGATAGAGCATCGGTTTTCTAAACCGAGGGTCGGAGGTTCGAATCCTCCAGGGCGCGCCATAATTGTCCAATTTAGGTTTCTTTTTTAGAAATATATACGTAATTGTTATTAAATTCTTCTTGCAGCGAATTTTTTATCATGGTTAAGTTATGTTTATTCAAAACACCGTTTTGAATTATTTGTTAACAAATAAATAAAAAGAGGAAATAATATGTTTAAATACGTAAAACAATTGACTTCTTTTGTTGCTATGGTTGCTGTGTTGTTTGCATTTACAACAGAGTCTATGGCTGCGAAGAAATCAAAAACACTTAAAAACACTCAAAAAAAGGGTTTTGTAAGATGTGGTGTTTCTCAAGGTCTTCCAGGATTTTCTAACGCTGATGCAGCAGGAAATTGGACTGGTGTAGATGTTGATGTATGTAGAGCGGTAGCTGCTGCAGTTCTTGGTGATGCAAACAAAGTTAAGTTTACTCCACTAAGTGCTAAAGAAAGATTTACAGCTTTAACTTCTGGTGAGATTGATATCTTATCAAGAAACACAACTTGGACCCTCTCAAGAGATGCAGATATTGGACTTACTTTCGTGGGAGTAAATTTCTATGATGGTCAAGGTTTCATGGTAAGAAAAAGTTCTGGTATTACTTCAACTGGTCAGTTTAAAAATGGTATCTCAGCTTGTACTAACTTAGGTACAACAACTGAGTTAAACATGAGAGACTTCTTTAATTCAAAAGGAATTTCTTATGAGCCAGTAACTTTTGAAAAAGCGGATGAAGTTGTTGCAGCATATGATGCTGGAAGATGTGATACTTATACTACTGACAAATCAGGTTTAGCTGCTCAAAGAATTAAATTGAGTAACCCTGATGATCATTTAGTATTACCTGAGACTATCTCTAAAGAACCTTTGGGGCCAGTTGTAAGACAAGGTGATGCAGTGTGGGAAGACATCGTTAGATGGTCTTTAAACACTATGATTGAAGCAGAAGAATATGGTATTACTTCAGCTAATGCAGACATGATGAAAACTTCAGATAATCCAGCAATCAAAAGATTAGTTGGTGCTGAAGGTGAAATGGGTGCAGCATTTGGTCTAGATAACGAGTGGAACTTAAGAATTATTAAACAAGTTGGAAACTATGGTGAAAGTTATAAAAGAAATATAGCTGACACTGGTATTTTACCTGACAGAGGTCCAAATGAATTATGGACTAAAGGTGGTATTTTATACGTTCCACCTTCAAGATAATTTTAATACAAATTAAATAAAAAGGGCTAGATTTATCTAGCCCTTTTTTTATAAATTCATATATTATCTCCACTGTGAATTTTAAACTTAAAGACATAATTCCACAATTAATAACAGTTTTAGCTGTTGTTCTTGTTTTCGGTTTTTTTACATACAATGCCCAAGTAAATATGGAAAATAGAGGCATTGATTTTGGTTATGGTTTTTTATCTCAAGAGTCCTCTTTTGACGTTCAATTTTCTTTAATAGAGTATGATGGATCTCATTCCTATTTTAGAGCATATTTAGTTGGTTTATTAAATACTATACTTGTTTCAGTTATTGGTATTATTTTTGCAACTATTCTTGGAGTAATTGTTGGTATTGCTAGATTGTCCTCAAATTATCTTATTAATAAATTTGCAGCTTTTTATGTCGAATTTTTCAGAAATATTCCTTTATTACTTCAGTTATTTTTTTGGTATTTTGCTGCCTTAAGAACATTACCCTTACCACAAGATGCAGAGTCTATCTTTGGCGTATTTTATTTGACTATTAAAGGCTTGTATGTTCCAGCATTTGTCTGGGAAAATTTGAATATATTTTTTTACACTCTTATAGTTGCTTTAATTTCTATAATAATAATAAGAATTTATGCAAAAAAAATTCAAGAATCTCAAGGTAAACAAATACCAGTTTTACTTATTTCAATTGGGTTAATTCTTTTTTTACCATTTTTAAGTTTTTTGATTGGTGGAGTTTCTTTATCATTTGAAATTCCTAAGTTGAAACAACTGGCTGCTACATCTTTTGTATATGAAGGCGGCCTAAGTTTACCACCAGAATTAATAGCTTTAACATTAGCTTTATCTTTATATACCGCAACTTTTATTGCTGAATGTGTGAGAGCAGGTGTTCAAGGAGTTGGAAAAGGTCAAAAAGAAGCTGCTGCATCGATTGGTTTAACACCAAATCAAGTTCTTAAACTTGTTGTAATGCCTCAAGCATTAAGAATAATAATTCCACCAACAACAAATCAATACTTGAATCTAACTAAAAATTCTTCATTAGCAGCTGCTATAGCGTATCCAGATATAGTATTAGTTTTTGCTGGAACAGCTTTAATGCAGACAGGTAAGGCAATTGAAATAGTATCTATTACAATGTTCACGTATTTATCTTTAAGTATATCAATTTCATTACTAATGAATTGGTATAACAAAAAAATAGCAATACAGGAAAAATAATGTCTAAAATTAATTTTTTAAAACCTGATAAATCTAATCTTAATACTTTTCTTTATTCAGGTTCTTTTTTATTTTTTTTAAGTATTTTAGATGTTTCTATTAATTCATTTTTTAGTGTGAATATTACTAGTTTCTTTCCTGATTTTTTAAGCTTTGTGTTACCATTAATATTAGGTTTTATTGGCCTTTATTTTATTAGAATTGAGTTAAGTGGTATTAAACGATTAGATCATTTAAACAAACATATTAATACTAATAATTTTAATGCTATTTTATCATTATTAATAATATTCATTATTATTAAATCTATTCCTCCTGCAGCGAGTTGGCTTTTTATTAATGCTAATTTTGCAGGAGACTCTAAAGATGTGTGTACAGGATCGGGTGCTTGTTGGACTTATATAAAAGTTTGGATGAGAAGATTTATGTATGGAATGTATCCAAATGGTGAACAATGGAGAATTAATTTATCTTTTATTTCACTAGCGTTACTTGGATCAGTTGGTTATTTCGCAACAGATAAATTTAAAAAATATTTAACACTTTATTACGTTGTGATTTATCCCTTCATAGCTTTCTTATTTATTTTTTTCTTTATTTCAGGAGGACCAGTGTTTTTCGATTTTTCCTATGGAATTATTGCAGCGATAATATCTATTATTTTTGGTTTTTTTATTCCTAGTAAATTTAGATTTTACTATTTTTTATTAGTTCCTTTAGGACTTTATATTTTATTAAAATATTTTATTTTTTATGAAGAATTAATTGAATTAGGAAAGTTAGATGGTTTAAATTGGGTTGAAACAGGTGCTTGGGGAGGATTATCTTTAACTTTTATAATTTCCTTTTTTTGTTTAATTTTTTGCTTTCCCATTGGAATGGCTTTTGCCTTAGGTAGAAGATCAGGTTTTCCTTTGATAAGATATATATCAATAGGCTTTATTGAATTTTGGAGAGGCGTGCCCCTAATTACAGTTTTATTCATGTCTGCTGTAATGTTCCCAATGTTTTTACCTGAGGATTTTTTTATTGATAAATTAATTAGAGCAATAATAGCTATTTCTTTATTTGAAGCAGCATATGTTGCAGAAGTTATCAGAGGTGGACTACAGGCTCTTCCAAGAGGTCAATATGAAGCTGCTAAATCATTAGGAATGGGATATTGGAAAATGCATATTTTTGTAATTTTACCTCAAGCATTAAAATTAGTGATACCAGGTATAGCAAATACATTCTTAGCTTTAGTTAAAGATACACCTTTAATTTTTGTAGTTGGCCTATTGGAATTAGTAGGAATGCTTAATTTAGCAAAAACAAATCCAGAATGGTTAGGGTTTGCAATGGAGGGATATGTTTTTGCAGCAATTATTTTCTGGATTATATGCTATGCAATGAGTAAATATAGTTATAATTTAGAACAGAAATATAAAACAGATAGATAAAAAATGTCAGACAACATTATTCAAATCAATAATATGAACAAATGGTTTGGAGATTTTCAAGTTTTAAAAGAAATTAATTTAGAAGTTAAACCAAAACAAAAAATTGTTGTATGTGGTCCCTCTGGTTCTGGTAAATCAACTTTAATTAGATGTATAAATAGATTAGAGGAACACCAAGAAGGTAGTATAGTTGTTGACGGTACCGAACTAACGGAAGATACTAAGAATATTGAACAAATCAGAGCAGAAGTAGGAATGGTATTCCAACAATTTAATTTATTTCCACATTTATCAATTTTAGATAATTGTACTCTTGCACCTATTTGGGTAAAAAAAATGCCAAAAAAAGACGCTGAAGAGTTAGCATTAAAGCATTTAGAAAGAGTACAAATACTTGATCAAGCTCAAAAATACCCTGGTCAATTATCAGGAGGTCAACAACAAAGAGCGGCTATAGCAAGAGCTTTGTGTATGGAGCCAAAAATAATGCTTTTTGATGAGCCAACATCAGCGTTAGACCCTGAAATGATTAAAGAAGTTTTAGATGTAATGGTTAATTTAGCAAAACAAGGTATGACCATGATAGTTGTTACACATGAAATGGGTTTTGCTAAAGAAGTTGCTGATCAAATGATATTTATGGATGAAGGTATGATAGTTGAAAAAGCTGATACTAAAGAATTTTTTGATAAACCTAAGAGTGATAGGACTAAACTTTTTCTAAGCCAGATACTATAGATACCAGCAATTTCAAGGAATATTTCTCAAATAATACCTCAAGTATTGCTTGACATATTTTGGGCATATCCAGTTTTTTCAAACAAATAAAAAAAAAATATTGTTGCAGTAAAGATTAAAAACTTGTTCAATCTCAGTTTAATAAAAATTAAGAGGGGTCTTAATGGAAGATAATTTTAATAAGCATTTAGGCAACAAGCTTAAGCTTAGAAGGTTAGCCCTGGGTTTGACACAAACTAAAGTAGCAAAAGCAATAAACGTAACATTTCAACAAATCCAGAAATATGAAAAGGGTACAAATGGAGTTAGTTCAATAAGATTATTACAACTTTCAAATTATTTAAAAGTGCCGATAAATTATTTTTTTGAGGATTTTTCAGAGTATCTTATCAATTTGGAAAAATCTCAAGAAGGTCATATGAACGTAAATTATAATTTTTTAGTTAAATTATATTCTGAGCTCAATGCTGATCAGAAAATAAAGTTTAATAAATCTTTACAAGTTACAAATAATATTTCTAAAGTTGGATAGTAATTTGGCTCCTCGGGCAGGACTCGAACCTGCGACCAATTGATTAACAGTCAACTGCTCTACCAACTGAGCTACCGAGGAATATAAATTTTAAACTTACTTTCTTTTATAACTAAAACAAGATTTTTTTTGGAGGCAACGCCCGGAATCGAACCGGGATACAAGGATTTGCAATCCTCTGCGTAACCATTCCGCCACGTTGCCATATGTTTTAGTAGATAGCTACAAGAAGTTTTATATAAAATATTTGTAATTAGTCTATTAAATAACGTTCTAATTTGATTATTGTTAATTTGGATTATTAAATTATAAACTACATAATCCATGAATAGTGATAAATATATACATTCTGAAGTAGAAGATAATATTTATTCTTATTGGGAAAAAAACAAATTATTCAAACCTAAGAAAAATTCAAAAAAATATTCAATTGTTATCCCACCACCAAATGTCACTGGAAGTTTGCACATGGGGCACGCTTTAAATAATTCTATTCAAGATCTATTGGTTCGTTATTACCGAATGAATAATTACGAGACGTTATGGCAACCAGGAACTGATCATGCCGGAATAGCAACTCAAGCTCTTGTTGAAAAACAACTTGAAAAAGAGAATTTGAATAAAAATGATTTAGGAAGAAAAAAATTTATAGAAAAAGTGTGGGAATGGAAAAATCAATATGGGGACATTATTATCAATCAGCTCAAAAAACTTGGGTGTTCATGCGATTGGTCTAGGAACGCATTTACGATGGATGAAAATCTATCAAAATCAGTCATTAAAGTATTTGTCGAATTACACAAAAAAAAATTAATTTATAAAGCTGAAAAACTGGTCAATTGGGACACGGTTTTAAAAACGGCAATATCTGATTTAGAGGTCGATCAAAGAGAAATGAACTCTAAGATTTATTACATTAGATACCCAATTGATAAATCTTCTGATTTTATAACTATTGCAACTACAAGACCTGAAACAATGCTTGGAGATACAGCTATTGCTGTTAACCCAAGAGACAAAAGATTTAAAAAATATGTGGGCAAAACTGTCACTATCCCGATCGTTGGCAGAAAGATTAAAATTATAAAAGATAATTATGCAGACCCTGAACAAGGAACTGGTGCATTAAAAATTACTCCAGCTCATGACTTTAATGATTATGATGTCGGTCAAAGAAATAAATTAGAAATCATAAATGTGTTTACTCAAGATGGTAAAATAAATAATAACGCTCCAGATGACTATATTGGATTAGATAGATTTGAAGCACGTAAAAAAATTTTAAATGAATTAAAAGAAAAAGATTTTTTTGTTAAAGAAGAAAATATTAAAAATAAAGTACCTTATGGAGATCGATCAAATTCAGTCATAGAGCCTTTTTTAACTGAACAGTGGTTTGTAAATGCCAAAAAATTATCTGTTAAAGCTAAGCAAATAGTTAAATCAAAGAAAACAAATTTCTTTCCAGAAAATTGGTCAAAAACTTATTTTCAATGGATGAACAATATTGAACCTTGGTGTATCTCCAGACAACTTTGGTGGGGTCATCAAATACCAGCTTGGTATGGTCCTGATAAAAAAATCTTTGTTGCAACAAATGAAACTGATGCAAAAAAACAAGCTAAAAAATTTTATAAAAAAGATGTACAAATTACTAGAGATCCTGATGTTTTAGATACATGGTTTTCCTCTGGCTTATGGCCTTTTGCAACATTAGGTTGGCCAGACAATAAAAATTTTGTTAAAAAATTTTATCCAACAACTGTTTTGGTAACTGGTTTTGATATTATTTTCTTTTGGGTAGCAAGAATGATGATGTTTGGAATGGAATTTTTAAATAAAGAACCATTTAAAGATATTTATGTTCATGCATTAGTAAGAGATGAAAAAGGACAAAAAATGTCTAAGTCAAAAGGAAACGTAATTGATCCATTAGATTTAATCGAAAAGTACAGCGCGGATGCTTTAAGATTTACTCTTCTTTCAATGGCCTCACCTGGAACTGATGTTAAACTTTCTGAAGATAGAGTTAAAGGTTATAGAAATTTTTTAAATAAATTATGGAATGCTAATAATTTTTTAATTACCAATAAATGTGATTTTAATAAAACAGACAAACCTCCAAAAACCACCCTAAATATAAATAAATGGATTTACTCTGAATTAATTCAAACAAAAGATAAAATAGAAAAGAATTTAAAAGATTATCGATTTGATGAAGCAGCAAAAAATGCTTATCAATTTGCATGGCACTCTTATTGTGACTGGTATATTGAATTATCAAAAACTATTTTATTTTCTGATGATGAAAAGTCAAAAAAAGAAGTAAAAGAGGTATCTGTTTATATATTCAAACAAATACTTGTTATTCTTCATCCGTTTATACCGTTTGTTACCGAGAAAATCTGGTTAAAAAATAAATTTGATAAGTCTGATAAGAATTTTCTTATGTATGCCAACTGGCCTTCAGGAAAAGCTAAAAAAGATCAATCTATGAAAGATGTAGAAAGTATTATCAATGTCATTTCTGAACTAAGATCCTTTAAAAATGAATTAAATGTAAGTCCAGGTTCATTTATTGATATTTCAATTAATAAAATTGCTAAAAAAAATAAAACATTAATGATTAATAATGAAATTATTCTTAAAAAGCTTGGTCGTATCAATAATTTCTATGATAAAGACCAAGAAAAGCCATCAGCTACATTGGTTATATCTGGTGATATATTTAAGATCTATTTTGATGAAAATGTAGATTTAAATCTAATAAAAGAAAACCTAGTTAAAAGACAGAACAAATATCAAGAGGAAATGGACAAAATATCTCAACGATTATCTAACAAAGGATTTACTAATAGAGCTCCAAAAAATATTGTTGAACAAGAAAAAACTAACTATAGTAATTTAAAAAATGATATCAAAAAAATATCATTAACAATTGAAAGTTTATAATGCGGAAGTTTAATAAAAAGAAATTACCAAGCAGACATACATCTTTAGGTGCTGACAGAGCCCCACATAGATCATTTTATTATGCTATGGGTGAAACTGAAAAAGATGTCTCAAAACCCTTTATTGGTGTTGTTTCAACTTGGAATGAAGCTGCACCTTGTAACATAGCTCTAATGAGACAAGCTCAATCAGTTAAAAAGGGTGTAAGAGCCTCTGGTGGTACACCAAGGGAATTTTGTACGATTACAGTCACTGACGGTATAGCAATGGGCCATGAAGGAATGAAATCCTCATTAATCTCTAGAGAAGTTATTGCAGATTCAGCAGAACTAACTGTTAGGGGTCATTGTTATGATGCATTAGTAGGTATCGCAGGTTGTGATAAATCTTTACCAGGTTTAATGATGTCGATGGTTAGATTAAACGTACCAAGTGTTTTTATTTATGGTGGATCAATACTTCCAGGAAAATATAAAGGTAAAGATGTAACTGTAGTAGATGTTTTTGAAGCTGTTGGAAAACATTCATCAGGTCAAATGTCAGCAAAAGAATTAAGAAAATTAGAATTAGTTGCATGTCCTACAGCAGGAGCGTGTGGGGGTCAATTCACAGCAAATACAATGGCCTGTGTATCAGAAGCTATTGGTTTAGCATTACCTTATTCAGCTGGAACACCTGCTCCTTATGAGGAGAGAGACAAATATGCAAAAGATAGTGGTAAAATGGTAATGGAATTATTAGCTAAAAAAATTAAACCAAGAGATATCGTTACAAGAAAAGCATTAGAAAACGCTGCAACAATTGTTGCTGCAACTGGTGGAAAATATGTTGCAAAAGATATGTGGTTAGCAGGTGGTGTGCCGATGCTTTTAAAAACTTTATATGATGGTGGATATATTCATGGAGATTGCATGACAGTTACAGGTAAAACTATGAAAGAAAATTTAAAAGGAATAAAATTTAATCCAAAACAAAAAGTGTTAAGAGCTTATAACAAACCCTTATCACCAGATGGTGGTGTAGTAGGTTTAAAAGGTAATTTAGCTCCAGAAGGTGGAATTGTTAAAATTGCAGGACTAAAAAAATTACAATTTACTGGAAGAGCAAGATGTTTTGATAATGAAGAAAGTGCAATGAAAGCAGTTCAAAGCAGAAAATACAAAGATGGTGATGTAATTATTATTAGATACGAGGGCCCAGTAGGCGGACCAGGTATGAGAGAAATGCTTTCAACTACTGGTGCAATCTATGGTCAAGGTAAAGGCGAGAAAGTTGCTTTAATTACTGACGGAAGGTTTTCAGGAGCTACTAGAGGCTTCTGTGTAGGCCACGTTGGACCTGAAGCGGCTTTGGGAGGACCAATAGCTTTATTACGTAATGGAGATGTTATCGATATTGATGCTAAGAAGGGTACAATTAATGTTCGATTAACAAAAGCTCAATTAGCTTCAAGAAAGAGAAAATGGAAGGCTAGAAAATCTGATTTTGGATCAGGAACTCTTTGGAAATATGCTCAAACTGTAGGACCAGCATTTTTAGGAGCACCAACTCATCCAGGTAAGAAAAAAGAAGTTAAGGATTACTCAAAAATTTGATGAAAATTCGCCCTGTTATTTTATGTGGTGGCGCTGGAACAAGACTTTGGCCTAAAGCTAAAAAACATCAAGCAAAACAATTTATCGATTTTGGTAATTGGACTTTATTAGGTAAAACACTAGAGAGAGTTAAAGCATCTATATTTGATGCACCAATTATAAGCACAAATGCAAAATATTTAAGACAAGTAAAACAACACCTAAAGAAACACAAAATAAGAAAATTTAAAATAGTTTTAGAGCCAGCTAAAAGAAACACAGCTCCAGCTATTTTAAGTACTGCTTTAATTAAAGACATTCCTAACGAACAACCTTTAATGTTTTTAGCTGCTGATCATTTGATAGAAAAAGTTGGTTTATTCAATAAAGCTATCAAAAAAAATCAAAAGAAACTTACTCATAATAATATCTTTATCTTCGGAATTAAGCCTACAATGCCTTCCAGTGAGTTTGGCTATTTTTTAACAAAAAATACTAAAGTAACTAGATTTATAGAAAAACCAAAAGAGGCTAAAGCTAATCAAATAATTGGTAAAAAAGGTTATTGGAATTCTGGAATGTTTTATTTGAGAAAAGACTCAATAATTAATAATTTCAAGAAATACCAACCAAATATTTACCGAAACTGTAACAAAGCTGTAACAAAAGCAAAATATAAAAGTAATGTGTATTATTTAAACAAACAAGCATTCACCAAAGCAACAGCTAAGTCTTTTGACTATGCAATATTAGAAAAAACTAAAGATATAAATGCGATCAAATTAGACATTCCTTGGTCTGATTTAGGATCTTGGAAAGAAATTTGTAAGATGTATGGACGAAATAAAAGACATTATTATAAAAAGAAGAATGTATTCCATAGACCTTGGGGTAGTTATGTAAATCTATTTAATGGTAAGGAATTTTTGATTAAAGAACTATATGTAAAACCCAAAGGTATATTAAGTCTTCAGAAACATCATCATAGAGCAGAACACTGGGTAGTTACTCATGGTAAACCTAAAATTACATTAAATAAGAAATATTTTACTATGAAACCTGATGAAACTATCTTTATTCCATTAGGTGCAATCCATAGAATAGAAAATCCCTATAAAAAACCAGTAAAAATAATTGAAGCTCAAGTAGGATCAATTCTAAAAGAAACAGACATTGTTCGATATCAGGATGTTTATGGCCGTGTTAAATAATTAACATGACCACAAAATATATATTTAAAACCAATCATTTGGAATAATTATGTAGTGGATTGCTAAAACAATTCCAACTGAAACACTTAGTCCAAAGATCATTTTAAGAAAGTCTTTACCAATTAATGGGAAAACATATTTAAATTTATAATCTTTGTTCATAGTTGAAATTGCAAGTTCTCTTCCGCATAACAAACCAACGAATACCCATGTTGTTGACATTGGTAAATCATTTAGTTCCTTAAAGTAGAATAAAACAGCAGCATAAATTACATTTATAATTGTAGCTGATCTTGCATATCTAGTTCCAGTTTTTTCTAAAACTACTGCTTGGATCCGTCCACCTTGAATGTAGAAAATGTAAAATAGCAAAATAGTAAAATATGCCATTACAATCAGCAGTATTGTAATATCAAGTTGTCTTGGAAGATATACTGCAATATTTGCTACATCGTGAGATAACCAAACCCACCATAACCAACCTGATGAAACCCAAACAGCATTTCTCCAAAATCCTATCCATTTGTCATCTACTTCATCAAATTTTTCATTAATGAATTTTGATACAGCTATCCAGGCTATGTAAGCAACCATTGCCGCTAAACCATAACCAACTACACTTTTCATTAACATTTTTTCAAGCACAACTGTTGAAGCAAACGCTGAAAGAACTAAAAAGGTTGTTGATACAGGAATACCAATTCTTGTTAATATTAAGAGTATTGCAGGCGCTACTGCATGATACCATTGAATTTCTTGATAAGGTATTCTAGTTAATCTTCCATATGAAATATCACCATCATACGCATACCATCCCCATGCTAAAGCTAAAATCATTACACTAGAAGCTGATCCTGCAAGTACGTACCATTTAAACCACTTCTTTTTTGAAGCTATAAATGTACCTAGTGTTTGAATTGAGTCGTTAGCGATTACGCTATAACCGGCAAGGGCAAACCCTATAACCGTGTAAATTAAAGTCATTTCCATTCTTTTCTCCTTTAAATTATTGTTTTCGGTTCCTATCGATTCATGACTTAAGGAGTATGTAATCTGAGACAGAAAATAATTCTAGATATAAATTTATTAATTTAAGAAATAGAAGGGGGGATTCATCGACTACTAAACTATTAAATATTGATGTCTACTTTTTAATATTTTTTATTTCGCAATAAAGTTGTATTTATTTAACCAATTTTTTAGTTAAATATACAGCTATCAAAGCTCCCAAAAATTCAGCCAAAATATATGTAGGCGTATTTAAATAATTAATTCCTGTAAAAGAATCAGTAAAAGTTCTAGCTATAGCAACAGCTGGATTTGCAAAAGATGTCGATGATGTGAACCAATAACCAGCCATGATATATGTTGCAACACTTGCAGCTATTGTTATTTTGCCATCTTTTAGAGTAGCAAAAATAATAAAAATTAATCCAAAAGTTGCTACAATTTCTGATAGAAATATATGAAAGCCATCTCTACTTTTTGTAGATAATTCAATTATATTATGTTCAAAAAATACATTAGCTAACATTACGCCTAATAAGCATCCTAATATTTGAGCTAGAATATATGTAGTTAAAAGTTTTCCTTTAATTTTTTTAGTTAAATACATTGCTAAACTAACAAAAGGATTAAAGTGAGCACCTGAAATATCAGCGAAGGCAGTTATTAAGACAAATAAACCTGCTCCTGTAGCCAGTGTGTTTGCAGTGAGTCTTAAAGCATTATCATTTGTAAGGTTTTCAGCCATTATTCCAGAGCCAACAATAATCATTACCAAAAAACAACTACCAATAAATTCACCAATGAAAATTTTATTTTTCATAATCTAAGAATTATTAAATTATAATCTTATAAATTCCTATTAAGAACAATGGTATTTGTAGTCCAAAGTTAGTTAGTATCGCTTTATCTTTGCTAATAAATCCTGCAATAGTCCATCCAACAACTCCTAATCCATGAAAGTATATATTTAATGGATATATATTTAAATTTGTAAGAAGTATTCCTACTAAAACTAAGAATGTACTAATCCACTTTAGATATTTTCTTATAAACATAAAATCCCCTTTCTTTGTTATTATTTCAGTTATGTTAAGAATTTATTACAGTTTAAAAGAAAAATAATCTTATTTTTTGTCTTCCCAATCAAATCTTGGAAAAGAGTCAAAAATTTTAAAGATACCATCCGACCATTGATCACAAACCTTAGAATATTCAGTATCAGTGATATTTAAGCATTTTTGTGAGGCAATTTTATATTCATCTTTTTTATAGACAGCAAAATCTATAGGAGGGCCAACTGTTAAATCACTTTTTAAAGTTGAGTCCATTGAAATTAAAGCACAACGTGATGCATCACCAATAGATACGCTTGGTTTTATAACTCTATCCAAAATAGGTTTGCCATATTTCACTTCACCAATAACTAGATAAGGTTTGCTATCAGCTGGTTTAATATAATTTCCTTGAGAGTACACTAAGTACAATTCTAATGGTTGACCTTTAATCTGACCACCAACTAAAAATGAGGAACCTAATAAAACAGTATCGGTATTTATTCCTTTCGGTGCTGAATGTTTGATATTTAATGAACCAATGTAGGATGCAATTTGATCAAAATCTTTGCATGTGTTTAAATTTATACTGTTGTCACCATTAAGATCATTTTCAACAGATTTATATACTGCTTGGGATGTACCTAAGTTTCCAGAAGTAACTATAATGACACTTCTATCACCAACATCATGAACAAACATTTTTGAGTAAATGTTAACATTATCTAATCCAGCATTTGTTCTAGAGTCTGAGGCGAAAACAATTCCGTCTTGAGCTTTAATGCCGACACAATAAGTCATATTATTATTAATAATTATTAATTAATTAACATATAATTAAATTCAAGCATAGCTGATATAACTATATCGCAATTGATTGTTTACCCTAATTATTAAACAATCCTTTAATGAGCTCGAAACTCTGGGATAATTACAATGCCACTAAAGCATATGACGGTTATTTTACCAATGAAAATAAATTAAGAAAGCATGCCGTTATAATTTCAAATATTTTAGAAAGATACGGTAAAGAAAAACTTCAAGAAATCGAGAAAAATTGTCAAAGTACAATAAGTGCTAGAGGAATAAATTTTAGAGTTTATGCTGCTAATAATAGGGCAGAGGAGAAGAAATGGCCTTTAGATATTATTCCAAGAATAATTCCTAAATCACAATGGAATAAGGTAACTAAAGGTTTAAAGCAAAGAGTAAAGGCTCTGAATTTATTTATTGATGACGTTTATAATCAAAAGAAAATTTTTAAAGACAATATTATACCTAGAGAAGTTATTTTTAATTCACCTTACTATGTAAAAGAATGTGAAGGATTTTCACCTAAATATAAATCATGGGCAAATATATCTGGAGTAGATTTAATTAGAAATAAGAATGGAGATTATCTAGTTTTGGAGGATAATCTTAGAGTACCATCAGGAGTTTCTTATATGCTTGAGAATAGAATGGTTATGAGAGATGTCTTTCCTGAACTTTTTACAAGATATAAAGTTGCATCAATACATCAATACACCAACAAACTTTTTAATTGTATGAATGAATGTATACCTAAAAAAACTGCTCATCCACACATGGTAGTTTTGACGCCAGGTATTTATAATTCTGCTTACTTTGAACATTCTTTTCTAGCTGAGCAAATGGGTATTGCATTGGTAGAAGGAAAAGATCTTTTTGTTGAAAATGATATGGTTTACATGAAAACTGTAAAGGGTCCTTTAAAAGTCGACTGCATATATAGAAGACTAGATGATAATTTCTTAGACCCTAAAGCCTTTAATAAAGACTCTTTAATTGGTGTTCCAGGATTATTTAAATGTTGGTTGAAAAAAAATGTAGGTATTGTTAATGCAATAGGCACAGGTGTAGCTGATGATAAAGTAGTTTATTCATATGTAAATAAAATGATTGTTTATTATTTAGGTGAGCAACCTACATTGAATCAAGTTGAAACCTATTTGTGTCATGACAAAAAACAAAGAGAGTATGTACTAGAAAATATGTCTAGATTAGTTGTAAAACCAGCTAATGCCTCAGGTGGATATGGAATAATGATAGGCCCTAAGGCTTCTACAAAAGAAAGGGAAGAAGTAGCACAAAAAATTAAAAAAAATCCCAGGGAATATATTGCACAACCTTTAGAAACTTTATCAACAGCGCCTACTATTACTGAAAAAAATATAGAGCCCAGACATCTAGATTTAAGACCTTTTGTTTTAAGTGGTAAAACAAGCTATGTTACAACTGGTGGACTGACAAGAGTTGCTCTTAGAAAAGGAAGTACAATCGTTAATAGTTCTCAAGGTGGTGGATCTAAAGATACCTTGATAGTAGAATAATTTTTATCAATATTATTTGCACGTTTTTTTAGAAGAGTAACTGCATCAAAGAAAATTAGTTATATATTTATGAATAAAAAAACCAACGATTATAAATCCTAATCCAGTGCCGTAAATTAAGAAGAAATTCATATTAAATGATTTTGCAAAAAAGAATGGTAAAAAAAATAAATAACTAACAGGAACTGCTATTAGTATACTTTTGGTAAAAAGAACTGTTTTTTCTATATCATTGTGCTCATAGTAAGAAAAAGCTATAGCTATTAGTGATACAAGAGGCAAAGCAATAATAAAACCTGCAAGTTTTGGATTTTGACCTGAAAGCCAACTAGCAAAGGCTATTATGATTGCAGCAAGCACAATCTTTAAAGTAAAAAATATCATTAATGGCTTTAAATCTTTTTAGATATACATTTTTTGCATAATCCAAAAAATTCAAGGTTATATTTGTTATATTTCATTCCATTTTTATCTTTAAAGCCTGTAAGATATTTTGAAAGACTAGAATTATTAATCTCTGTAACTTTTTCACAATTTTCACATATTGAAAAAGCTGTAGCTTTTGAGATTTGACAACTCGAATTTTGACAGGCAATGAAAGCATTTCTGCTTTCAATTTTATGAATTTTTCCAATTTCAACTAATTTGTCTAAGGCTCTATAAACTTGCAATGGGGCTTTAATTCCTTTTTTTTGCACATTAAATAATATTGAATAAGCCTTTAGAGGTTGAGGAGATTTATCAATTAAATCAAAAATAATTTGTTGATTTTTTGAGAGATTTTGCATTTTATACATTTTTACATTTTCCTAATTAATTTTTCAATTTAATTGTTTGTTTAATTTTGAACAAAGAAAGAATGAACAATAATAAAGCAGCGGTTATAATTGAAGGTCCTGATGAAGTGTTAAACTCCAGTGAGGAAAATAATCCTAAAATTACTGACAACAAACCTCCTATAATTGAGTAGACAACCATTTTTTGTGGACTCGTTGAAATATTTCGAGCCATTGCAGCAGGTATAATTAACATTCCAGTAATCAACAATAATCCGACCATTTTAATTGATATAGCAATGATTGCTGCCATTAAAATTGTGAATATAGCTTTTGCTCTATCAGGATTTAAACCTTCAGCTTCCGCTAATTCATAATTAACTGTTGATGCAAATAAGGGCTTCCAAATCAACTTTAGAATTAAGAGAATTATAGCTCCCCCAATCCATATGATTAATAAATCATCTACTGTCACTGCTAATATGTCACCAAACAATAATCCCATGATATCAAATCTAATAAATGTTAAAAAACCTATAACAACAAGACCAACTGCTAGTGATGAGTGAGCTAAAAGTCCAAGCAAGGCATCCCCTGGAAGATTAGTTCTTTTTTGAAGTTGTATTAAAGTTAACGCTATTAGGGAAGAAATTATAAATACCGATAATGCAATGTTAAATTCCATTGTAAAGGCTAATGTCACTCCTAATAAAGCAGAGTGGGCTAGAGTATCACCAAAGTATGATAATCTTCTCCAAATTACAAAACAACCAAGAGGTCCAGTTACTAAAGCAACTCCAATTCCCGCTACTAAAGCTCTTATAAAAAAATCATCAAACATTTAATTTTTCTTAATTTTTCCTTCATCGGTATGAATATGATCATGTTTATGTTCGTATCTTGATAATATTTGGGAAGCTTGCTCACCAAATAAAGCTTTATATTCATCATTCTTTGCAACATCTATAGGTGATCCCGAGCAGCATACATGACCATTTAAACAAACAACATGGTCTGTAGCACTCATTACAGTATGCAAGTCATGAGAAATTAATAGAATACCACAATTCAGTTCATCAGAAATTTTCTTGATAAGTTCGTATAATGCTATTTCACCAGTAAAATCCACACCTTGAACTGGCTCATCAAGTACCAGTAAGTCTGGTTTTTTTGATATAGCTCTAGCAAGCAATACTCTTTGAAATTCACCACCAGATAAATCACCTAAATTTTTATCTTTTAAATGAATAACACCAGTTAACGATAAAGCTTCATTTATTGTTTCAGACTTAAGATTTTCAGTTAGTACCATAAAATCATTAACTCTAAGTGGTAACGTCCAATCAATTGAAATTTTCTGGGGAACATATCCTACTTTATTAGTGAATTTTTCAACTTCACCTTCAACTTTTTTATAAATTCCTAAAGCAATTTTTGCAGTAGTGCTTTTTCCTGAACCGTTTGGCCCAATGAGAGTTACTATTTTACCTTTTTCAACTTGAAGTGAAACCCCCTGCACAAGCCATTTGTCATTTATTTTAAAACCAGCATCTTTCAATTTGACCAATATATTTTGATTAGAACTCATTTTATCTCTTGACTTACAAACGTTATATTATTACAAAATGTTATATTATAACAATTTAACTTAATTTTACTATGAAAACTATTAAAAAACTTCCATTATTATTATCATTATTATCATTCTTAACAATTTTTACACCCGTTAATGCTGAAATCAAAGTTGTAGCAACAATAAAACCAATTCATTCTCTTGCAAGTTATCTGATGGATGGGATTGGTAAACCAGATTTAATTGTTGATGGTTACGTCTCACCACATGGATTTGCGCTTAAGCCATCACATGCAAAAATGATCCAAAATGCAGACATTATATTTTGGGTTGGTGAAGATATAGAAAGTTTCTTAGAAAAACCACTAAAGTCTATAGCGAAAAAAGCTGAAAAAATTGAGTTAATGGAAATTAAAGGTTTAACTAAACTTAAATTTAGAGAAAGAAATATCTTTGAAGAACATGATGATCATGGTCACAAAAAAGATGATCATGATGATCATGCAAAAAAGGAGGATGATCACGATGATCACGACCATGATAAAGATAAAGAACATGGACATGATGATGATCATGACAAAGAAGGACATAAAGAAGACGACCACGACGATCATGGTCACGGTCATGAAGGTCATGCGCACGGTGAATTTGATCCCCACATTTGGCTAGACCCAATGAATGCAAAAGTAATTTTGAGTGAAATGGCAGAACATCTGATCGAAAATGATAAAAAGAATGAAGCAAAATATAAGGCAAATCTTAAAAAAGCTCATAAAGATTTAGATAAGCTTACTAAAAAAGTAAAATCTGATTTAAATAAAGATTTTAAATCAATTGTTTTTCATGATGCATATCAATATTTCGAAAAAAGATTTGGTGTAAATATTCTAGGAGCATTTACTGTGAATACTGATGTAATGCCTGGAGCCGAACAATTAGCTGAAATTAGAGAAATAATTGAACATGATAAAGTGAGTTGTATATTTTCAGAACCTCAATTCAACCCAGATATTATCAAGGCAGTTGCAAAAGATACTAATATTGCAACTGGAGTTATAGACCCGTTAGGAGCTACACTAGATCCTGGTAAGGATTTATATTTTCAATTAATTGGAAATATGTCAAAATCTTTTAAAGGTTGTTAGGTTAAAGTTATCTCAATTGGAGTATGATCTGAGGGTTTTTCTCTACCTCTAGGATCTTTATTGATGTTTATAGACTTTATTTGGTCTATTATTGAATTAGATACTAAAAAATGATCTATTCTCATACCATTATTTTTTTGCCACGCTCCTCTCATATAATCCCAAAAGGTATATCCTTCTTTAGTCTCATTAAAATGCCTATAAACATCATTAAAACCAAGATTAATCATTTCTCTTAACCTTTTTCGAATTTCTAATCTAAACAAAGCGTCATCCTCAAAGCTTTTTGGATTATAAACATCCTCTGCTGCTGGAATAATATTAAAGTCACCCGCAAGAATGATATTTTGATTTTTTTTAATTAAGTTTTTTAATTGTTTTATTAAGTCATCCAGCCATTTTTTTTTATAATCATATTTTTCAGTATCTACAGGATTACCATTTGGAGTATAAATATTAATTAATTGAATATTTTTCTTTTTATATTCAAGTTCGGCTGAGATTATTCTTGATTGTTTTAGCTTATCTTTTATTAGATCTGTTTTGATATTTTTCAATTTTCTTTTCGAAATTATTGCAACACCATTGTAGCTTTTTTGACCAAATACATGACTTTCATAATCCATTGAGGAAAAATCGTCATATGGAAAATTAACATCCTCAGTCTTGATTTCCTGCATCATCAAAATGTCAGGTTTATATTTTAGAAGATAACTTTTAATATTATCAATTCGAGCTCTGACTGAATTAACGTTCCACGATGAAATTAACATTAAAGAGAAAAAGAAACACCACAACCACAAGAAGACTTCGTTTGTGGATTAGTTATCTTAAATTGCTCACCTATTAATTCTGATACATAATCAATTTCTGATCCTTTTAAAAGATCTGCAGAGGCTTTATCGATAAGGATATTTTGGTAATTTAAATCATCTTCTGCCTTTGAGTGATCAAAAGTAAATTCATATTGAAATCCGGAGCAACCACCCCCTTTAATAGCGATTCTAAAAAAAGACCCCTTATTTTTTTTTGATAACAAAGTATCGATCTGTTTTAGTGCTTTATCAGTAAATTTAATTTCTTTTATCATTATCGATCATTGGTATTACTATTATAGTACTTAATAATTTATTTTAAAGGATGAAAAAATACTCAAAGATAGGATTATTTAAAAGTAAAGGAAGAATTATTAAAGAACCTTTATCTAAATATAGATCTCCTTTTCAAAGAGACAAGGATAGAATAATTCATAGTGCGTCTTTTAGAAGATTAAAGCATAAAACCCAAGTATTTGTGAATACAGGGGGAGATCATTACAGAACTAGAATTACTCATTCTATGGAGGTCGCTCAAATAGCAAGGTCTATAGCACGACATTTCAATTTAAATGAGGATTTAACAGAGACCTTAAGCCTCGCTCATGATCTTGGTCACACGCCTTTTGGTCACGCAGGTGAAGAATCGCTAAATGAGTGTATGGCCTCTCATGGAGGTTTTGATCATAATTTACAAACATTACGTATTGTTATGTTTTTGGAAAATAAATATTTAAAATTTAAAGGATTAAACTTAACATTAGAAACTATTGAGGGATTACTAAAGCATAACGGACCTTTAGATAATCTGGAGAAAGTTAAAAGTTTAATTGGTTTAAAAAAATTTAAAAATAAGATCAATTTAAAAACATTTCCCTCATTAGAAGCACAAATAGCAGCAATTTCAGATGACATAGCTTATAATAACCATGATATGCAAGATGGGATAAAAGCAAATTTATTTAAATTAGAGGAATTAACGGAAATTAATTTTTTAAAAAAAATTTTTCAAAGATATAAAAATAAGATTAACAAAAGTAACTATAAAATTGCAACTAATCAAATTATAAGAGACTCAATTGATTCTATGATAAAAGATCTAATAATAAACACTAAAAATAATTTAAAAAAAAACCAAATTAGATCATTTAATGATATGAGATATACAAAAAAATTGATGGTAGATTTTTCTGACAATACTTTAAGATCTTTAGAAGATATTAGGTATTTTTTAAAAACTAAAATGTACAATAACAAGAGCGTTTTATTGAGAAATAATAATGGGAAAGTTATTATCAAGAAATTATTTAATAAGATAAAAAATAAACCAAGAAAATTTTTAACAAAGACAGAGTTGTCTTTAGATAAATATAGAGCAATTTCAGATTTTATTTCAGGAATGACTGATAGATTTGCTATTAATCTTTACAATAAAATAAAATGAATATTTTTGACAATTATTTAGAAAAAATTAAAAAAATTGTTATTGAATTATCAAAAAAAAATAAATTGATCATTCCCTCTAAATTAGATGGTATTACTGCAGAGGTTCCACCATCTAAATTTAATTCAGATATATCTACTAATGTTGCTATGTTTTTATCAAAATCTAATCAAAAAAAACCGGAGGATATTGCAAATATAATAGTTCAGTCAATTAAAGAAAAAGATAAATTTATAGATGATATAAATGTAATTAAACCAGGTTTTATCAATATAAAGTTTAAACCAATTTTTTGGACTAATTTCACAAAAACTATAATTGAAAATTCAAAAAGTTTTGGTGTAAATGAAAAAGAGCCTAAGAAAAATTATTTATTAGAATTTGTTTCAGCAAATCCCACTGGTCCTTTACATGTTGGGCATTGTCGGGGTGCAATTTTAGGTGATGTTATTAGTAATATTTTAATATTTAATAAACATAAAGTTGTTAAAGAGTATTATGTTAATGACTATGGTAATCAAATTATAAATTTTACTAAATCAATTCATGCTCGTATTAAAGAAATTTTATACAAAGAAACTTTCCCTGTTAATGATGAAGATCTGTATCCTGGTGATTATTTGATTAATTTTGCTCAAAATATTATTAATGAAAATAAATCAATAGATTTTAAAAATTTTGACACTATTTCAAAACAATTAACAAAATTATCTATAAATGAAGCATTAAAATTAATTAAAAAAAATTTGATTCAATTGGGGGTATATCATGATAATTTTGTTAAAGAGAGTGATTTAGTAAATAATGATGAGGTTAAAAAAGTAGTTGAATATCTTGAAAAGAATAATTTTGTTTACAAAGGAAAAATAAAAGCTCCAGAGGGTGAGGATAAAAATAAATGGGTTGAGCGTGAGCAATTATTATTTAGATCAACTGACTTTGGAGATGATAAAGACAGAGCTATGCAGAAATCTGATGGTGCTTGGACATATTTTGCTGGTGATGTAGCATACCATAAGAATAAATTAGATAGAAAATTTGATTATCTGATTAATATTCTTGGTTCAGATCATGCTGGTTATATTAAAAGAATTTCATCATCAGTTGACGCATTATCAAATACTAAAGGTAAATTAATTTGCAAAGTAAGTCAGTTGGTTAAATTAATAAAAAATAAAAAACCTTTCAAAATGTCTAAAAGAAAAGGTGACTATATAACTATAGAAGATCTTGTTAGTGAAGTTGGTAAAGACGCAACTAGATTTATTATGTTGAACAGAAGTAGTGATGTTGAGCTTGAATTTGATTTTGATAACGTTATTGAAAAATCAAAAGATAATCCTCTGTATTATGTTCAATATTGTTATGCAAGAATATCATCAGTTTTTAGACACATAAAAAAAGATATTAAATCTGATGAGGTAATTAAAAATTATAATTTTGAATATTCTAAGGATGAAATAGACATAATTAAAAAAATTTCTGAATGGCCTAAGTGTGTAGAGATTACATGTAACAAACTTGAACCGCACAGAATTCCTGTATTTTTATTTGAATTAGCATCTTTATTCCATTCTTATTGGAATCTTGGCAAAGACAATCCTGAGAAACGATTTATAAATAACAAAAATGAAATTTCAGATGATAAATTGATTTTCCTTAAAGCCGTATCTAACACTATTAAAACAGGAATGAACGTTCTTGGGGTAACTGTACCCGAAAAAATGTAATGTTTAATAAATTTAAATATTTCTTTTTTGTAACAATAATAATTTTATTCTTATTCTTGACTTCTAGATATTATTTTTCAGATACAAATAAAAAAAAATCATACAGATCCTTGAATAATATTAATGAAAGAATAGATAAATACGCTGAAAAAATTCCAGTTCTAGAAGATGATACTAAAGATATAATAGAGTATGTCGAGCAATCTAATAATAAAAATAAAAAAAAGTTCAACTTTTGGAAATTACTAGAGTCTAATGAATAATCGTCGTTCTTTTATCACTGGAATTAAAACAATTAAACTTCTTAGAAACGAAAAAATATTTTTAAAAAAATATAAACCCTGGGGCGTAATTTTATTTTCTAGAAACATACAAAATATTAACCAAACATTAAAATTGACTAAATCTATCAGAAAGCTTTTTCATGATAATAATTATCCAATATTGATAGATCAAGAAGGGGGGAAAATTAATCGTTTTAAAAATTTGATATCATTTGAAAATTTAACTTCTGAATTCTTTGGAAAAAAATTTCAAAATGATTCTAAAGATTTTGATTTTATTTATAGATTATTTATAAATAAAACTTCTTCTTTACTGAGATCTGTAGGTATAAACATCAATACCGTTCCAGTCTTAGATCTAAGGGTTAAAGGATGTAGCAATGTAATTGGAAGCAGGTCTTTTGGTGAAAATCCAAGAGTTGTCTCAAAACTGGGGGATTTTTGCATTAAGCATTTTCATAAAAATAACATCGGTACTGTCATTAAGCATATTCCTGGTCATGGATTAGCTAAAGTTGATAGCCATCATTTTACACCAATTGTTAAAAAGAAATCTGATTTTCTTTATAAGAACGATTTTAAAGCATTTAAAAACAAAAAAACTTTCTTCGCAATGACTGCGCATATCATCTTTAAAGATATTGATAGCATCAATACAGTTACACACTCAAATAAGTTAATCAAAATAATTAGAAATAAAATTGGATTTAAAAATATTTTAATATCTGATGATTTATCAATGAAAAGTTTAAAAGATTCTCTTAAAGAAAATACAATCAGAACGTTTAGAGCTGGTTGTAATATAGCTTTACATTGTAATGCTAATTTTAGAGAGATGGAAATTGTTGCAAAAAATTCGCCTTTACTAGATAAATTTATTGTTAAAAAAACATCGCAATTTTATAAGATTTTAAGTTAGTATTATTTAATGTCCGTAATTGATTCTTCATTGTTCAAAGTTGATTTAGATACTTACAATGGCTCTCTAGATGTGCTGTTGGATTTAGCTAAATCACAAAAAGTTAATTTGGAAGATATCTCAATAACTAAACTCGCTGATCAATTTCACGAATTTATTACTAATAAAGAAAATTTGGATTTAGAAATTGCTTCTGAATATTTACTTATGGCCACTTGGTTAGCGTATTTAAAGTCAAAATTATTGTTACCTGGTACACCTGAAGAGGAATTTAAAGCACAAGAAGTTGCAGAAAGATTAAAATTACAATTAAAGAAACTTGAATTGATAAGACTCTTATCTGATCAAATGTTGAAAAGAAAAAGACTTGGAAGAGAAATTAGAACTAGAGGAATGAGGGCTGGTATAAAACCAATATATAATAGTGAAATAAAAATAAATTTATTTGAATTATTAAAAACATATGCATCAATATTGATGACAAAAGATTTTCAGAGAATAAATATTCCCAAATTACCAGTATTAACTACAGAAGAGGGTATAAAAACGATACAATCTTTTTTTGGAAGTTTATTAGATTGGAAAAAATTAGACGACTTGATACCAAAAAATTTTTCAAAAAACTCAAAGTATAAAAGAACCGGTAAGGCAGGAATATTTGCTGGTTCTTTAGAATTAGTGAAAGAGGGCAATCTTAGTATTAAACAAGAAAAACTCTTTGATGAAATTTTCGTTAAGGAAAATAAATGATTAAAAAAAAAATATCAAAAAAAGATAATATCATAACTTTTCCAGCTAAACTTTCTTCTGTTGAAAAAGAGATTGAAGCAATTATTTTTGCTGCAGCTGAACCATTGGATATTGAGACAATAGAAAATAAAATCTCGAAAAAAATTGATGTAGAAAAAGTTTTGCTCAAGTTGCAAAATGAATATAAAGAACGTGGTATTAATTTAGTTTGTATATCAAAAAAATGGTCATTTAGAACTTCATCAAACTTATCAAGTTTAATGATTCAAGAAAAGACTGTTGAAAAAAAACTATCTAAAGCAGCCATTGAAACATTAGCTATTATTGTCTACCACCAACCAGTTACTAGAGCTGAAATTGAGGAAATAAGAGGAGTGGCATTTGGTACCAATACAATTGAAATATTAATGGAGTTAAACTGGGTAAAACCTGGTGGCAGAAAAGACGTTC